>JAPLLC010000263.1 GCA_026387775.1 Candidatus Methylomirabilota bacterium | reverse complement strand
CGAGCGCGCGGCGGAGATGTATGTTGCCGCCGGGAATCCGGCGCAGGCCGCCTCGGCCCTGGAGCGGCTGGGGAAGCGATCGGAGGCCGCGCAGTGTTATCAGCAGGCCGGCGCCCCGCGCGAGGCCGCGCGGGTGCTCCAGGAGACCGGTGACTTTTTCGGCGCCGCCAGAGTGCTCCTCGATACGGGTGCCGCCGAGGAAGGCATGGCCCTCCTCCAGCAAGTAGGGGCGGAGTCCGACCAGTATCTGGAGGCCACCATCCGCCTCGGGGACATGTTCCTGGAGAGCGATCTGGACGGGCCCGCCCGCGAGAAGTACGAACGGGCCGCCGGGCTTAGGCCGATCGCTCCCGATTTTGTCTATCCGACCTACCAGTTGGCCTGCATCCAGGAGCGGCAGGGGAACCTCCAAGAGGCCCTCCACCTCTACGAGAAGGTGGTGGCGGAACAGTTCGACTACCGAGATGTCCAACGGCGGGTGGCGGACCTGTCGGAGCGGCTGGCGAAGACGCAGGCGGTGCCCGGACGGGAGCCGGCGGCGGGCCAGGCCGGGCCTGCCCGGTATCACATAATCAAAGAGTTGGGCCGCGGCGGCATGGGGATCGTGTACCTGGCGGAGGACGTGGTTCTGCAGCGCCAGGTGGCGTACAAGGTCCTGCCCGACGCCGTCCGCGAAGATCCCAAGGCCCTGGAGGCCTTCCTGCGGGAGGCCCGCATCGCCGCCTCCTTGCACCATTCGAACATCGTGACCATCTTCGACGCGGGCCAGGCCGCGGAGACGGTCTATATCGCCATGGAGTACGTGGACGGGCGCTCCCTGCAGTCCATCCTGGACGAGGAGCATATCCTCCCCCTCTCGCGGGCAATCGAGTTCTTTCTGCAGGCCTGTCAGAGCCTGATCCACGCCCACCGGCAGCAGATCGTGCACCGGGACGTCAAGCCGGCCAACATCATGGTCACCAGCAGGGGCGAGGTGAAGCTGATGGACTTCGGCCTGGCGGCGGTCGTTTCCAGCGCCACCGACAAGGTCACCTCGATCCGCGGGACCCCGTTCTATATGGCTCCGGAGCAGATCATGGGTGACGCCCCCTCGGGCCTCACCGACCAGTACTCCCTGGGGTGCACGCTTTTCCACATGGTGGCGGGCCGGCCGCCCTTTCTGGAAGGGGATGTTCTCTACCACCACATCCACACCGAACCCAGTTCGCCCCGGCGTTGGAACCCCAAGATCCCGGTGTGGCTGGACGCCATCATCTTGCGCATGATGGTCAAGGTTCCGGCCCGGCGGTTCCCCTCACTGGACGTCGTCGCGCAAGAAATCGAACGGTGCCTTGCCAGTGGTCGGCCGACCGGGGCGCAAAGCGATGTCGCCGATTGACCTTCCCCGGCTTCGGCTCGGACCGCGCGATGTGGCGGCCGGCTTTCTCCACCTCATCTTCCCCACTCCGTGCGAGATGTGCCGGAGCCCCCTGGATCTTGGGCGCAAGAGCGCGCTCTGCGGGCGCTGCTGGGACGCGCTGGAGCGCATGCCAAAGCAGGGGTGTTGGCGCTGCGGCTGGCCGTTTCCGGACGAGGCGGCGGCGCGCGGCGTGGAGCGGCCGCTGTGCGCACGATGCCGGGAGGCGCGGGACGTCTTCGAAGTGGCTCGGGCGCCGCTTCGCTACCGCGAGGGCGGCATCGCCCGGCAGGCGATCTTGCTCTGCAAGCATGGGGGCCGTCTCGGTCTCCTGCGCCACCTGGCGCACCTGCTCGCCGAGGAGGCGCCCGCCTACCTCGCGATCCGGGAATGGGATGCCCTGATCCCGGTGCCGCTCCACTGGGTCCGGCGCTGGCGGCGCGGCTTTAACCAGGCAGAATTGCTGGCCCGGGCGGTGGGCCGGCGCCACGGTCTGCCCATGCTCCCCCGGGCGCTGATTCGCGTGCGCCCCACGCCGCCCCAGCAGGGAGATGCGGAGGCGAGACGGCGGAACGTCCGGGACGCCTTTCGCACGCGGCAGCCGGAGGAGGTCACCGGCAAGCGATTGCTCCTGGTCGACGACGTGTTCACGACCGGGGCCACGGCCAATGCCTGCGCCACAGCCCTAAGCCACGCGGGCGCCGCCGGCCTGGGGGTGCTCACGCTGGCACGGGTGGAGTGAGAAGAGCAGCCTGTTAGCTGACGACTGTATCCCTTCGATATCTTTTGACATTTTCGGTCGATTCTACTAGCATGCCTCGGTTACGCGAGGCCAGGGTATCCTCGTTTGGGCGTGGGTGTGTCTGTTGTCTGACGCGTGAAGGAGGTCGGTATGGCAACCAAGGTTGGCATCAATGGATTCGGTCGGATCGGGCGTAATCTCTTCCGTGCGGCCTGTGGCGACGCCGCGCTGGATATCGTGGCGGTGAACGACATCACCGATGCCAAGACTCTGGCCCACCTGCTCAAGTATGACTCGGTGCACGGGGCCTTCAAGGGAACCGTCGAGGCGAAGGATCAGAGCCTGGTGGTCAACGGGAAAGAAATCAAGGTGCTGGCCAGCAAGGACCCGGCCGCCCTGCCCTGGAAGGATCTGGGTGTGGAGGTCGTGGTGGAGTCTACGGGGCGGTTCACGGACCGGGCCAGTGCCGCCAAGCACCTGGAGGCCGGCGCCAAGAAGGTGATCATCTCCGCCCCGGCCAAGGACGAGGACATCACCATCGTGCTGGGCGTGAACGAAGGGCGCTACGATCCCGCCAAGCACCAGGTCATCTCCAATGCCTCCTGCACGACCAACTGCCTGGCCCCGGTGGCCAAGGTCCTGATGCAGATCTGTGGGATCAAGCACGGCCTCATGACCACCATCCACTCCTACACCAACGACCAGTCGATCCTGGATCTGCCTCACAAGGACCTGCGCCGGGCGCGGTGGTCCTGCCGGAGCTCAAGGGCAAGATACACGGTCTGGCCATTCGCGTCCCCACTCCGAACGTCTCCGTGGTGGACCTGGTGGCCGAGACGGAGAAGCCGGTCACGGCCGAGGCGGTCAATGCGGCCCTCGGGAAGGCGGCGGAGGGAGAACTCAAGGGGATCCTCGGGTACAGCGACGAGCCCCTGGTGTCGATCGACTTCAACGGGAACCCCCTGTCTTCGATCGTGGACGGCCTCTCCACCTCGGTGGTGGACGGCACGCTGGTGAAGGTCCTGTCCTGGTACGACAACGAGTGGGGGTACTCCTGCCGCGTGCGCGACCTGATTAAGTACATCGCGTCGAAGAAGTAGGTCAGAATGGAAAAACTCTCCATCGCCGACGTCGTTCTTGCCGGGAAGCGCGTCCTGATCCGGGTGGACTTCAACGTTCCGCTCGACGCGCGGCAGGTCGTGACCGACGACACCCGTATCCGGGCGGCCCTCCCCACGATCCGGTATGCCCTGGACAAGGGGGCGAGGGTCCTCCTGCTCTCGCATCTGGGGCGGCCCAAGGGGAAGGTCGTCCCCGCCATGAGCCTGGCGCCGGCAGCCAAACGACTTTCGGAGCTCCTCGAGGAGCCGGTGGCCATGGCGTCCGACTGCATCGGTGAGGCGGTGGAGGCGGCCGTGGCGCAGTTGGCACCGGGCCAGGTCCTCATGCTGGAGAACTGCCGCTTCCACGCCGGCGACGAGAAGAACGACGAAGCCATGAGCCGGGCGCTGGCCAAGCTCTGCGACGTCTTCGTGAACGACGCGTTCGGCGCGGCGCACCGGGCCCACGCCTCGACGGTGGGGGTGACGAAGTTCGTGCCCGTGGCGGCGGCTGGCTTCCTGATGGCGAAGGAGCTGGAGTATCTTGGCCGCGCCATGACGAATCCGGCCCGCCCCTTCGTGGCTATCCTGGGCGGGGCCAAGGTGTCGGACAAGATCGGGGTGCTGCAGAATCTGGTGACGAAGGTCGACGCTCTCCTGGTGGGGGGCGGGATGGCTTACACCTTCCTCAAGGCGCAGGGGATGGAGGTCGGCGCGTCCCTGCTCGAGGCGGACAAGCTGGACGTGGCCCGGACCATCCTGGAAGCGGCGCGGGCCAAGGGCGTGACGTTCCTCCTCCCCGTGGACCACGTGATCGCCCAGAAGGTCGCGGCCGACGCCGAGGCCCGCATCGCCGACAGCACGGCGATCCCGGCGGGCTGGATGGGCCTGGACATCGGCCCCAAGGCGCGCGCCATCTTCGCCACGGCGATCCGAGGGGCCAAGACGGTCGTCTGGAACGGCCCCATGGGCGTCTTCGAGTTGGCGCCGTTCCGCGAGGGGACGTTCTCCGTCGCCCGCGCCATCGCCGAGAGTGGGGCGACATCTATCGTGGGCGGCGGGGATTCGGTGGCGGCGGTGACCCAGGCGGGCCTGGCCGACCGGATGAGCCACATCTCCACGGGCGGTGGGGCCTCCCTGGAATTCCTCGAGGGGATCGAGCTTCCGGGGGTGGCGGCGCTGACCGACAAGAAGTGAACGGGCAAAGGAGTTCTCATGCGAACGCCGGTGATTGCAGGCAACTGGAAGATGTACAAGACGGCCCGGCAGGCGGCGGAGACGATCCGGAGCCTGGCGGACCTGGTGAAGGGCGTGCAGGGAGTGGAGGTCGTGATCTGTCCTCCGTTCACTGCGCTGGCGGCCGCCGTCGAGGCGGCGAAGGGCTCGCCGGTCGCCATCGGAGCCCAGGACTGCTACTGGGAGAAGGAAGGCGCCTTCACCGGTCAGGTCGCGGTGCCGATGATCGCCGACTTGGGGTGCAGCCACTGCATCGTGGGGCATTCCGAACGGCGGCAGTTCTTCGGGGAGACGGACGCCACCGTTGACAAGAAGATCGAGGCGGTGCTGGCGAACGGGCTCAACTGCATCGCCTGCGTGGGGGAGACGCTGGCGGAGCGCGAGGCGGGGCAGACCTTCGCCGTGCTGGAGCGGCAGGTGCGAAACGGCCTCTCGCGTCACCTCACCTCCGCGCGCCTCGTGATCGCATACGAGCCGGTCTGGGCGATTGGCACCGGGAAGACGGCCACACCGGTCCAGGCCCAGGAGGCCCACGCCTTCATCCGCCAGGTGGTCGCCGAGGCTGCGAGCCCAGCGGCGGCCCAGGCGGTTCGGATCCTGTACGGGGGAAGCGTCAAGCCGGACAACATCGCCACCCTGATGGCCCAGCCCGACGTGGATGGCGGCTTGGTGGGCGGGGCGAGTCTGGACGCGGCATCCTTCGCCAAGATCGTCCGATTCCGGGGATAGCGGCGGGAGGTTTGCCCGCCCTGTATGTCGTGGAAGGGGAGGTTGCATGTTCATCGCACTCGCTATTGTCCATGTCGTGATCGCTGTCGGGCTGATCCTGGTCGTTCTCCTGCAAAGCGGGAAGGGGGCGGACATCGGGGCCGCTTTTGGCGGTGGATCAAGCC
This sequence comes from Candidatus Methylomirabilota bacterium, assembly GCA_026387775.1. GTDB lineage: Bacteria > Methylomirabilota > Methylomirabilia > Methylomirabilales > 2-02-FULL-66-22 > 2-02-FULL-66-22. Next base: position 2,583 of record JAPLLC010000263.1, on the reverse strand, counting down.
AGACCGTCTTCGGCGGGCGGGGCGCAGCCACGTTCCTGTCGAAGCTGACGACCATTCTGGCCGTTCTGTTCATGGTCATGTCCATCGTACTCACGCTCCACTCCTCGCGGATGGGGACGTCGAGCGTGATTCCCGAGGATCGTCCGAGTCCGGCCACCTCGACACCGGCCCCGGCTGCCCAGGCCCCGGCCTCGCCCGCTCCTCAAGATCAGGCCCCGGCCGCGCCGCCCGCCCCATCAAAATAGTGGCCAGGACAGCAACCAGTCCCGAAGCACCTTCCCGGCGGCGAGCAATCCTGCTCGCCGCGGCGGTCCTTGCCGCGGTGTCGCTCGCGGCCTGCGGTCGGTCGGACACCGCGGGCCCGTCGGCGGACGCGGGAAGCCCGGCCTACGGGGACACGCTGGTCGAGGCCTCCATCGGCGATATCAGCGGCCTCATCCCTAACATCACCAGCGACTCTTCCTCCCACGAAATCGGCAGCCTGATCTACTCCAACCTCGTCCGGACGAACAAGGACCTGGAGGTGGAAGGTGAGCTGGCGGAGCGCTGGGACGTTTCCAGGGACGAGCTGACGATCACCTTCCACCTGCGGAGAGGGGTCAAGTGGCACGACGGGGAAGAGGTCACGAGCGAGGACGTGGACTTCACCTATCGCTACATGATCGATCCCAAGACGCCGACCGCCTATGCCGAGTCCTTCCGCCAGGTCCGGAGGGCCGAGGTGGTGGATCGCTACACGTACCGGGTCACCTACGACAAGCCGTATTCGCCTGGCCTCCTCTCATGGGGGATCTGGATCCTGCCGCGGCACATCCTGGAGCCGGCCTGGAAGGCCGGCGTGGATCTGCGCACCACCCAGCAGAATCGCCGCCCCGTGGGCTCCGGCGCGTATCGGTTCGTGGAGTGGAAGACGGGGGAGAAGGTCGTCCTGGAGTCGAACCACGACTATTTCGAAGGCCGTCCATACATCAACCGGGTCGTGTACCGGATCATCCCCGACCCCTCCACCATCTTCCTGGAGCTCAAGGCCAAGAACATCGACATGGCCGGGCTTACCCCGATCCAATTCCGGCGGCAGACCGAGTATCCAGCTTTCCAGAAGGCCTTCCATCGCTACCAGTACCTGGCGAACGCCTACGCATACCTGGGATTCAATCTACTGGATCCGCGCTTCCAAGACAGGCGAGTGCGCCAGGCCATTGCCCACGCCATCGACAAGCAGGAGATCATCGACGGAGTCCTCCTGGGGCTGGGCCGGCCGGCCGTGGGCCCGTACAAGCCGGGGACGTGGTGGTACAAGGCCGACGTGAAGACGTTCCCATTCGACCCCGAGCGAGCCAAGGCCCTCCTGGCCGAGGTTGGCTGGAAACCGGGCAGCGACGGGATCCTGGAGAAGGACGGGAAGCCCTTCAGCTTCACCATCCGGACCAACCAGGGCAACCTGGTGCGCCAGCAGACGGCAGAGATCATCCAGCGCCGGCTGAAGGCCATCGGCATCGACGTCAAGATCCATGTGGTCGAGTGGGCGGCCTTCCTCAACACCTTCATCCGCAAGAAGGACTTCGAGGCCATCATTCTGGGGTGGGGATTGGGATTGGATCCAGACCAGTTCGACATCTGGCATTCCAGCAAGACCGGTTCGGAGGAGCTCAATCACATCTCGTACAAGAACCCGAAGGTGGACGAGCTCCTGGAGGCGGGGCGCCGGACCTTCGACCGGATGAAGCGCAAGGCGATCTACGGCGCGCTGCAGGAGATTCTGGCCGAGGACCAGCCGCTGGTCTTCCTCTACGTTCCGGACGCGCTGCCGGTCGTCTCGTCTCGCGTGCAAGGGATCGAGCCCGCGGCGGCGGGGATCTCCTACAATTTCATCAAATGGTACATCCCGGCGTCCCTGCAACGGTACCAGCGCTGAGAGGTCGTGCGTGCTGCCTTATCTGATCCGGCGTCTGCTCATCTCCATCCCGCTCCTGCTGGGGATTCTGTGCCTCTCGTTCCTGATGCTGAAGCTGGCGCCGGGGGAGCCGACGATCGTCCAGCAGGATCTCGAGGCACGGGCCACGGGGGCGCAGCGAGAGACGCTACGGCAACTCTACGGTCTGGACAAGCCCATCTATGTGCAGTTCGGCCGGTGGCTGACGCGCGTGGTCCGCCTGGACTTCGGCCGCTCTTACAGCCCCGACGGACGTCTGGTGCTGGACAAGATCGCCGAGCGGGTTCCCATCACGCTGGGACTCAATCTGCTGGAGACCCTGATCGTGTTTGGGCTCGCCGTGCCGCTGGGGATCCTGTCGGCGACCCGGCAGTACTCGGTATTCGACAAGGCGATGACTGTCTTCGTGTTCGTCGGTTTCGCGACGCCGGACTTCTGGCTCGCGCTCCTGCTCATGATCCTGTTCGGGGTCCAACTGGGGTGGCTGCCCATGTCCGGCCTGCGTTCCTTGAACTTCGAGTACCTGCCTTTCTGGGGGCAGGTCTGGGACTTTCTCTCCCACCTCATCCTGCCCCTCCTGGTGGCCTCCGTCGGTGGGCTGGCGGGCCTGTCGCGCTACATGCGGGGGAGTCTGCTGGAGGTCATCCGGC
>JAPLLC010000050.1 GCA_026387775.1 Candidatus Methylomirabilota bacterium | reverse complement strand
GGCTGGGCACCCATCCGGGGGATGGGTCCCCGGCAGATGGGCCTTTTTCAGCAGCCTGCTAAACAGCCCTCCGAGCCTGTCATTTGCGACGAAGGATCGAACGGTCGGCGGTGCGATATCCAGCGAAGGCGTCCGAGGCGAGCGTCAGATCGGGTTCGTCCGCACGCTTGTCCCTTCTTCTCCCACCCGATCATTCCCTCCCGCATATGGTACACCCTGGGAAACTCCATCCGCTCCATGGCCTGGGCGGCTTTCGCGGAGCGGTTCCCCGATCGGCAGTAGACAAGGTAGCTCTTCCCGCGATCGAGCCCCCCAAGACGCGTCAGGAAGTCGCGCGCCTGGATGTCCAGATTCACGGCGCCCGGCAGGTGCCCGCCGGCGAACTCGGCCGGTGTCCGGACGTCCAGGACGACGAAGCCGGCCTTGCCGCCCCGCTCCCGGATCAGCTTCCGGGCCTGCTCCACGCTCACGTCGGTCGCCTGCGCAGCCGCCGCCAGTGAAAGGGGCGCGCTTGCCGCAAACAAGAGACCCACGATCCCGAGCACCACCAGCCTTCTCACCTGATACCTCCATTCAGTCGCCGGAAAGCGGGGAGACATCCTCTCCGGCGGCCGTCCCCGAGGGCGGCGCCCCCGGAACGCGCACGCAGTCCCAGATGCTCTCCAGCGCGAAAGGCTTCTCGACGCACTTGAGCCCGGTCCGCTCGAGGAAGGCCCGGCTCTCCCGGCTGATGGTATCCCCCGTCATGATGATCACACGGGGAGGGAGCGGCTTTCGACAGATGACGTCATCGTAGAGGTGCTCGCCGTCGATGCCGGGCATCTTCATGTCCAGGAACACGAGATCGTACTCGCGCTGCCTCAGCCATTCGGCCGCCTGCCATCCATCCCGGACCACCTCGACCTGATGGCCGACCATGGTCAAGGCACCCGACACGACGCGTCCGATTGCATCCTCGTCGTCGATGACCAGGATGCGCATGCCGCGATCGACGCCGACCGGCGTCGCTTTGGCCGAGCTCTCGGCCGGGGGAGTCGCGCTCCCCGCATGCGTCGGTAGATCGAATTCGAACCACGCCCCGCCCTCGGCGCGGTTGCCGACCCGGATGCGTCCGTGGTGCTCCTGCACGATCGCATAGCAGATCGCCAGGCCCAGACCGGTCCCCTCCCCTGCCTTCTTGGTGGTGAAGAAGGGGTCGAACACCTTCTCCACGACCTCCGGCGGCATGCCGGATCCGTTGTCCGCGACCCGGATGGTCACCAGGTCCCCCGTCGCCGTGGGCTTTGCACCGATCTGGATCGTCGCCCCTGCTCTGCCGCCGATCGCCTGCTCTGCGTTGATGAGGAGATTCAGCAACACCTGCTGAATCTGATGCGGATCCGCCAGGACCAAGGGCAGATCGGGAGCCAGCTCCACGACCAGGGCGATGTTCCGGACGCTCAGGTCGTAGCGGCGAAGGGCCAGCGTCTCCTCGATAAGCGTGGGGAGCCGGATGGGGCGCCGCTCCGGCCTGTACGGTCGAGCGAAGGCCAGCAGGTTGCGCACAATCTTCGCGGCGCGCTCCGCCTCGCTGGCGATCACCTCCGCCCGTTGCCGTGTTCCCTCGTCCCTCGTCTCCAGCATGAGCAACTGGGCATTGCCGAAGATCCCGGTCAGAGGGTTATTCAGCTCGTGGGCCACCCCGGAGATCAGCCGGCCCAGCGCCGCCATCTTCTCCGAGTGGGCGAACTGCTGCTGCAACTGCCGATGGGCGGTCACGTCCTTCGAGAGCTGCACCACCCCGGCCAGCCGTCCCTGGGCATTGAGGATGGGTGAGTAGGTCTGGAGCAACACCTCCCCGGTCCGCGGAATCGTGCGTTCCTCGGTGGCCGGCCGCAGCGACTCGACGCATCGGGCAAACCCGCACCCGCTGTCGCGGCCGGGACAGCCCTCGAACAGATCGTAACAGTGGCGCCCGATGACCTGCCCGGGCGTCATCCCGAGACGTCGTGCCAGCGCCTGATTCGCCCGCAGAATCCGGTAGTCGATGTCCAGGACGGCGATCATGTCCACCGCGGCGTCAAAGGTGTTCTCCCACTCCATCTTAGCCTGCGTGACTTCCCCGAAGAGCCGGGCGTTTTCGATCGCCACGGCGGCGTGGGCGGCGAACAGCTTCAAGATCTCGCGGTCGGACGGCGCGAACCGCCGCGCCGTCCCCTCGTTGCTGAAGAGCATCACTCCCAGGAATCGATCCCGGTACAGCAGGGGCTCCGCGATCAGCGCCGTGGCGAGGCTGTGGTCAAGGAAGGGAGAGCGGGCCAGCGGCGAGTTCCGGTAGTCGTTCACGATCAACCCCTCGCCCCGCGCCACCACCGTGCCCGCGACCCCTTCGCCGGACCGCAGGCGGACGTCGTCCAGCCACTCCCCCAGGCCGAGCCGGGCGCGCGGGACCAGGTGTCGCGCCGCGTCGTCCACAGATACACCGACCCGTCGGCCGTCCCCACCAGCTCCGCCGCTCGGCGCAGGATCAGTCCCAGGACCGTGCTCAGGTCCAGCTCATGCGTGATCTCCGAGCCGGCCTCCCGCACCGCTTCGAGCTGCCGCGTCCGCTCCGCCAGGACCTCCTCGGCCAACTTCCGCTCGGAGACGTCCTCGATGCTCCCGTCGTAGCCGAGGACGCATCCACCCGCTCCGCGAATGACCCGGGCCGTATTCCGGACCCAGATGTGCTCGCCGTCGTAGCGGCGGACACGAAACTCGAAGTCCCGGACGGTACCAGCCCGCTCGGCCAGCCGGCGGTAGCCCAGTATCTCGATCAGGGCCGAATTGACGTCCAGGAACTCGCCGCGCGCGGTAGTGCGGTACAGGCCGATGGGCACCCGGTCGAAGAGTGTGTGGTATTGGACCTCCACCTCTTCCAGTCGATGCCGCTGCTCCAGCCGATCGAGCGCGGTGCGGATGGCAGTGGGGAGGCGGGCGAGATGCTTGTGCGACTTCAGGATGTAGTCGTCCAGACCGGACTTGATCGCCTCGATGGCGATCTCCTCGTTGCCGCTCCCCGTGACCATCAGGACCGGAACGTCCGGCCAGCGCCGCTTCACCGCGCGCAGCACGGTCAGGCCGTCTGTCCATGGCAGCAGATAATCGGTGAGGACCAGATCGAAGTCCCCCTCGGCAACGACGGCGTCTAGGTCCACCGCCTCCCGAATCTGTCGCACGCTCAGATCGGCAAACTCGCGCTCTAAGAGTTCAACGACCCGCGCACAATCCACGGGGTTATCCTCGATCAAGACGATCCGCAGACTCTTGGTCATCCTGGCCGAATCTCCACGGCGATGGGTGGGCGCTCGGACATTGCCGGTGGCTGCATGCCTATTCTCCGAAAAACCTTGTCCTTGTCAACCCCATATCCTGGAAAGTGTCTCCCCGAGACCTAGCAGGATGCTGAAAAACCCGTTTTCGCTCAGGCTGCTCAAAAAGGTCCAGATGCCAGGCGGCGCACCCATTCTTCGAATGGGTACCCGGGGCGGGGTACCCAGCGCAGCTGGGTCCAGGCGTACTTCCGGTACGCCGCAGCGAGTGCCCCAGCGTGCGGGTACCCAGCCGCGGGCTGGGCACCCATCCGGAGGATGGGTCCCCGGCAGATGGGCCTTTTTCAGCAGCCTGCTAGTCCAGCAGGTCCTTCATCACCCGGCCTTCCTTGAGAACCAGGCGAACCGTCTTCCGTCCATCCGCGAAGAGCCCGACGTTCTTCAGCGGGTTTCCATCCAGGACGATGAGGTCGGCCAGCTTTCCCACCTCGACGGTCCCCAGCCGGTCGTCCAGATTGAGGAGCTCTGCGTTCGTCTTGGTCGCCGACACGATCGCGCCCATCGCCCCCAAAATCTCGGCCTTGATGATCAGCTCTTCCCCCTTCCGGTCCTGTCCCGGCCCGACGATGTCCGACCCCGAGGCGATCTTCACTCCCGCGCGATGGGCCAGCTCCACGGCCCGCCGCCCCGACTGCCCCACCAGGGCGAGCTTCTCCATGCTACGGTCGTCCAGCCCGATCGCCTTGCCGCCCTTCACCAGCAGATCATACGTGAGCAGCGTCGGGACGTAGAAAGCCCCCGCCCGGGCCATCATCCCGGCCGTCTCTTCGTCCATCAGGTTCCCGTGCTCGATCGATCGGACCCCGGCCAGGACGGCGTTCCGGATGGCCCGCGGCGCATAGACGTGGGCCATCACGTACGTTCCGGCGGCCTCGGCCACGTCCACCGCCGCCTTGAGCTCCTCCACGCAGAATTTCGACTGGCCCGGCTTGGCCCGGTCGGCCGCCTGGGCGGACAGCACCTCGCCGTCGGCGAACACCTTGATCTGATCCGCGCCGCGGCCCAGGGTCCGCCGCGCCGCGGCCCGGACCTGATCGGCTCCGTCGCAGATCTCCGGGTAGATGCCAAGCGCGTTCCGCACCATCGGCTGGTCAGGACCCGGCCCGTACACCGAGCTGCTCCCGCCCGATTGCGCCAGCGGCGTGATGCTGAGCAAGAGCCGCGGGCCGCGGACGAGTCCCTGGTCCACGGCCGCGCGGAATCCCGGATCCAGCCCGGCGGCATCGCGCAGTGTGGTGAACCCGAGGTCCAGGTCCGTCTCCAGGTTGCGGCAGGTTTTCAGGACGTAGACGGCCGGCGGAAGCTGGGCGGTGAGGTGGTTCCGGATCTCGATATTTCCGACGTGGACGTGGGCGTCGATCAGGCCGGGCATGAGCGTCTTGCCATCGAGGTCGATCACCCGGCCCGCGGGCGCCTTGGCCGCGGGCCCTCCCACTTCTTTGATGCGCCCGTCGGCCACGACCACCGTGGCATCTTCCCGCGGCTCGCTTCCGGTGCCGTCGATCAGAAAGACATTCTTGAAGATCAGGGTCTCGGCCATGCGTGTTCTCCGTTCCAAGGCGCGCGGGGCGCTACTTCATCTTGCGGATGCGGACCTCCACCTCCGGGGTATCCTTGAGCAGGTCCGCCAGCGTGGAGGTGTCCGTCTCGCCGAAGTGGTACGGGTAGAGGACCTTGGGCTTGAAGGCCCTGGCCGCGTCTGCCACCATCGCCGGTGTCATGGTGAAGGGGAGGTTCATCGGCAGAAACGCGATGTCGATGTCTTTCAGCGCCTTCACCTCCTGGGTGTTCTCGGTATCTCCCGCCACATAGATTCGTCTGTTCCCCAGGGTCAAGACATAGCCGTTCCCTTGTCCCTTGGGATGGTACGGAGCCCCCGGGCTCCGCATGTTGACGAGGTTGTAGGCGGCCACGGCCTCGATGCGGATCCCCTCGACGGTCCTCACCTCCCCGTTGCCCATGATGATCCCGCCCTGCACCTGGGACGCGCAGGCCTGCGTCAGGACCACAGCCGTCTTGTCCGTCCGGATAGCCTCCACCGCCTTGGCATCCAGGTGGTCCTTGTGCTCGTGCGTGATCAGGACGAGGTCGGCCTTGGGCAGCCGGGAGTAATCGGCATACTGGGTCAGCGGGTCCACGTGGATCGCCTTCCCTCCCCACTGGATCATCAGCGTCGCGTGCTCGATGAAGGTGATCGTGAGGTCCCCCGCCGACGTGGAGAACGTGTCGGTCTCGAACTGGGCGCCGGCGGATGGCGAGGCCAGCGCGAGGCAGAGCAGGAAAGCAACGGCGACAGCTCGGATCATGGCGCACCTCCTGTGGGGGAATCGGAAGGGATCGCAATCAAGAACGCCACAGCCCGCGGGACCGGCTCTCAGGGGAACTCCACCACCACCTTGATCGTGCCCTCCCGCCGGGCGTGGGCCACGGCAAAGGCCTCCGCGGTGTGCGCGAAGGGCAGACAGTCCGTCACGAGCTTCGCCAGCCGCTCGCGTCGCCGGACGGCCACGTCGAGCGCCAGGGGGAACTGATTGGCGTAGCGGAAGACCGCCTCGATTCGGATGCCCGAGCGCACGATGGCGGTATAGTCCAGCGCGACGGTAGGTGCCTCCGGCAAGCCCACCGCCACGAAGGTGGCCCCCTTGGCGGCGGACTTGAACGCCGTCGTGATGGCGGCCGGAGCCCCACTGGCCTCGATGACCACGTCGGGGCCGCCCCCGGTTTGCCGACGGAGCTCCTGCACGGCGTCCTCCTGGCGGGAGTTCACGACCGTCGCCCCCAGCTCTTTGGCCAGTCCCAGCCGCTGCTCCACCACGTCCACGACCCAGATCTGCTCCGCCCCCCGGGCCAGCGCCGCCTCCAGCGCGACCAGCCCGATCATCCCCGCTCCGAAGATGGCCACCCTGCTCTCCGGCCCCACGCCTCCCTGCGCCACAGCCTGCAGACCGACGGCCAGCGGCTCGATCGCCGCCCCGGCGACGAAGCTGAGCGCCTCCGGGAGCGGATACACCCACTGGGCCGGCGCCACCACGTACTCGGTCAGGAAGCCATGGTGCGGCGGAATCCCGAGGAACCTCACCGCGCCGCAGAGGTTGTAGCGACCGCTGCGGCACATATGGCAGTGGCCGCAAGCTATCCCCGGCTCCACCACCACACGCTGCCCCACCGCGAGGCTGGTCACCCCGGCTCCCAGCGCGGCGATCTCGCCGCTCATCTCGTGGCCGGGAATATGGGGGCTCTCCAGCACCACCGAGCCGATCCGACCCGTGTCGTAGAGATGCATATCGGAGCCGCAGATGCCGACCGCGCGCACCCGGATCAGCACCTCGCCCGCGCCCGGCCGGGGCCGCGGCAACTCCCGGATGGCGATCGTCTCGGGCTTCAGGAGAAACGCGCCCTTCATCGAACCGTTGGTCGTCTGTGCCATGATATCCTCCGATGCGTTGCGCCAGTGTTCCTCGGCAATCCTCGCCAGTGCTCGGTAGCCCGCTCCGACACCTACTATAGCTCAGAACGAGCTCTATTTTTAGAGGAAACCGCTGAAATCGGCTACTACCGGGGGAGCGGACTCACAATGCAGCAAGCCGCGACCATTATCAATGGGAGATGCTGGAAAGAAGTTGTCACATCAAACCCCGCCCCCTCCGATGACTCTGTCGGCGAAGGGCTGGAACGCCTGGCGGATTTCATCGGGATATGCATGAAGACGACTCACTCAGCTTCTCCCCTTCCATCTTTTGGCACAAGGTGGGCGCCGGCCGGCGTTCTTGCGGACCACAGGACAACGTGCGGATTGTTTGTGCATCCCAATGAGAGACTGTATAGCACAAGAGAATGGCGGATGGAGTATTTGCGGGCCACAGGTGTCGAACGAGAGCGGAACGGATCCAGAACAACGACCCGGCCCAGAAGCCGAGGCCTCCGGGCCGGGCCATGCAGCCTTTGCCTCTCTTACGCCAGCAGCAGCTCGTTCTTCTTCGCGTACTGCGCTCCCACGAAACAGGTCTTAGGAATCATCGCGTGAATTCCGAGCGTATAGTCCACGAGTTGAGTCACGTGCAGGTCCACGGCCATGCTGCAGAAGGCGTAGGCTTCCAGCGGGTCCATGCCGTAATACTTGTTGAGAAACACGATCGCCTTCCGGACTGCCATCTTCGTTGATTCCAGGAGATCGGTATGGATGCCCATGGTCATCCAGTGGGTGGGCGTGGAGGCCATCGGCCAGTCCACCAGATCCTTGAGGTCTTTGCGCACCGTGAGCCGCACAGTGATGTTCCGGAAGGCCCCCTCGCCGTCTTGAACCCTGCGCCCTTGACCCACACCGGAAGGTAGAGCGCGGTGCCCGCCACCAAGTCCTTGTTGTCGAGATTCCCGCCATGGCGACCGGGTGGCACGTTGCTCCACATACCTGCCTCCGGCAGCTCCACACCGATGGTTCCGGGGAAGGGGCGCACGGGGATCTCGACGCCGGGTGTGAACTCGAACTTCATATTCTTCAGGTCGACGCGATACCAGCGCGTCTTGCCCTTCGGGTACTCGTCCGCCAAGAGACCGAGCTTCACAAACGAGGTTTCGGGATTCAGATTGAACGCGTATGCAGTGGGCACCATTTCGAGGATCTCCACCTGGAGGACGTCACCGGGCTCCGCCCCCTTGACGAAGATCGGGCCAGTGAGGTGGTGATGGCCCGCCCCGCGCTTGTTCTTCTTCGCACCCGTGAGTTGGTCTGGATACGTGTACGTCTCAGGAGTCTTGTCTATGACCTCCTTGAACCACTTCATCCAGTCCTCGATTTGCGCTCCTGGGATCATCTGGCCCATCAGGTGGGTGCCCGTCTCGATCTCCACGATATCGCCGGAATCCACCTCCAGGACGGGCTTTGTCGAATTGTCCCAGTACCCATCGGTCGACGTCTGGGGATTGCAGCCGAGAACCTTGTGCTTGCCTGTCATGTCGATTCGTTTCAGATCCACCGCAGAGGCGTTCTGAAAAGTTAGGCCGCTCATGGCGACGGCGCTGCTGAACGCCGCCCCGTACCGCAGGAAATCCCGCCGCTCGACATCATGGTCGGACATACCATGCGAATCCCGCTTCTGTTTAGCCATGTGTGCCCCCCTCGTTTCTTCGACTTCACCTTGCCTTTCGTTCTCCCACAATCTCCCCGCGGCGGAGCGATCACCTCCCTTCCGATGCCTTTCCAGTCCCAAGAGGGCCATGGGGCATCCTGGCAGCGCGTGAACGATCCAGACAGAAGCGCGTTGAAGCGGTGTGAGGCAGAACGAGTGGCGGCCGTCTCGCAACCGCAGCGACGGTTCGAGGTGCCCGGGGAAGGAGCGTACTGGAGGTGCAGGCCGACGAGGGGACCGGGCGACCTGGAAAGAAGTCGGCTGGTACGATCGGCAACAGGGGATAGTGGAAACCATCGCGACTGGTCCCCCTTCCGCGATGTGGTATTCGCTTACTCTCGGCTATTCGGCTGAAGAAACAACGAAAGGATATGCGGAACGCTCCGTCGGCTTCAACCGAAATCGAAGCGAGGTCTACAATCCGGGAGATTGCTCTCCGGGGGAGACTACGCGATGCTGCGCAGTGCAGTGTGAACTGGAAATGGGTAAGTCAACCAGATCAGGAAGAAACGCCCCACGTCTGGGCGGATGTGGTCGATGCGCCCGTCGAGGCTCGCTTCGACGTGCAGGACGACGTGGGGCAGCATGGCGGCTCCTCTCCAGTGGGAGATCACCTGTGGCGATCGTCTCGCGGTCGGCGGAAACATACAAGCCCTGGGAGACCCCAGGGCTTGTATGCTGGCCCACGCCAGTGAATCCGTTGGGAGAATGCTGTCTACTTCTTCTTCGGCGGTACGATGGCGTCCTTGAACGCTTTGGCCAAGCGGAAACGGACCACCGTCTTCGCCGGGATCTTGATGGCTTCGCCCGTCTGCGGATTGCGCCCCATGCGCGCCTTGCGGGCGGCCTTCACGGCCTTGCCCAACCCGGGAACCACGAACTGCCCCGTC
>JAPLLC010000185.1 GCA_026387775.1 Candidatus Methylomirabilota bacterium | reverse complement strand
TGGATGGCCTCCGAGGACCACGATGTTGCCGAGGCGGATCACGTGCATCTCGCAGACCGCAATGGAGGCCTGGTCCAGCTCCGGCCTGCCGCCTGGGGCTCGCCGACCGGGTTCATCCCGGCGACCCTCCGGCTCGGACCCGCCATCCAGGAGACGCTGGGGCGGCTGAAGGATCTCCTCCCCGCGACGGAGTTCACCGTCCCCCTCTGCGACGCGTTGACCCAGACCTACGCGCCGGAGCGGACGCTGACGGAGGCCTTCGCTTGCTGGATGGTCCACCTGCTCGGCGAGACAGGCTTGGTTCTCGTGGATGGGGCGGATCCCCGCATGAAGCGGCTCGCCGCCGACCTCTTCCGACGCGAGTTGGACGAGACCCCGCGCACGTCCCGCGCGATCCTGGAGGCGAGCCAGTCGCTGCGCACCCTCGGATACCCCGCCCAGATCGAGGCCCGGCCCGACGGCGTGAACTGCTTCCTGCTGCAAGACGGACGGCGGGCCCTGATTCGGGATCAGACAGGCATCCGGCTGCGGGATACCCGCGAGCCGCTCTCCTCGGCCTCCCTGCGCCAGATCCTCGATGAGACGCCCGAGCGGTTCAGCCCCAACGTGGCGCTGCGTCCCGTGGTGCAGGATGCGTTGTTCCCGAATCTCGCCTATGTCGCCGGCCCCGGCGAGCTCGCCTACTTCGCCCAGCTCAAGTCGGTGTACGCGGCCTTCGACGTCCCCATGCCGGTGATCGTCCCGCGGGCGTCCCTGAGCCTCATCGAGCCCCGCACGGTGCGCCTCCTGGAGCGCTTCCGCCTCGGCCTGCCGGACCTCAGCGTGGAAGCCGAGCAGTTGGCGAGCCGCGTCCTGCGCACACAGCTCCCGCCCGATCTGGAGGCAACCCTCGCCGCGGCCCGTGCACAGATCGACGAGATCTTCCTCCGCGTCGGTGGGGCCGTCGCTTCCGTGGACCCGACGCTCAAGGCCACGGCCGGCCAGACCGCCGGCCACGTCAAGGGACACCTGGAGCAGTTGGAGCGAAAGACGGTGCAGGCGCTCAAGCGCCGCGAGGCGGACACGCGGCAACAGCTCCAGCGGCTCTGCGAGAGCCTCATGCCCGGCGGCAAGCTCCAGGAGCGCGTGTATCCCGCCCTGCCCTATCTCGCCAAGTACGGCCCGGGCTTGATCCAGACGCTCCGCGAGCAGATCGACGGCCCGGGCTGGGAGCACCAGCTCGTCACGATCAAGAGCGACGCTCAGCCACAGGGGGAGAGTCCGGGACACCCATAGAACCGGAATCGGAGGGTGGGCAGATGCGTATCGGAGTCACCTGTTATCCGACCTACGGTGGAAGCGGTGTCGTGGCGACCGAGCTGGGAAAGGCCATGGCCCAGCGCGGGCACCAGATCCACTTCATCAGCTACGCCCTGCCCTTTCGCCTTCAGCACTACGACGAGCGGATCTTCTTCCACGAGGTGGAGATGGTGAATTATCCCCTCTTGGAGCATTCCACGTACGCCATCGCGCTGGCGGCCAAGATGTCCGAGGTGGGCGCCCAGGTCGGCCTGGATATCTTCCATGTGCACTACGCCATTCCCCACGCCGTCTCGGCCTTCCTGGCACGCGCCATCCTGGGCCCGAAGGGCCCCCGCATCGTCACGACCCTGCACGGCACCGACATCACCCTGGTCGGCAACGACCGTTCCCTGTATCCGATGACGCGCTTCGCCCTGGAGCAGTCGGACGGCATCACCTGCGTCTCG
>JAPLLC010000046.1 GCA_026387775.1 Candidatus Methylomirabilota bacterium | reverse complement strand
GGCTTCGAGTGGCCGCGAGCCCGAAGCCGAGAGCTCCGGCTGCTCGTGGGACACCATGCCGATGCCATGGGCGACGAACCGCCCGAACTGCGCGAAGCGGTGCTCGTGGACGGCCTGTTCGCCTGCACGCAGCAGTTCCCGGCCTGAAAGACCCGCCCGCACGATCTGCCGCACCCGCCCCTGCACTTCGATGCAGGCCGCATGCAGCTCCCGAGCGAGGGGCGGGGGCTCTCCCAGACACCCCATCCGGCAAATGTCGGCCAGATAGTCGCCCTCCTCTCCCCCCGCATCAATGTGCAGGATCCGCCCGGACTCCCATCGTGCAGAGGACGGCACCCGCAGGGTGCCCGGTCCGGCGCACGTGAAGGCAAAGAGGAAGGCAACGTTTCGCTGAGCCATCTCCCGCTCCACCTGTCGCGCGATCTCCGCAGTCGTCATTCCAGGCCTGCCGGCGGTGAACGCGGCCTGGATCGCCTCTGCCACCCGGTTATACACTGCCCGCAGGTGGGCCACCTCGGCTGGCGTCTTCACGGCGCGAAGCTCATCCAGGACCGGTGTGGCGTCCACGAACGTCGCATTCGGGAGGCCGCGCTGCAGCGTGAGGAGGGCGTCCCCGGGGAGAAAGGACAACTCCACCCCGATAGTGCCCTCGGTAATGCCAAGCTGTCGGGCCGCCTGAATCACCCCTTCAGCCGCATTGACCGTTCCGAGCTGCGCGGCAACCCAGTTGGAGATCCAGAGTCCTTCCTTCTCGATCTGGCTGCGTTCGTCCACACGACCGACATAGAACGCCTGATCGAACCGCCCTCGGGGGAGGCCCACGAACGGAAGATACTGACTGCGCCCAAACCGCGGCATGCGGGCGAGGAAGTGGTAGTAATAACCGCCTGTGAGGTACCGGACGTTATGCCGCGTGCAGGCGAGCACCAGTTGCAGGCCCGCTTCCTCCATGAGGCGGTTCAGCTTATTCGCATCAAACGGAAGCGTGGTCTCCGCCCTCCCTCGCTCGGCGAGATTGCCTCCGGCCATGATTGGCAGAATCGAGATGACATCTGTCGGTGCGAGGCGCGTCTCGACCCCTCCCTGATGTCGTGCGTCTTCGCCGTTGATCACGACCATGACGGAGCCGCCCAGGTCCTCGCCCTCGAGCACCCAGCCTCGAAACTCCGGGCCGTAACGCTCCGACAGCAGACGAAGCAACTCACCCAGCGTGGGCGTCAACTCCCCCCACTTGATTTCCTTCACCCCTGTGATGTTCCGAATACTCGCGAAGAACCGGATGACCACGGCCCGAGTCCCCTCACGCGCTGACGTTCGTCGAAGATGGCCGGGTCACGGCACCCCTACCGGCAGAGACAACAAACACACATCAACCCTTGCCGCAAAGGAAACGTACCCGCGCGCCTCACCAGCTACGAGGGCGGGTCGACGTCACCCGCCCTCGTAGCATATCACGTTCCGGGTCCCCCGCTCTTGGGGGACGATCGAGCAACTGGGCGCTCCACATGCCCCTCCAACACGAGCCTGGACGCGTGCGAGGTTTCCGCTATTGGGCCAACGCAGCTTCCACCTGTTTGACCGCGTTCAACACCTTATCGATCCAGGCGCGGCCGATCTGCTTCTCGAGGTACTCAATGACCGCCGGCTGTGCTATGGCCCTGAACTGGGCCTTCTCGGCGGCGGTCGGGGCGTATACCTCCATCCCCTTGTCCTTCAAGAACTGGAGGCCGATGGAGTTATCGAGGTTGTCGATCCCGTTCTCGGACACCGCCGAGGTCAGCGCCGCATTCTTCACGATTGCCTGGAACTCCTTCGGCAGGCTCTGGAAGAACTTCTCGTTGATGAGCATGAAGCTCACGCCGAAGGTGTGTCCATCCGTGGTCATGTACTTCTGCACCTCATACAACTTGGCGAACTTGATCGAGGAGATCGGATTTTCCTGCCCGTCCACGACCTTCTGCTGGAGCGCGGTATACGTCTCCGGCCAGGGGATCGGCGTCGGCGCCGCCCCCATGGACCGCACGAGGTTCATGTAGACCGGGTTCTCCATCACCCGGATCTTCAGCCCTTTCAGGTCCGCAGGGCTCTTGATGACGCGCGCGGAGTTCGTGAAGTTCCGGAAGCCGACCTGGGCGTAGGTCAGGATGCGCATGCCGGTCTTCTTCAGGCACTCGTCCGCCAGCTCCTTGCCGAACGGTCCGTCCAGGACCTTATACGCCACGAGGAGCGACGGGAAGAGATAGGGGATGTCGAACACCTGCGCCTCCCGGCAGAACCCGCTGAACGGCCCGGACAGCATCCCGATCTGGACGCTGCCCAGTTTCACGGCCTCGGCCACCTCGCGCTCCCCGCCGAGCTGTCCCGCGGGGTACAAGCTGACCTTCACGGCGCCGCCCGTCTCGTTCTCGACCATCGCCTTGAAGACAGTGGACCCAGCCGCTTTTCTTGACGTGTAGATGTCCGCGGGGTCGGGATGACCGAGTCGGATCTCAACCTGGCCAGCCTGGACTGTTGACGGCCCGCCGAGAGACAGTCCTAGCAGCACGAACGCACTGATCGCCATCGTAATCAACACAACTCGCTTGGACATGGTGCGTACCCTCCTCTCCGTTCCGAGGTTGTTCACGACTTGTAGCGCCTGCCGAATGTACCCGAGACCCGCCCACCTCCTTTCCCGGATTTCTGTGTTCAGACCAAGTGCTGGCTAGTACCCAAAGAGCCGCGGGATTGCCGTGCAGACGCTGGGGACGTAGGTTACCAGGACCAGCACTGCAATTTGCCAGAGCAAGAACGGCCAGACCGCCCGAACCAACCGCTCCAAAGAGATTCTCGCGATTCCGGCGACGACAAAGAGGCAGACGCCAACCGGAGGGGTGAGTAGCCCGATGACCAAGTTGAGCACCACGATGAAGCCGAAATGCAGCGGATCCACGCCATATGCCAGCGCCACCGGTGCTAGAATGGGAACGAACATGATGATCGAAGCGCTGAGATCCAGCAGACAACCCACGATCAGAAGGAAGATGTTCACAATCAAGAGGAAAATCCAGGGGCTGGGCGCGACCTGCTTCAGAAACTGCGCGACCAGTCGCGGGACCTGCTGGGTGGTAAGCAACCAGGAGACCACGTTGGACGTCGCGATGAGCATGAAGACCACGGACGTAGTCACGCCGGCCTTCAACAAGGCGGGTGGGATGTGGTGCCACTTCAGTTCTTTAGTCACCAAGAACCCGACCGCGACCGCATAGGCCACCGCGACGGCGGCCGCCTCGGTGGGGGTGAAGATGCCCCCCAGAATCCCACCCACGATGATCACCGGCATGAGCAGCGCCGGAATCACTTGCCAAAAGAGCACCAAGAGTTCACGCCACGCGAGAGACCGAGGCCTGACTGGATACCCACGGCGGCGTGCTATGATGTATGCGATGGCCATCATGCCTAGTCCCATGAGAATGCCAGGGATGACTCCAGCCAGAAACAGGCCGGCGATTGAGACTGAGCCGGCCGCCAGAGCGTAGATGACCATGGGTATGCTGGGCGGAATGATGGGGCCGATGGTCGAGGCACCGGCGCAGACGCCGCTCCCGAAATCGACGTCATACTCCTTCTGCATGCTGGGAATCAGCAGCGCCCCCAATGCCGCGGCATCGGCGACGGCGGAGCCACTGATCCCGGCGAAAATCATGCTTGCCACAATGTTGACATGGGCCAATCCACCACAGATATGACCCACCAAGGCATCGGTAAACTTCACGAGGCGGTCGAGAATTCCAGAGGTACACATCAGCTCGCCCGCGAGAATGAAGAAGGGAATCGCCATGAAGACAAAGCTGTCCACCCCCGTGAACATCCGCTGCGGAAGTAACCAGAGGGGTACCTGCCCCCAGGTCACGACCGCCGCGGTGGCCGCCAACCCGAGGCCGAACGCGATGGGTATCCCGAGCGCCAGCGACCCGAGGAACGTCAATGCCAGCATCGTGAGCATGGGGGCCTCCTACGCCACGACGTGCGCATCCGAATTGGAGCGCGCCGGCATGAAGAGTTGAACCAGCATCAGGAGACTGCCAACGGGAATCGCGAGATATGGCCAAGTCATTCGGATGGTGAGGACCGGGCTCCACTGATCCCAGAGGTTGGCAACGAGGATGAACCCGTAGCTCGTCACGATTAGGAGAAAGACGGCCAGCGCAGCGCGCCCCAACCGCCGCAGCCAGACCGCAATCCCTGGAGGAGACCATTGCACCACAAAGTCCACCCCGACATGCAGACCGTCGCGTATCGCAATGCTGGCCGCCAAAAATCCCAGCCAGATCATCAGGTACCGGCCCACCTCTTCCGACCAGGTGAGTGGCGAAATCAAGATGTAGCGAAAGAACACGCTTGCCACCACGATCACCACCAGGATGGCCATCAGCACCATGACCACCAGTTCCGTGCCTCGTCGTAATACGTCGCTCACTCGTTGAAACATCGCTCTCTCCCGGTAAGTGGACTCGGGCCCTCGCCCTTCCCGTTGTCAGCTGTCATCCCATGCAGCTTCTCGCTTCGCATTTTCAACTTGCTGATCCCAACCGGACGGGTTGTCCGGTCTCGCCGGATCTTTGGATCGCCAAGGTGACCTCCAATGTCCTCCGCCCGTCTTCCCCCGAGATCCGTGCGGGCTCTTCTCCCAAGATCACCTTCGCGAAGTGCCTGAATTCCTTCGCGTACGGATCGTCTTCCTGGACGACTTTCACACCTTGTTCCGTGATGGGATAATGCCATCCCAATTTCGCAGGGTCTGAGTAGAAGAGCTTCTTCATCTGGGGGAACGAAAGGGATGCCTCGGTGCCGTAGAAATGATAGCAATTGCCAAAGTCATGGTAGACCAACGGATTCTCCCCGGTCGTCCCCTCATACGCCGAGACTGAAGGCGCACAATCGGAAACGAAGACGCTCCCCACTGCCCCGTTTTCAAACCGGAGAGTGACGCCGGCCGTATCCTCAACGGGAAAGTTCCTTACCCGGTTGCTCGCTATGGCGAACACTTCATCGATCTCACCGCAGATGTATCGAAGGTTGTCGATCTCGTGGATGAGATTGATGAGGATGGGGCCTCCCCCTTTGTTCTTTCGCCAGGCGAACGGACCCTCGAAATACTGGGGCGGCTTGAGCAATGCCCACGTGATAGTCGCCCCGACCAGTCTGCCCAGCTCTCCTCCCCTGACGATGTCACGAGTTCTCTCGACAAGCGCGTTGAACCTCCGCTGATGGCCGACAAGGATCTGAACCTTGTTTTGCCGCGCGGCGGCAATCAGTTGGTCCGCCTCGGCGAGGCTCGGGGCGATGGGTTTTTCAACGAGGAGATGAAGGCCTCGCACTGCACAAGCAATACCGATCGGCACGTGGAGATGATTGGGTGTCGCGACGATGACCGCGTGCAGATGCTGCCTCTCGATCATCTCCCTGTGATCCTGGTAGTAGGGCACGCCAAGCGCTGCCGCATCACCCCGGTAGCACTCGTCAATGTCCGAGATGGCGGCCAGCTCACACTCGCCCACTGTCTGCAAGGTCTTTGCGTGAGCCCGTCCGATGAGGCCCATCCCGATGAGGCCCAGCTTCACCGTCGCCATCTCGCCGGCCACCTCCTTTGCGCCGCAAGAACCGAGACGTTATTTGCCAGTCTACTGTGGACTCTACACTACTTCGCCAGCTCGGCTTCGGCCTCACGGGCTGCTCGCTGCACTTTGCCTTGCGCTGCCGCTTCTACGAGGCGATCGGCCTCGGCGCGGCGCCCATGGAG
>JAPLLC010000150.1 GCA_026387775.1 Candidatus Methylomirabilota bacterium | reverse complement strand
TTCGCACTCAGTTAGCACTCTTCGAATCCGAGTGCCAACGCATCGAGGCTGTTGGCATGATAAACGCTCGACATCCTGACGTCCTCCGGGCAATCGTCCAGGATTACATCCGGACGGCAGAGCCCGTCGGTTCGCGCACGATCTCCCGGAAGCACGGCTTCTCTTTGAGTCCGGCCACGATCCGCACGATCATGGCGGACCTGGAGGAGCTGGGTTATGTGGCGCAGCCGCACACCTCGGCGGGCCGCGTTCCCACGGACAAGGGGTACCGTCTGTACGTGGATAGCCTGATGGACCCCACCCCGCTAAGCCCGGCCGAGGTGGAGCAGATCGAGCACCACGTGGGCCCCACCACGACCGAGGTCGAGGACCTCCTGAAAGAAACAGGGAAGCTCCTGTCCGCGCTATCCCCCTACGTGGCGGTCGCTCTGGCCCCGCGCCTGACCGACAACCGGTTCCAGCGGGTGGAGTTCGTGGCTCTGGCGCGCGATCGCGTGCTGGTGATTCTCCTGAGCGACACGGGGTTGGTCCATCACAAGACGGTCATAGTGGAGGAGTCGCTCACACAGGAGGACCTGGACCGGATCGGCCGCTATCTCTCCGACCTCCTGCGGGGACACACCCTGAAGGAGGTGCGCGACCTTCTGGTCTCCCAGATGGCCGAGGAGAAAGCCCTCTACGACCGGTTGCTGGCCCAGGCGCTGCGCCTGGGAGCGCAGGCCCTCGCGGACGAGACGGAGGCGGACGTTTACGTGGCGGGGGCGGCCCGGATCGCCGACCAGCCGGAGTTCGCCGACATCCACAAGATGAAGTCGCTCTACGCGGCGTTCGAGGACAAGTCGAAGCTGGTCATGCTGTTGACCGAGTGCATGCGGAACGAGGGCTGCCACATCTTCATCGGCAGCGAGATTCCCATGCAGGCGATTCAAGAACTGAGCGTGGTCGCCTCCCCCTACCGGCGGCGCGGGCAGATCCTGGGTGTCGTGGGGGTCATGGGGCCCACGCGCATGGATTACGGCCGCACGCTGACTCTGGTGGAGACGACCGCCAACCTGCTCAGCCGATGCCTCACGGAGCACGCGGCCTAGCCGGTCGCTGTTCAATATCGCGGGAGGGTCGACCGGCCCTCCCGTTCTGCCTACCAGGAGCCGCATGAACCTTCATCCCGATTCGGTGACCCCCCCCGCGCCCGCGAACACCCCGGACGCCGGGAACCCCCCGCCCGAGCCGCCGACCGCGCCGCCGGGCCCGGAAGAGGCACTGGCGGCCAAGACCGAGGAGGCCAAGCGCCTCCAGGACCGCCTGCTCCGCCTCCAGGCGGAGTACGAGAACTTCAAGAAGCGCGCGGCGCGCGAGAAGGTGGAGTTCCTCAAGTTCGCGAACGAGTCTCTCCTCTTGGAGTTCCTGCCGGTGCTGGACAACCTCGAGCGCGCGCTTGTCTCGGCCCGGGCCGAGACGTCTTTCGCGGCGCTGGCGGACGGGGTCGAGATGATCGTGCGTCTCTTTCGCTCC
>JAPLLC010000296.1 GCA_026387775.1 Candidatus Methylomirabilota bacterium | reverse complement strand
CCTCCGGGCAGGGCTACTACATCAAGAATCCCGGGACGGATCTCGCGTTCCGTCAGCTCACGCTCACCGAGCCCACCGCCAACTCGCGCGGCCTGCGGCTGGGCAACATGCCCGAGATCCGGGTGATCATGCAGGAGGAGATGGAGAAGGCTTTCCAGGGCCAGCAGACCGCCAAGCAGGCGCTGGACAGCGCCGTGCAGCGCGGGAACGTGGTCCTGCGTAACTTCGAGCGGACCAACCGCCAATAGCGGAGACATGAGACGGGCGAGCCGCCAATTCGCCGGGGGCGGATTGGCGGCTCGCAGCCCCGGATCACGATCGGTCAATTCTCGCTGCGCGGAGCCACAGAACGATGCGCCGGCGTGTCATCTTTCCGAACAAGGTTCTGCCGTATCTGCTTCTCGCCCCACAACTCGCCATCACGGTGGTCTTCTTCTTCTGGCCGGCCGTGCAGGCCATCTACTGGTCGGTGCTGATCCAGGATCCGTTCGGTCTCCGGACCGAATTTGTCTGGCTCGAGAATTTCCGCACGATCCTCACCGACCCCCTGTACCTCGGCTCCATCCAGGTCACGGTCATCTTCTCCCTTGCCGTGGCGGCGCTAGCCATGGGCTTCGCGCTCCTCTTCGCGGTGATGGCCGACATGAAGATCCGGGGGGTCAGAGCGTACCGGACACTCCTCATGTGGCCTTACGCGGTGGCGCCCGCGGTGGCGGCCAGCCTCTGGCTCTTCATCTTCCACCCCTCGATCGGGATCATCGGTCGGAGCCTGAACGACATGGGGATTCTCTGGGACTACAAGCTGAACGGGACCCAGGCGCTCCTCCTGGTCATCCTGGCCTCGGCCTGGAAGCAAGTGAGTTACAACTTCCTCTTCTTCCTGGCCGGCCTGCAGGCGATCCCGAAATCGCTGGTGGAGGCGGCCTCCATGGACGCCGGCCCGGCCCGGCGCTTCCGGAGCATCGTCTTCCCGCTGCTGTCGCCCACCACCTTCTTCCTGCTCGTGGTCAACATGGTCTATGCCTTCTTCGACACCTTCGGCGTGATTCACGCGCTGACCGGCGGCGGCCCGGCCAAGGCGACCGAGACTCTGATCTACAAGGTGTATACCGACGGTGTGGTCAACATCGACCTGGGCAGCTCCTCGGCCCAGTCGGTGATCCTGATGGTGGTCGTGATCACGCTCACCGCCCTGCAATTCCGCTTCATCGAGAGAAAGGTGCACTACTGATGGGGACACCTGGGCGCCGCGAGAGCTGGATTCCGCACTTCGTGCTGATCATGGGCGTGGTGGTGTTCGCCTTTCCGATCTACTTCGCCCTGATCGGCTCGACTCACGACGCCGCCACGATCGCCACCGGCCGGATGCCACTCCTCCCCGGCACCCACGCGATCGAGAACTACCGGCAAGCGTTGACCAGCGGCTCGGGCGAGCGCGTCTCCTCGCCTCCGGTCCGGAGCCTGATGTTCAACAGTCTTGTCATGGCGCTGGTCATCGCCGTGGGGAAGATCGCCATCTCCATCATCTCCGCCTATGCCGTGACGTTCTTCAACTTCCCTCTGCGGATGTTCTTCTTCTGGATGATCTTCGTCACGCTGATGCTGCCGGTCGAGGTGCGG
>JAPLLC010000152.1 GCA_026387775.1 Candidatus Methylomirabilota bacterium | reverse complement strand
GGATGAGGCGGCGCGTGATGACGTCGCAGGGGACGTGGACGTTCAGGAAGCCCAGCTTGAGGCGCTGGGCGGCCTGGACGACGCGGCCGTAGTTCCGGGCGTGGCTGTTCAGCTCCACCTGCTGTAGGCGCCGCTGGACGGCGGCCTCGGCCCTGGCGATGGGGACGCCGCACTCCACCATCTGGTCGATCTGGTTACGGATCAGCCGCCAGCCGTTCAGGGCGGCCTCCCCCTCGGGGTGGTGCGTCAGGACGGTATCACACTTAAGCTCGCGCGCCAGGAACAGGTCCCCCACGTCGCAGTCGATCGTCGCCAGGACCTTCTTGATGTTGTCGCTGCGCACGTGAACCCCGGAGTCGCCGGGAATCTCGGCGAGCTGCGCCAAGTCTAGGGCAACCTCGATGATGTCTTCGCTGGTCATAGCGCCTCCCTCTACCGTCGGCGTGCCGCGTCTCGATGCTGACGCCCTCCTCTAACATGGTCCGGCGCGGCGGTCAAGGTTCAAAGTGCTCGTGGGGAATTTGTGTTGACACCCGGGCCTCGATCAAGTAGAAAAACGCTCTACTTCTCATCCAGAGTGGCTGAGGGACTGGCCCGAAGAAGCCACGGCAACCCCGCTTCAAACGTAGCGGGGTGCTAACTCCTGCCCCACGATCTGCACCCGCGCCGCTGCGGGGCGCAGGGGTCAGCGGGGAGAGATGGGGAGGGGAACGAATACGTCAGCCCCTTCTCACAATCCTGGTGAGGAGGGGTTTATTGTGCCTGAAGACGCCTGTCGGTCCGTGAGGTTCGCAGAGAAACGATGATTCGCTATCTGGTTCGTCGAGTGTGGCAGTCGCTCCTGGTCCTCTTCGGGATCTCGATCATCATCTTCATCATCCTCCACCTGACGGGGGACCCCGCCGTCCTCTTGATGCCGCCCGATGCCACCCAGGAGGATCTCGACAACTTCCGGAAGCTGATGGGGTTCAACGACCCGCTCTTCTTCCGGTGGCCGCCGTGGGAGTATCTGAATCCGCCGTGGCGGTTCGTGACGGATACCCAGTACGGGCGATTCTTTGTGGGGGTGATCCAGGGCGATTTCGGGAACTCCTTCCGGCACCAGCAGCCGGCGATGCGCCTCGTCCTGGAGCGAATGCCGGCCACGCTCGAGCTCACTGCGGCGGCCATGCTGATCGCCGTCTCCGTGGCCGTGCCCATGGGTATCCTCTCGGCGGTCCGCCGCAACAGCGTCCTGGACCATGCGGGGATGGTCCTCGCCCTGCTGGGGCAGTCGATGCCGGTCTACTGGCTCGGCATCATGTTCATCCTGCTCTTCGCCGTCCGGCTGAACCTCTTGCCGGCCTTCGGGGCCGGGGGGTGGCAGCACCTGGTCCTGCCGGCGGTGACGCTCGGGGCGTTCTCCATGGCCCGGATTGCCCGGCTCACACGGTCGAGCATGCTGGAGGTGCTGGGGCAGGAGTATGTCCGCACGGCCCGCGCCAAGGGGCTCTCGGAGTTGCGGACCGTCCTGAAGCACGCACTCAAGAACGCGTCGATCCCGGTCGTGACGGTGATCGGTCTGGACATGGGGACTCTGCTCGGCGGG
Organism: Candidatus Methylomirabilota bacterium; assembly: GCA_026387775.1. Lineage (GTDB taxonomy): Bacteria > Methylomirabilota > Methylomirabilia > Methylomirabilales > 2-02-FULL-66-22 > 2-02-FULL-66-22. The sequence continues at coordinate 7,286 of JAPLLC010000152.1, read as the reverse complement.
GCGGTCATCACCGAGACGATCTTCGCCTGGCCTGGCGTCGGGCGGCTGGCGGTGCAGGCCATCTCGTACCGCGACTACCCGCTGGTGCAGGCGGCGGTCTTCACGCTGGCGCTGATCTTCGTCCTGATCAACTTCTTCGTCGATGTGCTCTACACCTACCTGGACCCGCGGGTGGCGTACAAGTGAGCGACGAGCCGCGAGCGACGAGCCGAGAGAAGAGAGCCGAGGGCTGCGAGAAGAGAGCCGAGAGAAGAGGGAAGAGTGCGGATGATGGGAAGGGGCCTGGGGCATGAGTGACGGGAGTGTCGCCAGCGAGGTCGGCGGGGCGACGGCGGCCCGCGCGAACCGACAGGACCTCCGGCGGATCCTCAAGGAACTCCTGCGGAACAAGGTGGCCCTGCTGGGTCTCCTGATCCTGCTCGGGATCACGGTCGCGGCCGTGCTGGCCCCCTGGATCTCCCCGGTCGATCCGACCATCCAGGAGATCACCAGCCGGATGAAGCCGCCGGGATGGACGACGTCGGAAGGCGGGACCAACTGGCTGGGGACGGATCACCTGGGGCGGGACATCCTGAGCCGTCTGATCTTCGGCGCGCGCATCTCGCTCGTCATCGGGGTCTCGGCGGTGGCGCTGGCCGGCACCCTGGGGACGCTGCTGGGGCTGGTGGCGGGCTATCAGGGTGGGCGCGTGGATGATCTGATCATGCGCGCGACCGACACCATGTTGGCCATGCCTTTCATCCTGCTGGCCCTGGCGGTGATCGCCGTCCTGGGCCCGAGCCTCCGCAACATCATCTTCGTCCTGGGGATCACCAGCTGGGTCTCCTACGCCCGGATCGTGCGGGCGGAGGTCCTGACCCTGCGCACGCGGGAGTTTGTGTCGGCCGCGCAGGCCCTTGGAAGCGGCGGGCGGCGCATCCTGTTCCGGCATCTTCTACCCAACGTCCTCACGCCGGTGATCGTGATCGCCACCCTCGAGGTGGCACGCATGATCATCCTGGAGTCCGCGCTCTCGTTCCTGGGGTTGGGGGTTCAGCCCCCGACGCCGACCTGGGGCGGCATGCTGGCCGACGGGCGGGCCTACCTGACCACGGCCTGGTGGCTGGCCACCTTCCCCGGGCTCTGCATCATGGTGACCGTGCTGGGGATCAACCTGCTGGGGGATTGGCTGCGCGACGTCCTGGATCCCCGGCTCCAGCTCTAGGGCTCCGGCGCCGCTCCCCGGGGTATGCGCCGGGGCAGCGGAAGCCTCACTCGACGAAAAGGAGGAACAGCGATGCGAAAATGGACGGCATGGATCTGGGGGGCGGCCTTCCTCGTCCTCCTGGCACCCACGGTTTGGGCGGCGCCCGCGGGGAAGATCGTGGTGGCGCAGGGGGTGGATCCCACCACCTTGGACCCGGATGACCACGAGGAGACTCCGGCCTTCAACGTGCTCTTGAACATCTACGACACGCTCCTGGTGCGTGACAAGGATCTCAAGATCACGCCCTGGCTCGCCACCTCGTACAAGATCCTCAATCCGACGACCTGGGAGTTCAAGCTGCGCCAGGGGGTGAAGTTCACCAACGGCGAGGAGTTCGACGCCGAGGCAGCCAAGTTCAGCCTGGAGCGACTCGCGAACCCGGCCAATAACCTGAAGATGACCGCTCTCCGGCCCATCGATCGGGTGGAGGTCAAGGACAAGTACACGATCCACATCATCACCAAGAAGCCGTATCCGACGCTGGACGCTCACCTCTGTCTGCGGGGCGCCATGCTGCCCCCCAAGTATTTCAAGGAGAAAGACAAGGCCTTCCTGGCGCGCAACCCGGTCGGGACGGGGGCCTTCAAGTTCGTCGCCTGGGTCAAGGACGACCGGATCGAGTTCGAGGCGAACGAGCAGTGGTGGCACGGGGCGCCCAAGATCAAGACCCTGATCTTCCGCCCCATCCCCGAGGAGACCACCCGGATGTCGGCGCTGCAGACCGGCGAGGTGGACATCGCCACCAACGTGCCGCCGCACTTGGTCAAGGAATTGAAGAGCAACCCCAAGGTGACGATCTCGTCGGCGCCCAGCGTGCGCACGATCTTCATGCCGATCTACAACGTGCAGTGCGAGATGGCGCAGGGGTCGTGGGACTGCACCAAGCCTATCCAGGGTCCGGTGGCGAATCCGAAGGTCCGGCAGGCGATCAACTATGCGGTGGACGTCGATTCGATCATCAAGAACGTGCTGGAGGGGCAGGGGATCCGGATCGCCACGCCGCTGACCTCGAAGCACTTCGGGTATGACCCGAAGATCAAGCCGTTCCCGTTTGACCCCGCCAAGGCGAAGAAGCTCCTCGCCGAGGCCGGCTACCCCAACGGGATCGACATCGTTCTGCACGCGCCCAACGGCCGGTATCCGAAGGACAAGGAGGTCGCCGAGGCCGTGGGGGGTCAACTGACCAAGGCCGGGATCCGGACACAAGTCAAGATCTTCGAGTGGACGACCTACATGAACAATATCGCATACCGGCACGGCGGCGCCCCCATCTGGCTGATCGGCTGGGGCAACACCACCTGGGATGCGGACAACACCCTCACCAACATGTTCCGGACCGGCGAGCCGCTGGCCAACTACTGGAACCCCGAGTTCAACAACCTGCTGGACGATGCGCGGACGATCACGGACCAGAAGAAGCGGCAGGAGATGTACAGCAAGGTGACCAAGATATTCATCGAGGACGCCCCGGTCATCTCCCTGTATCAGCAGATCGACAACTACGGGGTGAGCCGGAAGCTCGACTGGACGGCCCGCTCCGACGAGCGGCTTGAAGGGTACAACATGTCCCTGAAACCGTAGACAAGCACGTCGACGGCCGGCGGTCAGCCCGAGAGAGCTGACCGCCGGCCTCTGACCTCTGATCTCCGACTTCTGACTACTGACTACTGACCCCTGCCTTCTGACCTCTGGCCGCTCCGGGAGGTGACTCCCATGTACGTCGTCTGCGTCACGGTGCACGTCGCGCAGGGCCAGGGCGAGGCTTTCCTCCAGGCCACCTTCGAGAACGCCCGCCAGAGCCGTGAGGAGCCCGGCAACGTCCGCTTCGACGTCCTGCAGGGCGAGGCGGACCCCAATCAGTTCTTCCTCTACGAGGCGTACCACAGCAAAGAGGACTTCATCCGCCACCAGCAGACCCCCCACTATCTCACCTGGAAAGAAACCGTCGCCCCCTGGATGGCCGTGCCCCGCCAGGGCGTCCGCCATCTGAGCTGCTACCCCGACGCACAGGGCTGGGAGTAGGCCCTCGCCCCGAGGTATCCATACGCCTACTATAGTATTACCCGCGGGCGCCAAGTCCCGATCCGACAGCCGATGCCCGCGATCCCCGCTGGAGCACCCAGCGGGCCGTGGGGACGGCAGCCTTTGTCGCCCGACACACCCCACGGCGCGGCCGCCGCAGAATCGTTTCCGTGCCTAAGCATATTCAGGCACTTGGCGCGTAAAAGGTGTGCGGTACCTTTCTTGTTGATTTTGCCGCTAGCTCACTGGAGCCGAAGGGGCGAGATGACTGAGCGCAAAAGGGTCGGGGACTCCGACTGGTGGAAGAATGACCTGCTGAGTAAGGTCATTCTCGAAACCCTGCCGAATTGGGAGGAGTGGTGGCTCCCTGCGTTTCGCGAAGTCATTAGGAGGCAGCTTGGCTACGTCGAGAGCGACGTCCCGATCTCTGAGGAGGACCTCGAGTACGCCAGACGGAGTCTCGCATCGTGGATGAAGGAGGCCCCAGGGTTGGACGTCCGGCACACCCTGACACTCATCGATCATGAGCTTGCACGACGGCGCACCGATTCTACTCCGCCGCAACGGACAGACCACCCGGATCGATAACCTATTGGTGCAGATACCCTGTCCCTGGAGCTTGCGATCATCATCACGGTGTACGAACCGAAGTTACCCAAGTGGCTGAGTCCATTCGAGAGAGGCGGAACAAGATGAAATGCAGCATCCAGGGATGCCCCGGGGAATACGAGAAGCGTGTCATCGTCCACACCGTCAAGCGGGGGGCGGACGTGGTTGTGTTCGAGAACGTTCCGGCAGAAGTGTGCGACGTGTGTTCTGACATGCTCCTGGCACCGGAAACCATCCGACATCTTGAGCGACTCATGCAGCGTCAGGCAGAGCCGGAGAAACACGCTCCCGTGTATGTGTACGCCTGAGACAGGCCCAGCAACGGCGTCGACAGCGACACAGGCCAGCCGAAAATAGGCACCGATTTACGCAACTCTCAGATCCGAAGGACGACCACCTCCTGGAGTTGGCCATAGCAGCCGGTGGCGCGGACATCGTGACGCACAACGTGAGGGATTTCACGCAGGCAGCGACGTTCGGAATCCGAATCCTCACGCCTGTACAGCTACTGGGAGACTTGAAATGAGCGCATTGAACCTGCGACTGCCAGATTCCATTCATCGACACATCAGAGAGATTGCCAATCGGGATGGTGTCTCCATCAACCTGTTCATCACCTCTGCGGTGTCGGAGAAGATATCCGCCCTTACGACGGAAGAGTACATTGCCGCACGTGCAGCGCGCGCCCGCAAGGGAGCCTACCGGAAGGTCCTTGACCGTGTTTCCAGGCGGAAGCCCCTGCCCGGCGACCAATTGTAGAGAACGGCCAACAAGGCCGGGCGTAATGGGGGTTGCACTATCTATCATATCTTTTCCAGAGACCACCCCACTCGGTGGGAGAAACTCGGAAGGCGAGCGGGGCCGAGCTCAGCGGGCCGCTCTGTCCTTGCAGAGGTGTGCGGACTCAGGGCTTTGGCGATTGGCGAGGAAGCGGTTGGAGGCCGTGTCGACGAGCGGCAGCCTCAAGGGTCTTGTCCCACGAGGCAAATACAACTGGTTCGAGGAGTCGTTCCTTCACGACGTGCGCTGATGCAAGATGGATGGCATCATAGGCCCGCAGACGATGGCGCTCGGCGAGTTCAGCCGCCTCGCGGATTAGTGGCTCGGTAACGTCAATCCTCAGGTAGTGGTCCCAGTCGGCGTCGAGGTCGCGGAGGATTCGTCGATACTCCTGCAGCGGCAAAGACCCGTCACGCCGCCGCCGGGCGAAAGCCGCTCGCGCCTCAACGTAGGCGATCGCGGACGTTGCGACGGATGGAGTATTCGCAACCGCCTGATGGACGAGAGGGGAGCCCTCTTCGGCAACGTACAGCTTGACGAGAGCGCTCGTATCCAGATAGAGCGTCACCGGCGGTCCTCGATTACCGCGTCTGCCACTGAAGCTCCGCTCAGCCGGGCGGGCCGCAACGATCCCGTGGGCTTTCCACCATCCCAGTGAGCCGTTCCCTCACGAAGCATCGCCTCTATCCGCTGATCGGCAGGGCCTTCAATCGGAGGGGAAAGGACTGCGATCATCCTTCCCCGTTCGGTGATGGTGAGCCGCTCTCCAACCTTCACCCGGCGGAGGTAGTGACTCAGCCGCCCTTTCAACTCCCGAACACCCACGCTTGTCATGGTAGTCACCTCCCCCCATGTGGGCACATTATGCATGAGTGTGACCACACATGCAAGACGGGAAAACAGGTCCCGAGGCGGGAGGGTCGGGCGGGCTGCGACCGGAAAGTGCGCCGAGTACAGCTTCAGGCGCTTGGAGCTACAGCAGATCCCGCTCGAATAGTCGTCGGACTCCCTTCAGCGCTCTCCGAGGATCCGCTGGTATACCGGCCGGGCGAACTGGAAGGCTAGCACAGTGAGGAGCCCCGCGGCCGCGAGCAGGTCGAGGAACAGGATCGCCATGGTCACCCGCGGCCCGATGGTCTCGAAGAGCTGGCCGATCAGCCAGGGGAGCGTCATGCCGCCCGCGCTGGCACCGACAAAGAACCAGCCGGTCACCGCGCCGCTGATCGGCATGCGGTCCTGCGCCAGGGACAGCGTGGTGGGGAAGATCGAGGCCATGGACAGACCCAGGCCGCACGTTCCCAGCCAGACGACGATCAGGGAATGCGGCCACAGCAACAGGGCGCCGAGGCTGGCCAGGCATCCCAGGAAGTCGGCGAGCAGCAGATAGCGCGGCGGGAAACGAATCGCCAGGGGGATGGCCAGCAAGCGCCCCGCGGTGAGCGCCCCCCAGAAGGCCGAGGTCAGGTAGGCGGCCACGACGTCGCTGCTGAGGCGGAGCGCCACCGCGTAAGAGTAGATCCAGCCCCCGAAGGAGACCTCGGCGCCGGCATAGAGGAAGAGGAACGCCACGATCAAGACCACCAGCCGCCCGTTGGCTTGGCCCGTCGGCTCGCCGGGCGACGCCGCGGGGGCGGAGGGACTGGACAGCCGCAGCAGCCAGAAGGCCCCCGGCAGCAGCAGGACGGCCAGCGTCCAGTACGCCCGGAGGATGTCGCCGCCTCCCAGCATCGCCTGGGCGATGATGAGCGGGGACAGGAACGCGCCGATGCCGAAGAAGAAGTGGAGCCCGTTCATGAACGGGCCCACCTTCTCGCGATGCACCCACACCAAAAGCGTGTTGCCACCCACGTCCAGCGCGCCTTCGGCCAGGCCGAGGATCAGGATGGCGGCGGTCAGGACCCAGAGCGATGAGGCCAGGGGCGCCAGGGCCATCATCCCCGCCATGAGAAGAATCCCGCCGGCCATCACCGGGTGACCGGGAATCCGATCGAACAGTCTGCCCCCCAGAAGCGAGCCGACCAGATATCCCAGGGAACGGGCGGCGAACAGGGAGCTGATCTGGGCGAGACGGCTCTGCGTGTGCAGGGCGAGTCCCGGGAGCGTCGGCCCCAGCGAGGCGGACGCCAGCCCCAGGGCGACGAAGGCGGCGTAGTAGCCGATGGTTCCGGGAATCCGTGCCGTGCGCTTGACAGGAAAAGCGTCTGGCGGGCCGGATGGCGAGGCGAGGGGCTGGTCGGTCATCGACGACTACCGTGCTGGTACATTTGAAGACTCCTGGTCATTCGCCTAACTGCTTCTGATCGCAATTACGGTGACGTATCGCCGGTCCCCCGGACCGCCCCTCGGACGCCTGGCGCCTCGTCGATGCCGGCTCCCCCTTACCCCGGGTCGGTCCGCTCGGGGAGCGGACCTCCGTGCCGGGGACGGGCTCGCCCGCGGGCGCGGCGTCTCGGGTCGGCCCGGGGGACCTGGACTTATACGGCCAATATATACGTCATCGAATTTGTGTCCGCGTGTACTAAGGCGAACGCAAGAATGGCGTTTGTGTCAATAACGGAGACAGGCTTCATATAATTCATTCACCGACTCTCGGTCGGCGGCGAAGGGACAGCGGACCGCTTGGGCCTGC
>JAPLLC010000247.1 GCA_026387775.1 Candidatus Methylomirabilota bacterium | reverse complement strand
TCATCGCCGACGTCGCCCTGCTGTTGAACTCGATCATGCTGGTCGGCATCCTGGTGGCGCTGCGGGCGACCCTCACCCTTCCCGGCATCGCGGGGATCGCCCTGGGGATCGGGATGGCCGTGGACAGCAACGTCCTCATCCTGGAGCGGATCCGGGAAGAGCTGAAGCTGGGGAAGACAGTTCGCTCGGCGATTGATGGAGGCTACGACAAAGCCTTCGTGACCATCGTGGACTCCCACGTGACCACGCTGATCACCGCGTTCGCGTTGTTTTTGTTCGGCACCGGGCCCATCAAGGGGTTTGCCGTGACGCTGAGTCTGGGCGTGACGATCAACCTCTTCACCGCCCTGGTCGGCACACGGGTGGTCTACGATTGGATGACGTCGCGGCGGGAGATCCGGGCGCTGAGCATCTGACCGCGGACGAGATTCGAGGTAACGAACAACCCTCCACCTGCGGACCCGAGAGGCCCGCAGCCGGCACAAGGAACGGGCGGACCTTGGAAATCCTAGGGAAGACCAGCTTCGATTTCGTCGGCAAGCGGTTTGTTGCCTACGCCATCTCAACTGTCCTGGTGCTCGCGGGGATCGTGGCACTGATCCAGATCTCTCGCGGGGCGGCCAACATGGGGATCGACTTCGCGGGCGGGACCTCGGTTCAGGTGAAGTTTTCCCAGCCCTTGGATCTGGGGGCGGTGCGCGAGGCCCTGAGCAAGAACGGGATCAAGGACAGCGAGCCACAGCAGTTCGCCGATGGGCGCAGCGTGATGATCCGGTTGAAGCGGGGGGCCGGCGGCGAGTCCGGGATGGCGCAGCAGGTGCAAGAAGCGCTCAAGAAGGAGCTGGGCAGCAATCCCTTCACGGTCGAGGCCTCCACCGAGATCGGGCCGGCGATCGGGAAAGAGCTGCAGAAGAAGGCTCTCCTGGCCGTCGTCATTTCTCTGGCCGGGATCGTGATCTACATCGCCTGGCGGTTCCAGGTCGACTTCGGGGTGGCGGCCACCATCGCCACGTTCCACGACGTCTTGGCCGTGCTGGGCATCGTCTTCTTGCTCAACAAGGAGATCACGCTGCTCATCGTGACCGCCCTGCTCACCATCGGCGGGTACTCGTTGACGGACACGGTGGTGGTGTACGATCGGATCCGCGAGAACCTCCGGTCCCGCCGGAAGGAGGGGCTGGGCGGCGTCATCAATGCCAGCATCAACCAGGTGCTGAGCCGGACCGCCATGACTTCGCTGACTACCTTGTTGGCGTCCCTGGCGCTGTTCTTGATCGGCGGGGACGTCCTACACGACTTTGGCTTCGCCCTGTTCATCGGGGTGCTGGTCGGCACCTATTCGTCCTGGTTTGTCGCCTCCCCGCTGATTTACGAGTGGCGCATCCGCGCCGAGGCCTCGCGACGTACCCGCCGTTGACGCCGAGGACGCCCCACCGTGGCTGAGCCGAAGGTTGGGAAACGCTGGCGGATCGCGGATTACGATCCGGACTCGGCGTCCGCCTTGGCGCTGGCCCTTGGTGTTTCTCCCCTCCTTGCCCATCTCCTAATCCGTCGAGGCTGCGCCACGCGCGAGGCCGCCCAGGCTTTCCTGGATGCGCCCGTTTCCGCGCTCCACGATCCGTGGTCGATGGCGGGGATGCCGGTCGCGGTCGCCCGACTCCAGCGGGCGGTGGCGGGTCAGGAACCCATCCTCGTCTGTGGCGACTACGACGTGGATGGAGTGACCGGCATGGCCCTGCTGGTGAGCGGGCTCAGACGGGCGGGGGCCGACGTCTCGTACGCCGTACCGAACCGGCTGGAGCACGGCTATGGCCTGCCGTCCGAGATCGTGGAGCAGGCGGCCGCCGCGGGAGTCCGGGTCCTGGTGACGGTAGATCAAGGCATCACCGCGGTCGAGGCGACGCGGCTCGCCCGGGATCGCGGGCTGGACGTCATCATCAGCGACCACCATCTTCCCCCACCCGTCTTGCCCCCTGCCACCGCCATCCTGAACCCCCGCCAGGCCGGCTGTGGGTATCCGTTTAAGGAGCTGTGCGGGGTCGGGATCGCGTTCAAGTTGCTCCAAGCGCTCTACGGGCCCGAGGCCGACGACGAGACCTGGCCGCTCCTGGATCTCGTCGCTCTGGGCACCATTGCCGACTTGGTCCCTCTGATCGGCGAGAACCGGATTCTGGTGAAGCATGGGCTCACACAGATCGCCGCCACGGACCGTCCTGGCCTCCGGGCCCTGGCGGAGGTAGCCGGCATCAGCCTCTCCGGTCCCGGCGGTCTTACGACGGGGCGCGTGGCGTTCGCTTTGGCCCCGCGGATCAACGCCGCGGGACGGATGGACGACGCCACGGCCGCGGTGCGGCTCCTGCTCACACAGGATCCGTTCGAGGCCCGGGAGTTGGCGGCCGGGCTCGACCGGCAGAACCGCGAGCGGCAGGTGCTGGAGGGGGAGATCCTCGACGATGCGTTGGCGCGCGCCTCGGCGACGCATGATCTCGCGCGGGACCGGGCGATCGTACTGGCCTCGCCCGATTGGCATCCGGGGGTGCTGGGCATCGTCGCGGCGCGCTTGGTGGAACGATTCGGCCGGCCCACGGCGCTCATCGGGAAGCAGGGGGATCAGACTCGGGGCTCCGTCCGGTCGCCTTTGGGATGGCACGTGGCCGAGGCGCTCGGCCGGTGCGCCGACCTCCTCACACATTATGGCGGGCATCGCGCGGCCGGCGGCTTCTCGCTCTCGCCGGACCGAATCGAGGCCTTCCGCGAGCGGTTCCTATCTCTCGCGGCAGCGGATTTGTCCGAGGAAATCATGGAGCCCACCCTGGAGATCGAGGCAGAGATCGCCCTGGACGACCTCGACCTCGACCTCGTGGACCTTCTCTCGCGACTCGGCCCGCACGGCCTCGGGAATCCCGAGCCGGTGCTCGCCGCCCGGCGACTGCAGGTGATGCGCTCCGCCCGACGGGTAGGGCGAAACCACCTGAAGTTTCGGGTGCGACAATCGGGCAGCAACGGCCAGGTGGTGGAGGCCATCGGTTTCGGCTTGGGGTCGTTTTTTGAACTCTTCGATCAACCCACTCCTCCGCGGGTCGATCTCGCCTTCATCCCGGAGCGGAACACCTGGAATGGCCGGGACAGCCTCCAATTGCGCGTCAAGGACCTCCACCCGCTCGATGCCTCCTGAGCCCAAACGTTGCAGTTCTCACGCAAAGCACGCAAAGGACGCCAAGAGCTGCAAGGGATTTCTCGAAAGCCCCAGCCCGTCTTTGCGTTCTTGGCGATCTTGGCGTGAAAATTCCGGTCTGAGCGAGCCGTACGATTTCCATCCGTGGTCCGAGGCCCGATCCACAGATCCTGAGATCCTGGCTTTGTTTGCGGTCTTTGCGAGCTTTGCGGTGAAATGTTTGGGCTAATGTGTCGAATCTGCAGTCGACGCCGCCGCCCCACAGGGGTCCGGGGTCCTTCGGACAGGCGGAGTTGCGGTTGAGCTGCAGCGTTCGGATTGAGCCATGCCAGACAGATGGCGGGATTGTTTTCGCTTGACAAGGTCTGGCTCATCGCTATAGTTGCCCGATTGAGCAATCCCATTGTAGTTGCGGCCTTGTACGCAGGTGCCCGGCCGGTGGGTTCTGAGAGGGGCGGACGGACAGATTGTCACGTCGGTTCGGAGGGGTGCGTGGAGAGCAAAATCCGGGCTATGTTTCGAGAAAGTGCGGAGGTCAAGCTGCGGTTCGTCGAGGAGAATGCACCCCGAATTGCGGCGGTGGCCCGGCGCATGGCCGAGGTGCTGCAGCGGGGAGGAAAACTCCTCTTTGTCGGAAACGGCGGCAGCGCGGCGGATGCGCAGCATCTAGCGGCGGAGTTCGTCAACCGGTTTCAACGGGATCGTCGCGCGCTGGCGGCCATCGCACTCACGACGGACAGTTCGGTCCTCACGAGCATCGGGAACGACGCGGGCTTCGACCAGGTGTTCTCGCGCCAGGTCGAGGCGTTGGCCCGCTCGGGGGATCTCTTGGTGGCCATCAGCACCAGTGGCAATTCGGTCAACATCCTTCGCGCGGTGGAGGCGGGCCGTGCGCTCGGCCTGGCCACGGTGGCCCTGACCGGGGGGTCGGGCGGGGCGCTGGCGGCGGCGGCCGAGGAGACCTTTGTGGTCCCGAGCCACGAGACACCCCGCATCCAGGAGACCCACATCACGCTGGGGCATGCGCTGTGCGCTTTGGTCGAGGATCTGGTAGTCGAAGGCCAGCAACCTCAGGCGGAAACCGCGCGAAAGAGTTGAGAGGACCGCGGATGCGCGATTGGAATCCTTGCGGGGCGGAGCGAGCCGGCAGCGGGCGCCCCGCTCTCCGTTTCCGGTCCATCCGTGCATCGAGGACGCACCTCGAAAGGAGGATACAGACGTGACGTGGCGGCTCATGCGGTGGACGATGGCCGGGGTGCTTGTCCTCGGCCTCGTGGGTTCGGCGCTGGCGGCGCGAACGCAGACGGGAAGTTCGCGGTCGCGGTCCTCGCCGGGGCACCGATCGGCTGTTGCGCATCGTGAGCACAACCCGCTTCTCCCAATCGGGGAATCCCTGGCGGTGCCGCGCGTCGGCGGCCTGCCTGAGCCTCCGGGTGCGCTGGGCGTCAACGCTGCCTCGGCGATCCTGATGGACGGGAAGTCCGGCTCGGTCCTGTTCGAACGCTATCCGGATGCCCCCCGCTCACCGGCAAGCGTGACCAAGATCCTCACCGCTCTGGTGGTGCTGGAGCACGGCCAGTTGGACGACAGGGTGGTGGTGAGCCGCGCGGCTGCCGAGACCGGCGGGTTCCGGTTGGGGCTTCGGGCCGGGCAACGGATCTCGCTCAGCGACCTCTTGGCAGCGATCCTGATCCGGTCCGCCAACGACGCGGCGGTGGCGGCGGCAGAACATGTGGGAAAAAGCCTGAATGGGTTTGTGGCCTTGATGAACGCGACGGCCCGCGAACTCGGCATGACGAACAGCCACTTCGCCAATCCGCACGGCTTGGACGAGCCGTTCCACTATACCACGGCGAGGGACATGGCGATCTTGACCCGCGTGGCGCTGGATCATCCGATGTTTGCTCAGTTGGTCCGGACCCGGGAGACCCGAGTCACCATCTGGAAGCCCGGACGGCGGGCGCTGGTGCCCCAAGTCCGGATCGTCCTGAGTCACAATCGGCTGCTGGGGCGCCTCGAAGGGGCCGATGGGGTCAAGACCGGCTACACGGATTCCGCTGGCCGCTGCCTGGTGGCTTCGGCCAGCCGGGGGAATCAGCGGATGATCGCCGTGCTGCTGAATGATCCGCACCGATGGACGGATGCGGCCGCATTGCTCGAGTACGGTTTCGGGTCGGTCCGGGAAGCCGCCCGCGTCTGGCCCGAAGGCCGGGCGTGGCATTTCAGCCGTGTCGAGGGATGGTCGCGGCTCGAAGCGAAGGCGAGCGCGGAGGAGCGCCCATGAAACGGACGGGTGGGATGCGCTGGTGTGGGTTTGCAGTGATCATGTTGTGTCTGCCGATCCTGGCGGGGGCGGCGAGTTCACCGGCACCGGCGCCGGGGAGTCCCACGGCCGAGGTGAAGGAGCCCTATGTAGTCAAGAAGGGGGATACCCTGTGGGGGATCTCCAAGGATTTGCTCCAGGACCCGCTCCTGTGGCCGCGACTGTGGGAGAAGAATCCCGCCGTCAAGGATCCGAATCTCATCTATCCGGGAGACCGCCTGACGCTGCCGGGGAAGGAAATCGCCCCCCCACCGACGGCCGAAGCGCCGAAGGCCGAACCGGCGAAGGAGAAAGTCGAAGCCCCTCCGGTCGCTCCCCCGGAGGGCATCGGGAGCATCGTGAGGAGCGTGGATAATCGCACCCTGATTTCCATGGAGGATCTCGTTGGCGTGGGGGTGAACGCCAACGTCGCCCTCAATCCTGGAGATCGGCTGGCGGTCGTCCGACCGGCGCAGCGGCTCATCCATCCGCGGACTGGGCTGCCGATCAGCCGCGTCCTGTACATCCTGGGCCTGGTGGAGGTCAAGGAGGCGAAGGATCGGGTCGTCTTGGGGCGTGTCAGCTACAGTTGCGGGGCGATGAGCATCGGCGATCTGGTCATGCCCTATACTCCGGCTCAATTCCCGGAGGGCAAGATTGCGCAGCCCACCCAGCGGTCGGTGGAGGGGGTCATCGTCGACTCCTTGCGGGGAGAACGGGCGATCGGGATGTTGCAGGTGGTGTTCCTGGATGTGGGTGCGGTGCAGGGGGTGGGCCCCGGCGACGTGTTCGGCATCTACCGCCCCAGCCCACCGGTCGTCGATGCGGCGGGAGCGGTCCTCGCCATACCGCCCGTGCGCATTGGGGAAGTCGTCGTCATCCGCGTCAACAACCAGACGTCCACGGCAGCCGTGACGACCAGCGCGATCGAGGTCCGGATCGGCGACCAAGTTGCCCTGAGCCGGCAGATCGTCCCCTGATTCGGCTCCCAACCCGGGGGTGGCTGCCGAGCAACGGCGAGGAGGGCGATGCGCACCCGCGCCCAACCCCGAACGACCGGCGAATCGTCTCTCCCGGCGGTGACGGAGCGGGAGGCCCGCTGGGCGTGCGGTCTGGTGCCCCAGATGGGCGGCGCCGGGCTCCAGGGGCTCTTGGCGACGTTCGGCTCGGCGCTCCGGACCTGGGAAGCCTCGAAGGAGGCGTTACAAGAATCGCCCGGGATCGGGCCTGCGACCGCCGCGGCCATGAGCCGGTTTCCCTGGGTGCGAAAGCTTCGCGAAGATCAGGCCAGGGTTGAAGCGGCCGGCGTTGGCGTCCTCGTCTGGGGAGATGCCGAGTATCCCGCCCGGCTGCAGGAAATCGTCTCAGCCCCGCCGGTCCTGTACGTGCGCGGGCGGATGGAACCGGGAGACGATGCGGCGGTGGCCATCGTCGGGTCGCGACGCGCCACGGCTTACGGCGAGGCGGTGGCGCGGGAGCTGGCAGGAGAGTTGGCTCGCCGCGGCATCACCATCGTGAGCGGCCTGGCACGCGGCATCGACGCCGCCGCTCATCGGGGCGCGCTCGATGCCGGCGGCACGACGTTGGCGGTCCTGGGGAGCGGTCTGGACGAGATCTATCCACCGGAGCATCGGGAGTTGGCGGCGGAGGTGACGACCTCGGGCGCCCTCCTGAGTGAATTTCCCCTCGGGACGGCGCCGCTGCGACTCCACTTTCCGCGCCGAAACCGGATCATCAGCGGACTGAGTCTCGGAGTCGTGGTGGTCGAGGCGGGGGTGAAGAGCGGGGCGCTCATCACCG
>JAPLLC010000193.1 GCA_026387775.1 Candidatus Methylomirabilota bacterium | reverse complement strand
CTGCTGTCAGGTCGGGGCCGACGCCCGCCTCACCTTCCGCACCCTCCGGAACACCGCCGCCAATCCCAACGTGGGGGCCGTCGTCGTGGTCGGCCTGGGCTGTGAGGGGCTGGAGCCCCTCGCCATGATCCAAGCGATCGAGGGGCTGGGCAAGCCGTCCGCCGGCGTGATCATTCAAGAGGACGGGGGGACCGTGAGGGCAATCGCGCACGGCCAAGCGGTCGCTCGCACACTGGCGGCGCAGTTGGCTACCCAGCCGCGCGAGGAGGCAGACGTCTCCACGCTCATCCTCGGCCTGGAATGCGGCGGCTCCGACACGACCTCAGGGCTGGCCGCCAACCCGGCCCTGGGCGTCGCCTCGGACCTCCTGCTCAGCCTGGGCGGCACCTGCCTGCTGTCAGAGACGACCGAGAGCATCGGCGCGGAACATGTCCTGGCGCGGCGCGCGGTGAACGACGCGGTGCGCCGGCGTCTGATCGAGATCGTTCGCGCCTGCGAGGACCGCGCCCTGCGCATGGGCGAGGATCTCCGCGGCAGCCAGCCGACCCCGGGCAACATCGCGGGCGGCATCAGCAGCATCGAGGAGAAGTCGCTCGGCTGCATCCACAAGGCCGGCTCGGCCCCGGTGCAGGGCGTCCTGGAGTACGGAGAGGTCCCGCCGGGCGCGGGCCTCTATGTGATGGACACCCCCGGCCAGGACGTGGAGTCCATGTCCGGCTTGGCGGCGGGCGGCGTGCAGGTCATGGTCTTTACCACGGGCCGTGGCACTCCCACCGGCAATCCGATCATGCCGGTCATCAAGGTCACGGCCAACCGCCGCACGGCCGAGCGGATGGCCGACAACATCGACCTGGACCTCTCCGGGGTCATCGAGGGATCCCTCGCGATCGAGCGAGCCGGCAAGCGCATCTTCGACGAGATCCTCGACGTCGCCAACGGGAAGCTCACCAAGGCTGAACGGCTCGGCCATACCGAGTTTTCCATTTACCGGATGGGACCGACCTTCTGAGTCGGCAGGGAGCGCGCTTTCCATGTCCCCCACGATTGTTCGCGGCGAGTTGGGCATCACGGGCAAGGTCGCCGTCGTGACGGCGGCCGGTCGAGGCATCGGCCGGGCGACCGCACTCCTGCGCGCCCGCTGGGGCGCCACGGTGATGGCGGCCGACCTCGATCCCACGACCCTGGCCTCCACCGCCGCCGAGATCGCGGCGTTCGGCGGAAAGGCCGAAGCCGTCACCCTGGATGTCTGCGATGAGAGCGCGGTGCTCGGCTTCTTCACGGACCTGGCGAAGCGGTACGGCCGCCTCGATATCCTGGTCAATGCGGTGGGCGGCGGCCGGCCGGCCGCGCTCGACAAGATCACGGCCGCCGACTGGGACCGCATGTTCGACTTCAACGCGAAGAGCTGCTTCCTGTGCTCGCGGGAAGCCGCCCGGCACATGACCGAGGGCGGCCGGATCATCAACGTGGCCTCCCTGGCGGGCGTCAGCAGCAGCGTCCTCCAGGGGGCCCACTACTCGAGCTCCAAGGCGGCGGTGATCGGCCTGACGCGCCACATGGCCCGCGAGTTGGGCCCCCGGGGTATCACGGTGAACGCCATCGCCCCGGGGACGACGCTCACGGAGCGCATCCAGGCCCAGATGACCCCTGAAAAGCACCGGGCGCTGATCGAGCGAATTCCCCTGCAGCGACTGGCCACGCCCGAGGATCAAGCCGGCGCCATCCTGTTCCTGGCGTCGTCCCTGTCCGCATACGTGACCGGCGTGACCATAGATGTGAGCGGCGGGTATCTCCTTGG
>JAPLLC010000270.1 GCA_026387775.1 Candidatus Methylomirabilota bacterium | reverse complement strand
CCGACCCCGCTGGCGAATGCTCTCCTGCACTGCATTCTCAGTCATCACGGAGAGCTCGACTGGGGGTCTCCGAAGCGGCCCAAGACGCTAGAGGCGTTCGTCCTGCATTATGCGGAGGATATGGATGGAAAGATCAACGCTGTCTTGAGCTTTTCCGCGCGGTTGCCCGATCCGCAGCATCCGTGCTGGACCCAGTTCAACAAGACCATGGATCGCTACCTCTATTTCGGTCGCGAGGGCGGTCAACCCACGTCCGATGATCAGGTTTCGCCGGCGCCGGACCCATAGCCTGATCGTCACCATGTTCGCGACTGGCCTCGATGCGGGACCTGACCGCTGAAAGCTGCTGACTGAACGCTGACTATTTGACCGCCATCATCGGCTGATACGCTCGCGATGAGTCTGCTTCCCCCTCCAGCGTCCGAGAACGCCCCGGCGGGTGAACTCCTTGACAGCCTTGCGCCCTGCCGTTAGACTCCCTCGAACTCTTTGCGGAACGGGGGGAATGCATGGCACGTGTGGGGAAGAAGCACAGCACGGATTTCTATGAGCTGCGCTGCATCTCGTGTGGCCGAACGGTGCGGGAGAAGGAGAGCAGCACGCGCTGTCCGAGTTGTCGCGCGCCACTCGACGTTCACTACGACCTCGGCTACATCCGTTCACGTCTGAACCGCTATTCCCTCCGCAATTCCCCCGCCAAGGCCCTCAAGTACCTCGACTTCTATCCCCTGCGGAACCTCGACCTCGTCGTCTCCATGAACGAGGGGGGGACCCCTCTCTACCGCTGCACCCGCTTGTCGGAGCGCCTGGGGTTTCGCGATCTGTATATCAAGAACGAAGGGGCGAATCCGACCGGCGTCTTCAAGGACCGCGGCAGCCTGGTGGAGCTCACCAAGGCCAAGGAGTTGGGCGCAAAGGCGGTGTGCGTCGCCTCGACCGGGAACATGGCGGCCTCGGTGGCGGCCTACGCGTCTGTCGCCGGCCTCCTCTGTTACGTCCTGGTTCCGGAAGGGACCGCGATCGGCAAGCTGGCGCAGGCGCTGTCGTACGGCGCGCGCCTGCTCCAGGTCCGCGGGACGTACAACGATGCCGCGCGCCTGACCGAAGAGATGAGCGTCCGGCATGGATTCTATCTCGCCGGCGACTACGCCTTCCGGGTGGAGGGGCAGAAGTCCCAGGCGTACGAGATCATCGAGCAGCTCGACTGGCGCCCGCCCGCCGCCGTGATCGTGCCGATGGGGTGCGGGACCAACATGGCCGCCGTCTGGAAGGGGTTCAAGGAGTTCTACGAGCTCGGTCTGATCGACCGGCTTCCCCGCATGATCGGAGTGCAGGCCGACGGCTGCGCGCCGATCCTCACCGCCTTCCAGACTGGGGCGGAGCGGCCGACGCCCGTCGAGAAGCCGTTCACGGTCTGCACCGCTGTCGCCGCGGGGGACCCCGTGGACGGGCTCAAGGCGCTGGCGGCCCTGCGGGAGTCCGGCGGGTGCGGTGTCATCTTGAGCGACGCCGAGATCCTGGACGCGCAGCAGCAGTTGGCCCATCTGGAAAGCGTGTTCGTGGAGCCGGCGGGGGCGATCCCCATCGCCGCGCTGGGCTCGCTGCTGACCACGGGACGGATTCGCCCGGACGAGGTCGTGGTCTGCGTGGCGACGGGAAACGGGCTGAAAGATCCCAAGGCGGCCATGCGGGTCTTGCCCTCGCCGGCGACGATCGAGCCCTCGATGGCCGAAGTGGACAAGTTCCTCAAGCTGCGTCTCTATGAGATCCGTGCCGCAGGCGCGCGGGATGGCGCCCGCAGCCTGTTCGAGAAGGCGCCGTCCCGTCCGCGGGTGGTCCAGACGGTGCGGGCGGAACTGGGGGTCAAGCTGACCGCCGAGTATGCCAAGCGGGTGACCGCCCTGGTGACCGATTTCGTCGAGAAGGGGAAGCGGATCACCAAGGCGGACCTGCAGTACATCGTGGAGAGCGTCCTCAAGGCGCTATCCGAGCCCGCCCCCATCCTCCAGGTGGAGGACTTCCAGATCACCACCTCGCTCAAGCGGAAGGCCTCGGCCAAGGTCTGGTTCATCTTTGACGGCGAGCGCGCACAGGCCGAGGGAGTGGGCGTCGGGCCGGTGGACGCCGTGGTAAACGCCTTGAAGTCCGCGGCGGAGAGCCGGGGGAAGCTCTTCTTCGATCTGGTGGATTTCCAGGTCGAGATCAACTCGCCCGGAACGGACGCGTCGGTGGAGACGACGATCATCATGAAGGACGCCAAGAACGACCGCGTAGTGGCCACGGGGACGTCGCCGGACATCATCGTGGCGTCGGTGAATGCCTTTGTCGAAGGGTATAACATGCTGTGGTCCCGCCAGAAATCCTGATATCCGCCTGGATGGAGGAAGCGTCGAACCGAGCGGCCCTTGTGGTATAATGCCCCGGAGAGTGAGACTGTGATGCTGAAAGCCTCGGCGGAAGAACAATGGCGCGCCGGCCGAGGCGGGGCTTGAAGAGGAATGCATGCCGAAAATCCTCGCGGTTGACTGGGGGTGGGTCAGGCTCGGTCTCGCGGTCAGCGACGACCTTGGCCTGACCGCCCAGGGCCTGGGGATCATTTCCCGGACCGGCGAGGCGCAGGTGTTGGATGCCATCGAAGGGCATGTCCGCACCCTGGGGATCGAAGCCTTCGTGGTGGGGCTGCCGCGGAACATGGACGGCAGCGACGGGCCGTCGGCCGAGGCGGCCCGGATCTTCGCGCAGGCGCTGGCGGAGCGATTCCGGTTGCCCGTGCACCTCTGGGACGAGCGGCTGACGACCCTGGCAGCCGAACGGATGCTGGTGGAAGCGGGTGTCCATCGCCGCGCCCGGCGCGGGGTGGTGGATCAGGTGGCGGCGACCCTGATCTTGCAGGGATACCTCGATCGGCAGCAGGCTCTCCTACGCCGGCAACAGCCGTGACTGGTGGCGGATGACCCTCTCTGCGCGCTTCCGAGGGATGATTCCTCTCCTCCTCGCCCTGCTGCTCACGGCGGCGGGGGTGCGGACCTATCTGCAATCCCCGTCCTCCGTTCCCAGCCTGCCGGTGGCCCCGCCGACCATCGTCTACATCCAGCCCAAGACCGGTGTGCAGGACATCGCGCGCACCCTGCGCGACGCGGGCGTGATCCAACACACCTGGGCGCTTCTGGGGCTGGCATACGTGCAGGGCTCCCTCAAGCGCCTCCAGTCCGGGGAGTACGAGTTCTCGTCGAGCATGTCGCTCCGTGAAATCCTGCGGAAGCTGGAAGCGGGCCGGGTCGTCACGCATCAGATGACGATCCCCGAGGGGTTCACGGCCCAAGAGATCGCGAAGCTGCTGGCCAGTGAGCGCCTGGTCGATCCCGATCGGTTCGGCGCTCTCGTGCGCGACCCCGCCTTCGCCGCTCGCGTGGGGGTGAAGGCCGGCGGGCTGGAGGGATACCTGTTCCCGGACACCTATCGCCTGACCCGCGGAATGGGGGAGGAAGAGATCCTCCGCATCATGGCCGGCCGATTTCGGCAGGCAATCCCGCGCGATTTTCTGCACGAAGCGGCGCGTCTGGGCATGACTCCCCATGCGGTGGTCACCCTTGCCTCCCTGATCGAGAAGGAGGCGCGTCTGGACTCCGAGCGGGCCCTGGTGTCGGCGGTGTTCCACAACCGTCTCCGGCAGCGGATGCCCCTCCGGTCCGATCCCACCGCGGTCTACATGGTGCCCCGCAAGGAGCGCCGGATCACCGCGGTGGATTTGCAGCGCAAGACCCCGTACAACACCTACCTGGTTCCGGGGCTCCCGCCGGGACCGATCGCCAATCCCGGCTTGGCCTCGCTGGAAGCTGCCCTGCATCCGGCGCCGGTGAATTTTCTGTATTTTGTCGCCAAGAACGACGGCTCGCACTTCTTCTCCCGAACCCTGGAGCAGCACCAGCGGGCTGTCCGGCTGTACCAGGGAGGAGGCAGTGGGAACGAGAGCGGCCGAAGCCCTTCCCTCATGCGCCCGAGGGGGGCAGCGGCCGGGTGAACCTGAGAGTTCGAGGGCTCCTAGCGAACCGGAGGAACAGATGAGACGACTGATGGGAAGGCGGATGCTCTTGCTGGCCACGATCCTGGTCGGGGCGTGCGCGGCGCAGATGAGCGAGAGCGAGAAACAGGAGGTCTCTCAACCCCACTACGACATCGGCCTCGGGGCGCTGGCGGAGAACAACACGTCCAAGGCGATCGCCGAGCTGAAAGAGGCGGTTGAGATCGCGCCGAACAATCCCCGCTATCAGCACGCGCTTGGCAACGCCTATCTGCGAGCGAACCAGCCAGAGCAGGCGGTTCAGGCATTCCGGATCGCCGTCGAGCTGGACCCCCGCTTCTCCGATGCCTACAACGAGCTCGGGGCGGCCCACCTTCGCTTGCAGCAGTGGGATGCGGCCATCGACGCGTTTCGCAAGGCCCTGGCAAACCCGCGCTACCTGAATCCCGAGCGGGCGTACATGAATCTGGGGAACGTCTACATGATGCAGCGGCAGTACGTCTTGGCCGCCGAGCAGTTCAAAAAGGTTGCGGATGTGCTTCCCCAGTCGCCGGATGGGTACTTCCTGCTGGGCCGGGCTCTCGCGGAACAGGGGAAGACCGCGGAGGCCAGGGAGCAGTTCGAGAAGGCTATCAAGCTGGACGGAACCATTTCCATCTTCCATCTGGAGATGGGGATCGTCCAGATACGGGAGGGCGACAAGGCGGGTGCGCAGGAGAGCCTCCGGCGGGCAATCGAGCTCTCCCCGAGCGGACCCGAGGCTACCGAGGCGCGGCGGCGATTGCAGGGACTGAACTAGGAGGCAACATGGGCATCCTGATGGAAGTGATCGAGTGGTTCGATTCGGAGGGCCGCGAGATCCTGCATCGCTTTCCCGAGGGCGGCTCCACCGACATCAAGATGGGGGCACAGCTCATCGTGCGGGAAAGCCAGGCGGCGGTGTTCTTCCGGGACGGGAAGGGCCTGGACGTCTTCGGAGCCGGCCGGCACACCCTGTCGACCCTGAACCTGCCGATCCTGACCAAGATCCTGAGTCTGCCGTGGGGCTTTACCAGCCCATTTCGGGCCGAGGTCTGCTTCGTCAACTGCAAGGTCTTTCCGGATCTCAAGTGGGGCACCCAGGAGCCGGTAGCGTTCAAGGATAAGGAGCTCGGCGTCGTCCGCCTGCGCGCATTCGGGATCTTCAGCATGCGCGTGACGCAGCCGCTCCTCTTCGTCAACACGCTGGTGGGCACCCAGGGCGCCTACAGCTCCGAGCGGGCGGAGGCCTTCCTGCGCGAGGTCATCGTCTCGCGGCTGAACGACTTTCTGGGGGAGCACGTCGAGACGATCTTCCAGCTCCCGCGGCAGTACGAGGAGATCGGCGTCGCCGTCAAGACGAGGCTCCAGGACGACTTTCGCCGGTACGGCCTGGAGCTGATCGATCTCTTCGTCAACGCCATCACGCCCCCGCCGGACGTGCAAAAGATGATCGACGAGCGATCCGGGATGGGCGCCGTCGGGAACCTGGACGACTTCATGAAATTCAAGGCCGCCAAGGCGCTGGGCGATGCGGCGTCGGGGGTGGGCACCGCGGGGGGGCAGGCCGCCTCGGGCGGCCTGGGCCTGGGCCTGGGTGCGGGGTTGGGCTTCATGCTTCCGGGGATGATCTACCGGAACCTGCGGCCCGAGGATGCCGATCCCGAGCGCATCCGCGAGCGGGGGACGGTGAATTGCCCGGACTGCCACGCCGACGTGCCGCTGACGGCGCGCTTCTGCCCGGCCTGTGGCAACCAGATGGTCGTGGTGAGCAAGTGCCCGCAGTGCGGAAAGAACGTCACCGCGCAAGCGCGCTTCTGCCCGGCCTGTGGGGTTGGCCTCCAGACCAAGCACCT
The DNA here is from genome assembly GCA_026387775.1 of Candidatus Methylomirabilota bacterium. Lineage (GTDB taxonomy): Bacteria > Methylomirabilota > Methylomirabilia > Methylomirabilales > 2-02-FULL-66-22 > 2-02-FULL-66-22. The sequence goes on along the minus strand of JAPLLC010000270.1, from coordinate 7,985 downwards.
CTGCGGGCACTGCCAGACCCCGCTGCCGCCCGGGACACGATTCTGCACGAAGTGCGGGGAGGCCGTCGCCGGGGGCGGGACGGCGGCGCCGTGAAATTCCCCTGTCCCCAGTGCGGCGGCGAGATCCTGCTCCAGGAGGCCGGCGGATTTCCGGTCTGCCCTTTTTGTGCCGCCGGCCTCGTCCTGGACCTGGGTGGAGTCCGACCGCATCTGCTCTACCGGCCCCGCCACGCATCCACGGATATCCTTCCCCTCTTGCGCCGCTGGTGCGACCAGCAGGGTCTTCCCGCGCCCAGCATCGTCTCGGTGCCGCGCCTGGTCTACTACCCGTTCTGGCGGTACGTGAGCGCCGGCCCACCCCGGCTGATCCCCGCCTGGTCCACCCTGAAGCCCCGCTGGGCCGACCTGAAGATTCCCGAGGCCGAGCAGGCCTTCTTCGATCCGGCACTGGTCGCGAGGGCCGAGGTCGTGGAGGCGACGCTGCCTGAAGCCGCCGCGCGGGAGCGCGCCGGCCCCGAGTCGGGCGCCAAGCCCGGCGACCTGCTGCACGTGCCGTTCTTCGAGGTCGGGGTGAAGGTGGGGACGGCGACCGTCCCGGCAAGCGTGGAGGCCTGCTCCGGGCAAGTCTATGTGGATGCGCTGCCGCGTGCCGCGGCCGCAGCCGGTGCAGGCCCGGCGGTGAGGCTGGTGATGGGAGCGCTCCTCATGCTGGTCGAGGCGGCGCTTCTCCCGCGGGCATGGGTGGCCCTCCCTGTCGTCTTCGTGACCGCGTGGCTGACGTACTTGGCGATCCGAGGCGGTCTGGAGAACCCGTCGCCCTGAGGCGAATGCCATGGGCCTCATGCATCTCGGGTGCCCCTCGTGCGGAGGGACGTTGTCCCTCGCCGAGGGCGAGCGGATCGTGGCGTGCCGCTATTGCGGCAGCCGCAGCCTGGTGCTCGTCCCGGACGCCACGCCGCGATACGTGCTGAGCCTCGGCGTGAGCCGGGACGAGGCGGCGGCGGCGGCCCAGGCCGCTCTGCAACGGTCCGGGGTGCCCCGGGTGCTCCGCGAGCGAGTTCGCTTCAAGGATATTCTGCTCTGTTACATCCCCTTCTACGAGTCCAGCGCGATCCGGCTGGGCACCGTCTTCCTGCGGGAGCGTGTGAAGAGTGTCTCCCCCGGGGTCGATGATTCGCAAGACGATGCCGCCATGCAGCGCTGGTTCGACGAACCGCCGGTCGAACGGGAGGACACCAAGGTCCTGGAACAGGAGGTCGTCCGCGACGGTCCGGCATGCGATCTGCCGGAACTCGGTCTGGATTGCATCAAGCTGGCGGAGCTGCGACGGGGCGCCACCAAGGTGCCCCTGGAGCCATTCGATCCCGTTGCGCTCCAGGGGAAGGCGGTGGTCTTCGGACCGACCAAGCCGTCCGACCGTTTCGCGGAGGAGGGCACCTGGCGCCTCCGAGCCACGGGGGACCGGACGGGCTACGTGGAGCAGCGGGTGAAGCTTCTCTACTATCCGGTATGGCAGGCGCGCTATCTGTATCGCGGACGGTCGTACGACGTTGCGGTGGACGGGATCAGCGGTGCGCTTCTGCGCGGTCATGCGCCGCGCACGACCGAGTGGGCGGCGGCCCTGGCGGTCGGCGGGCTTGCCTTGGCCGCTCTTGGCGCCGGCCGGATCGCCCGACTCCTGTTCCTGCCGCATGCTTCAGCCCTCGCCCGCACGGCGGGCAACCTGGAATCCTTGATCCTCCTCGCGCTGGCCGGGGCGGCGGGAATCTTCGTGGCGCGGCTCGGCTGGAAGCGGCTTCGCCAGGGAGGGGAGCAGTTGCTGGAAGGAGAGACGCGCTGATGTCCACACCCGCGATTCTCTCTCTGCGCTGCCCCGGCTGCGGCGGGGCGCTCCACGGTCTTTCGCAGGACGTGGTCTTCTGGTGCGATGGGTGCGGCGGATTGCATGAGGTCGTCCAGGACGCGTTCCTTGGACGGGTGGGATCCGTGGCGCGGCCCGTCCAGCCCGCTACGGGATCGGTCCTGCACCTCCCCGTGTGGGCCTTGCGCGTGGATGCCGTCTGGCAGTGGCAGGATCCCGAGCGCGCGGCGAGGGCAGGGCAGATCGCAGCCTTCGTTTGGGTGTACGTGACGGGATTCGCGCTGCACAATGCGTTCTACTTCGGGGACCCCGGGGTGATCTTCACCCAGAAACGCGTCGCACTGGCGGCGGGGGAGGCGGCCCCCATCCTGGGCTGCACGCGCGGCCTGGAAGCGGCCAAGGCGTACATCGAGCCTCATCTGCTGACGATCATGGATCGCCGGGTGGACGTGACGGGGCTGGAACTCGCCTGTACCATCGGGGAGGCCGTCCTGTGGGGGATCCCGTACTGTGATGAGGGAGAGGCGCTCTGCGACGGCATCCTCGGGCTCCGCATTCCGGCCGCGGCCGTGGATGAGATCGGATCCTACCGGACATGGTTGAAAGGGCGACGGTGACGGAGAACCGGATGGACCTCACGGGGCTTACCCGCCGCGAGGCGGAGGAGCTGATGGCGGAGCTGGGCCAGCCCGGCTACCGGGGCCGGCAGCTCTTCCAGTGGGTGCAGGCGCGGCGCGTGACGACCGTCGAGGCGATGACCAGCCTGGCGCGCACGCTGCGCGCCGAGCTCGCGGCCCGCGCGACGGTGAGCCGCCCGGGGTTGGCAAAGCTTCAGCGGGCAAACGACGGGACGCGGAAGTTCCTCCTGATGCTGGCGGACGACCAGGAGATCGAGAGCGTCCTGATCCCCGACGACGATCGGCTGACGGCCTGCATCTCCACCCAGGTGGGCTGCCCCTTGGCCTGTCGCTTCTGTCTCACCGGTCTGATGGGCGCGCGGCGCAACCTGACCGCGGCCGAGATCGTGGGGGAGGTCCTGCTCCTGCAGGAGGCGCTGGAGCCCGGCGAGCGACTCTCCAATCTCGTCCTGATGGGGATGGGGGAGCCGTTCCTGAACTTCCCCGAGGTCGAGCGCGCCATCCGGATCCTCTGCGACGAGCTCGGTGCCGACATCGCCCCGCGGCGGATCACGCTCTCGACCGCGGGGCACGTCCCGGGGATCCGGCGGCTGGCGGCCTCGGACCTCGGGGTGAATCTGGCGGTCTCGCTGAGCGCCACGACGGACGAGGTGCGCGATCAGCTCATGCCCATCAACCGGCGCTGGCCCCTCGCGGTCCTGCTGGAGGCGTGCCGGGCCTATCCGTTGCCGAACCGGCGGCGGCTCACCTTCGAGTACGTGATGCTGGACGGAGTGAACGATTCGCCCGATGATGCGAAGCGGCTTGTCCGTCTCCTGCACGGGATCCGCTGCAAGACCAACCTCATCCCGTTCAACGCGACGCCCGACCTGCCGGACCGCCCATCGCCGCGGGAGCGGGTCGAGGCGTTCCAGCGTGTTCTGTACGAGGCGGGACTCATCGCGACCATCCGCGAGAGCCGCGGCAAAGACATCTCCGCCGCCTGCGGCATGCTCCGCGTGGAGGAGGACCGACAGCGATAACAACACGACCCAGCCGCTACATCCCCTGGAGGACGAAGTGCCCCCGGCGGTTCCACTTCCACGCGCTCTCGTCGTGGCCGAGGACGAAGGGGCGCTCCTTCCCGTAGCTGATGATCGAGATCCGATCGGCCGCCACGCCTCCCGTGATGAGGGAATCCTTCACCGCCTTGGCCCGGCGCTCGCCCAGGCCCAGGTTATACTCGGCGGTGCCCCGCTCGTCGCAGTGGCCCTCGATCAGGACCTTCGCCCCGGCATTCCCCTTCAGCCAGGCCCCGTCCTCGCCCAGGGCGGCCTTCTGATCGTCCCGCAGGGCGGACGTGTCGAAATCGAAGAAGGCATCCTTGAGGGGAGACGCCGCCTCGATTGCTCCAGGAACCACTCCCGTGGGAGCCTCCGGCACCACGGCCGGGCTGGACGGCAAAGCCACGCGGACCTCCGGAGGCGGGTTCGTCGGCCTGGGCGCCTGACCGACGTCGGGCTGCTTGGGACAGCCGAAGAGGGCGAGCGAGCCGACCAGAAATCCAATGCTGCAGAGAATCCGAGCCCGCCCGGGCCTCCACCGGAAACCATTGGGTATGGTTGCCGGGTTCATAGCTGGAATAGAGGGTGATCTGGGGGAATCGCGTGCAGAGGGTCGACTGCGCGTAGAGTGCCTTCAGGATGCTCAAGATGTGTCTGTCGCCGGACCACAGGTTCTTGGGCTCCCCGTCCCGTGCCGCCTTGGCACAACAGTTGGCGACGTACCGGATATCCTTCTCCCCAGGCGCTTCCCACTCGCCGGCGTGAACGCAGCCGCGACAGGCGAGCAGGATCTCTTCATAGAGAGGATCCGCGCTGCAATCGAAGACCCGTCCCCGCATCTTCAGGGTCTCGATCAGCATGTCGAGATGCTCCAGATAGCCCTTCTGATGCTTCCAGATCTTGCCGATCCACTCGATCGTGCGTCCCGCGTTCTCGCGATAGGCGATAAAGAACCGCTCCAGGCCCCGCTTCTGCTCCTGATAGATCTCCGCAGGGATCGCAATATTCAGGCGATAGACAATGTCTTCGATGACCCGCAGAAACAGGGTGAGCTCCGTGTAGAGCGTCGGGAGGTATTGCCGGTACGCCGCGTTGTCGATGCGCTTCACGAAGCCGAGGTACGAAAAGACCTGGTCGATCTTGGGAGACTGGACATAGCTGGGATGGCGCTCGACCGCCGCTGGGTCTGGCGCGGATCGTCGATACGCGGAATGAGAAGTTCCCGAGGGATGTACGCAGAAAACATGTTCGAATCGAAGAGGTTCTCGATGCGGGTCTGCTCAAGCGCCATGCGAAATGAATAGGGAAACCTGTCCGCGACTTGCACAAGCGCCTCGCTAATGCACGCCGACCTCGGCGGCCTTGGCGACCAAGTAGTCTCGAGCGGCCAGCATGTCGTCGAGCGAGCCGAACGCGTTGGTGTAATGTCCGGTGAAACCTTTGCCCTCGACCCGGCGGAACATGTCCCCGAAGTCCAGGTCCCCGTCGCCGGGCTTGAGGTGCACCTCGTGGCCGAGCCGGACGCAGTCGGCGAGCCGCACTTCGTCCACGCGCCCGAAGTCCAGCGCGTCGCAGAACCCGGCCACGCCCTCGGGGATCAGGTGCGCATGGTTCACCGTGAAGGAGAGGCGAAAATTCGGAGACTGAATGCCCTCGAAAAAGTACCGCCACTCCTCGAAGCTGACGGGAACATAGTGGATCTCGGCCTTCTCCGGCTCGGTGTTGTGGTTTTCTAGAAGGATGCGGGCCCCCTTCGTTTCCGCATAGGCCACCAGCCGCTTCAACCGCTCGAGGGCCGCCTCCATGCGCATCTGCTTGTCGGCGGTGAAGTGATACCCCCCGTGCACCACGATCCACTTGGCCCCGAGCTTGGAATAGATGTCCGCGTAGCTTCGGAGATACTGATCCATCGCCTCGGACACGAAGGGAGAATACTCCGCGACGTTGACCGCAGAGAGCGTGTGCAGCCCGAGATGAATGCCGTGCCGCTCGCAGGCTGTCCGGACCGCGGCGGCCCTGGCGTCGTCGAAGGTCGTGAGGGCGTTCGCGGCCGTGTCGAGCTGGATGTCGAGGTAGCGCACGCCGTTTCGCGCCGCCCACTCGATGCCCTCTTCGAGCCGGATGCGACGACCCAGGTCGATGCCGATCCTGTCTTTGAGATTCATCTGCCTGCTCCAGGTGAATGGTATGGAAACCGAGCGCGTGAGTGGGTTGCGGCGTACGACGAGCATGCCGCAGCGGGGGGAGCGTCGTCAAGCCAAATCCGCCCAGACCCTGGGAACGGAAACAGCCAAAGCGCGCGGAAAACACCCGCAGGGGCGCCGCGTCACTGCCCGCCGAGAGTGGCGGCAACCTCCGCCACAGAGGGTGGCTGCTTGGCGTCCTTGTAGCCCTCAAAGCGGCGGTACACCTCGGCAGCGGCCCGGGAAAACCCATCGGGAAGACCGGATTCGGCAAGCCGAACTTTGGCAGACCTCCTTACCCGTTTTCGACGCGCGGAACCCCGAGCCGACCTAAGCCGTTGTCAAAGAATAACTTGACCGGAGAAATTCCGGAAACGGCATAAGGAGCCGTAACGAAATTCCAATGAATGGACAGGTTATTTCGTAACGGCTCCTAACTCTTGACACAATCCTCTCCCGCTGATACGGTCCCTTGGCTTCCGCGACACGCTAGCGTCCATCCGGTAAGGTTCCCCATGAATGCCTTCCGGGGAACCGCATGAACCTAGACCATCGCACTGCGGAGCGGGTTCCGTCCGCGCTCGGGGCGCCGGAGGAACGGGACGGATCATGAGCAGACATTCCACGAGTCCCGAGGCGTCTCTGCGGCACGTTCAGCGGCCCGCCGGGAGCCTCGGGCTGATCCGCCAGGTGCTGGCCGACGGCGGGCCGGGATTCTGCCAGTTCGCCATCAATAACGCCTGCAACGCGGGATGCGACTTCTGCAGCTTCAACCTCGACATTCTCCCGCGGAAGGACTGGAGCTTTGCCCCGCTGGAGAAATCCATCGCCGCCATCGACATCCTGCTGGGCCACGGCGTCCGCTACCTGGTGCTCACGGGCGGCGAGCCCATGCTGCACCCGGACCTCTACGGGATCATCGGGCATGCGGCCGGGCGCGGCATGGCGGTCATCCTGGTCACCAACGGCTCACGGCTCACCGAGGACGGCATCCGGACCCTGAAGGAGAGCGGCGTCTCCAGCGTGATCATCTCCATCGACGCGGCCTCGGCGGCAAAGCACGAGGAGAACCGAAAACTCCCGAACGTCTGCGAGCGGATCAAGAAGGCCAACGCGCTGCTGAAGGCGCACCGGATCCAGTGCACCGCCTCGGTCACCATGAGCCGACTGATCGACGATTACGGGGCGCTCCCCCCCTTTCTCAAGAGCCTGGGGTTCGACTCCGTGACCTTCTCCTATCCCTTGACCACGTTGAGATCCAGCTTCCTGGGCCATGCCGACTCCCCGCTCGTGAGCTACGACCCGGAGGAGCTGCACCGGACGTTCGACGAGGTGAAGAAGCTCAAGCGCCGGATTCACGTCGTCAATCCCACGGCCTCCATCGAGGAGATGCAGCGCTTCCTGCGCAAGGAGCCCCAGCGCTTTCCGTGTCTCGGCGGCTTCAAGTACTTCTACCTGGACTGGAACTTTCTCCTCTGGCGCTGCCACTTCTGGGAGACGCCGATCTGCTCGATCTTCGACTTCGACGACTCCCGCCGCATCCGCGACGGCTGCACGCGCTGCATGATCGACTGCTATCGGGATGCGTCGGTGATGCAGCACGTCGGGGTGGCGGTCGCCGACGCCACGATGCACCTGCGAAAGGGCCGCGCGGGCGCGGCCGTCAAGGCGCTGTTCAATCGGGAAGTCCTCGACTCCCTGAAATCCGTCGTCGAGGGCAAGGCGTGGATCAACCGGATCTAAGCCGTTGTCAAAGAATAACTTGACCGGAGAAATTCCGGAAACGGCATAAGGAGCCGTAACGAAATTCCAATGAATGGACAAGTTATTTTGTAACGGCTCCTAAGGGCTCGGCGCACCGGGATGTCCGGGGCGGGTGCGCTCCGGCCCGACCGACCAGACCGAAGACATGTCAAAGACCATTAGCCTTCATTTCTGCCTCGCCGCGGCGGTCGGCCTCCTGGTAATCGCCGGGCTCGTCGTGCAGCAGGGCCTGCCCCAGATTCTCGGAAGCCTGGGAGCGGCCGGCTGGGGGCTCGGACTGGTCTGCCTGCTTCACCTTCCGCCGCTTTTGGCCTCCAGTCTCGCCTGGCGGGCGGTCTTGGGTCGAGTCTGGCCCCGGGGAATCTGGACGTTCCTGCAGGCGCGCTGGGTTCGCGAGGGGGTGGACACCCTGCTGCCCGTGGCGCAGATCGGGGGCGAAGTCGTGGGCGCCCGCCTCCTGACCTTCGCCGGCGCCAGCGCCGGCCTGGGGGGCGCG
>JAPLLC010000138.1 GCA_026387775.1 Candidatus Methylomirabilota bacterium | reverse complement strand
GCGGGTAGCGTCGCGGGGCGTCGCGGCGCTCAGGGTCGGCCGTGCAGGCCCTGTCGGGGGCTCGTTCCACGTTCAACGTTCCACGTTCAACGTTCAACGCCCCGCAGACTCACGCGGAGGGCAAAGGCGGGAGCCCCGCACCCTCGCGATGGGCCCTCCTGCGGTGGGCCATGTTTGAGAGAGCGCACAGATCAGTGTTGTACAGGGTCTACCTTCTCCCGGCCTCCTCCAGCAAGGGTTTTTGAGACACCGGCCCTCCGCGCCCGCGTCTTTTCTGCACGGATTCCCCCTGCGTTTTCCATCAGATTTTCGCTTGACAAGCCCAACATGTAGGGCATATAAGTATCCACCTACCCAAGATGTTGACCAATCATATGTTTGGTTAGTCGGCGCGGCATTTCGAAAGGCCGGAATCGGGGCTGGTTTTTCGGATGCATCGACGGGGATGAGGGAGAGGCGATCCCAGAGAAGGACGGCGACGGGTTCACGGTCCTGGCCGGCGGTTCTTTCTGTTGTGGCCGGGCCTGGATCGCGAACGGTTGGCGGGACACAGCCGGGCTCCTGGGCGGTCAACGGGCCGCAGCCCTCTTGTACTCGAGATGGAGGAAGTCGTCATGGCAGAGCTCGCGCGTCCGATGAAACAGGGCCAGTGGTCCGAATCTGCCCTTCGTGTCTTACGGGAGCGGTACCTCGACCGATCTCGCAAGGTCGCCGAGGGCGCCGCATCGGGCACGGAGCGAGGCGAGACGGCAGAGGACATGTGCTGGCGCGTGGCGAGTGCCATCGCCTCGGCCGAGGCGACCTGGGGGAAGACGCAGCAGCAGATCCACGAGGTGGCCAGCCACTTCTATGAGCTGATGGTGGACGGGGCCTTCCTGCCCAATTCCCCGACCCTGATGAACGCGGGCAAGGACAACGGCCTGCAGTTCTCGGCCTGCTTCGTGCTGCCGGTCTGCGACTCGATGGACGAGATCTTCGAGGCGGTGAAGCGGGCCGCCATCATCCACAAGAGCGGGGGAGGGACGGGCTTCGCCTTCTCGCGCCTGCGGCCCAAGGACACCGCGGTCCTCTCCACGGGGGGCAAGGCCAGCGGCCCCGTGAGTTTTCTCCGGGTCTTCAACGGCGCCACCGAGGCGGTGAAACAGGGCGGCACCCGGCGCGGCGCGAACATGGGCATCCTGAAGGTGGACCACCCGGACATCCTGGAGTTCATCCACTGCAAGCTGGACGGGGGGATCGCCAATTTCAACATTTCCGTGGCCATCACCGAGCCCTTCATGGGGGCCTTGGCGGCGAACGGCGAGTACGACCTGATCGATCCGCACACCCATAAGGTCACGGGGAGTCTCAAGGCGCGCGAAGTCTTCGACCGCATCGTGAACGCGGCCTGGCAGACCGGCGACCCCGGCCTGGTATTCATCGACCGCGTGAATCTCGGTCCCGCGAATCCGGTGCGGGACCTCGAGACGATCGAGGCCACGAATCCTTGCGGCGAGCAGCCCCTGGCCCCCAACGACGCCTGTAATCTGGGCTCCATCAACCTGGACAAGTTCGGGCGCCCGGACGATCCAGCGGCCCCCATCGCCTGGGACGCGCTGGAGCGGGCGGTGCGTCTCGGAGTGCGGTTCCTGGACGACGTGATCCAGGTGAATCCTTACCCGCTGGCCGAGATCATGGAGCAGGTGCACAAGAACCGCCGCATCGGCCTGGGCGTGATGGGCTGGTCCGACCTCTTGATCCAGCTCGGCATCCCCTACGATAGCCAGGACGCCCTGGATCTGGCGGAGAAGCTGATGGAGTTCATCACCACGATCGGCCGGGACGAGTCGGTGCGTCTGGCAGAGGAGCGGGGGCCGTTCCCCAGCTGGTCGCAGAGCATCTATCGAGACGGGCGGCCGGTCCGGAATTCCACCGTGACCACGATTGCCCCCACCGGCACGATCAGCATCATCGCGGGCTGCTCGTCGGGGATCGAGCCCCTCTTCGCCGTGGCCTACAGCCACATCGTGGGGGACCGGCACCTCACCTTCGTGAATCCCCACTTCGAGGCGGTGGCGCGGAAGCGCGGCTTCTACAGCGACGAGCTGATGGAGAAAGTGGCGAAGCATGGGACGCTCGAGGGTCTGACCGAGGTTCCGGAGAATGTCCGCCGCGTGTTCGTGACCGCGCACGAGATCGCGTTCGATTGGCACGTCCGGATGCAGGCGGCCTTCCAGAAGCACACGGACAATGGGGTCTCCAAGACGATCAACCTGCCCAACTCCGCCACGGTCGAGGATGTGGCCAAGGCCTACCAGTCCGCCTACGATCTCGGTTGTCTCGGGATCACGGTCTTTCGGGACGGCTGCAAGGCGGCCCACGGGGGACAGGTCCTCCACGTCGGCACCGGTGCGGCCGGTGCGGCGAAGGAACAGCCCGAGATCGAGGAGCACGAGGGGCTGGCCCACGTTCCGACGACGGTCAAGCCGCGCCCGCGGACCCTGCGGGGGGTGACCTTCCGGGTGGACACCCCCCTCGGCACCGGCTACGTTCACGTGAACCAGAGCACCTCCGGCGAGCCCTTCGAGGTCTTCCTGAACGTGGGCAAGGCAGGAAGCGACGTCCAGGCGGACGCCGAGGCGCTGGGCCGTCTGATCTCCCTGACGCTGCGCATGCCGTCTCCGCTCACCCCGCGCGAGCGGGTGGAGGAGATCGTCAAGCAGCTCGACCGGATCGGCGGACGCCGGGATGCCGGAATGGGACCGGGCCGCGTCCGCTCCATCCCCGACGCCATCGCCCAGGTGCTGGCGGAATACACGGGGCTGCGGGAGCCCGGTGTCGAGCACGTCCGCGAGGCGCGAGAGGGGCGACCCAAGGCCAGCGACATGTGTCCGGACTGCCAGAACTTCACCCTGGTCTTCGAGGAGGGCTGTCAGAAGTGCCACGTCTGCGGCTTCAGCGAGTGTTAGGACAGTGAGATGCACGAACGGCGAGTCACTCTGGATCACCAGACCCAGTACATGGTCCTCTGCCGAGCATGCGCCGAGTTGTACGCGGAGATGTCCTCGCTTCACGCCGGCTGGCCAGACGTCGCCGTCATGGTGGAACGCCGGCGGGTGGAGAAAACTCCGCGAGGGTACCTCGACCCCGTGTTCCCGCCGATTGTGGCGTGAGGATTTCGGCGTTGAACGTTAAACGTTGAATGTTGAACGTTGAACGTTGAACGTCGAGCGTTGAACGTCGAGCGTTGAGCGTTGAACGTTGAATGTCGAAGGGGGCGCGAGCCCCGCGGGCGGCGTCGGGAGGGGACGATCCCCGGCAGTTTGCGGTGTGCAACGTTGAACGTTGAACGTTGAACGTCAGCGGAGAACGCATGTCCGTCAAGTCGGATCACTGGATCACCCGCATGGCGCGGGAGCACAGGATGATCGAGCCGTTTGCGGAGAACCAGGTCCGGGAGGGGGCCATCTCGTACGGGGTGTCTTCGTACGGGTACGACATCCGGGTGGCGGACGAATTCAAGATCTTCACCAATGTGAACTCCGCCATCGTGGACCCCAAGCGGTTCGACCAGCAGTCTTTTGTGGATTTCAAGGGGGACGTCTGTATCGTGCCGCCCAACTCTTTCGTCCTGGCCCGGACCGTGGAGTACTTCCGGATTCCGCGGAGCGTCTTGACGATCTGTCTGGGCAAGTCCACCTACGCCCGCTGCGGGATCATCGTGAACGTGACCCCGTTTGAGCCCGAGTGGGAAGGGACGGCGACCCTGGAGATCAGCAACACCGCGCCGCTCCCCGCCAAGATCTACGCGAACGAGGGTATCGCCCAGGTCGTGTTCTTCGAGGCGGACGAGGTCTGTCGGGTCTCGTACGCGGACAAGAAGGGCAAGTATCAGTCCCAGCGCGAGATCACCCTGCCGAAGATCTGAGACGAAAGCGCCGGAGGGGGCGACGGTCGTTGGGCGAAAGGGGGAGGGTGGGGCCGATGCAGAATCATCCGAGCCGCGAATCATCCAAGGAAGCGTCGTGTGCTCCGGAGACGGATTCCCCCGGAGATGGGATCGCCGATAGCGACCTGGACCTCCTGACGATGGCCTACCGCGAGGCCATCCAGTCACGTCTTACGGGCGCCGTGGGGGGTCAAGGACTCCCGCCCGGACCCAACGGCCGCTGACGACGAGAATAGTGGCGCAGCCGATCGCTGTCCACTGACCCGGATCGCCTCCGGGTGAATTCGCAAAGCAAAGGAGCCGGCGTGAAGATCGAATTCGACGCTGCGAAGGATCTCGTGAAGGTCAACCTGCTCACCGATGTGCCCGTGGCGGATACGCGCGAGACGGAGGGGATGGTCTTCGGCTACGCGGCCGACCGCCGGATCGTGGCGATCGAGATCCGCGGCGCCCAGGGCCGGGTCAACAGCGAACTCCTCAAGATCATCGACCCCGCCTTCGCCGGGTCGGCGGCGTAGGGACCGCGGGGCGAGGCCCGGTGCTGGAGCAACGAGGGAAGGGATGACCGGAGGTCTTTTCCATGGATAAGCCCGAGTCGCTCGCCAATCCCGCGCCGTTGGGCCTGATGGGTTTCGGGATGACGACCGTCCTGCTCAACATCCACAACGCCTTGCCGACCTGTTACCCGCTGAGCGCCATGATCGTGGCGATGGGGGTCTTCTACGGCGGGATGGCCCAGATCATCGCGGGCGTGATGGAGTTCAAGAAGGGCAACACGTTCGGGCTCACCGCCTTCACGTCCTACGGGATGTTCTGGCTCTCGCTCGTCGGGCTCTGGGTCTTGCCCAAGCTCGGCTGGGCTGCCCCGACACCTGAACACTTCATGGGCTGGTACCTGTTCATGTGGGGGGTGTTCACGCTCTTCATGTTCTTCGGCACGCTTCGGGCGAACCGCGCGCTGCAGTTCGTCTTCGGCTCCCTCGTCGTGCTGTTCTTCCTGCTGGCCATCCGGGACTGGACGGGGAGCAAAGCCATCGGCGCCCTGGCCGGATGGGAAGGGATCGTTTGCGGGGCGAGCGCGATCTACTTGGCGATGGCCGAGATCCTGAACGAGAAACTCGGGCGAACCGTCCTGCCGATCTGCCCGGTCAAGTAGCGAGCGGGGTTGCGGCCGGAAGGGTTGCGACTCGATGAAATACCACGGGGCACGCGCAGTCGCGTGCCCCGTGGTATTTCTGGAGGAGAGTGCAGGACTCTCGGTGACGTGCCCCGCTTGCTTGCCCGCTACTTGGAGAAAACCGGGTCTTCCTTGGTGATGATCTCCAAAAGTGCCGGGCGGCCGGCATCGGCGGCCTGCAGGGCGCGCTGAGCCGCGGGGATGATCTCTGCCGGTTTCTCCACCCGTTCCGCATAGGCCCCGAGCCCCTCCGCCACCTTGGCATAGTCCCCCGAGAGGAAACGGGTGCCGTAGAGCCGTGTCGCGCTTGGGAGATGTTTGTCGTAGCCCCCCAGGCAGGAGTTGTTCAGG
>JAPLLC010000001.1 GCA_026387775.1 Candidatus Methylomirabilota bacterium | reverse complement strand
GGCTCCGGTGAAGACAATCCGGGCTGCGAGCAGCCGCCCCTCCGCTTCGCTCACCGCATGGGTCATCGATTGCGCGGCGCGATCGAGTGCTTCGGATTCCTCCGCCACTCCGGCAAGATCGATTTCAAGCACCCGCCACCGGACGACGTCCAGGTCGTGCCAATCCACACGCTCCACATCCAGGGAATCATTTACCGTCACCAGCCAGCAGCCGTGCGGTCCCGCCTCACGGGCGTCCCGACCCTGACAGTTTCCTGCGAACACGATCCAGGGATCCTGGCTGATCACCTCGGGTTGATGAATGTGACCCAGCGCCCAGTAGTCATAGCCTTTCTGCCGCAAATCCGTTTCCGAACACGGGGCGTATGTGTCGTGACCGGGACGGCCGGTCAGGCTGGTGTGCAGGAGCCCCATGTTGAACTTGCAGGGCACCGCAGCGGGGTAATCCAGCACCAGATTTTCGGGCACCGCCCGGTTCGGAAATCCGCGACCATGAATCACCACGGGATGTCCGGCCACTTCCCTGGACTCCGTCAACCGGGTGGAAAAGACATGCACATTCTTCGGCAAACTCAGTTTCCTGGAAATCACCGAGGCTGCGTCATGGTTGCCCGCAATCAGATAAACCTGGATGTCCTTGTCACACAAGCAGGCCATTTGCCGGCGAAAAAAGAGACCCGAGCTGTAATCCTTCCAATCTCCGTCATAGAGATCACCCGCAATGACCAGAAGATCGATGTGCTCATCTATCGCCAGTTGGATCAGGTTCTCGAAGGCCCGCCTTGTTGCGCCGCGCAGGACATCGACGGGCGCCCCGTCATGCATCTCAAGACCTTTCAGCGGGCTGTCGATATGAGCGTCAGCGGCATGAATGAAACGTATCATGACAGATTTCCTGTTGCCGCCTTTTTGGCAGCACGTGTAAGATGAATGTCATTCCAATCGACATGGACAGACAGGATTTAGTTGTATACTTCTCGTCAAAGTACATCCAAATTGTTCCGCTTCCTTGAGTTTATCAACATCAATTTTATCTTGTATTCTTGCGCTCGCTTGTCCGTTCCGTTGTCGCAATCGCATACATCCGCCCGGCCTCATCCACCAAAGCTGTGGCGGTCATCCAGACCTCCAAGACACGACCCTCTTTGGTGATCCGCTGTGTACGATACGGCTCCGGAATTTCAGCCCGACCAAGCTGCAGTACATCGGTCAGCGCCTCGTTTCGCAACCCCTCCGGAACCCGGTCGCGGACGTTCATTACCAGTGCCTCGGCTTCACTCCAGCCATACATGCTCACCGCTCCCGAGTTCCAGGCCAGAATGCGGCCCTCCAGGTCCTGCACGGTGATGGCTACGTGCGCATCTCGCAATACGACAGCCAGATGGAGCAGATCGTTGGCTTTCCGCAGCGCCTCCCTTACCCGCGTCATCTCCGTGATGTCGACAAAGGTAATTACCGCGCCTTCGATCACGTTGTCTAGCGTGCGGTAGGGCTGGATGTTCATCTTGAACCACTTGCCCGCCGTTGTCTGCACATCCACCTCTTTGGGAACCAACGTGTTCAGCACCGCCTGCGTGTCCGCCACCAGGCAATCGTAGCCGACCAGGTTGGAAACGATGTGGCCCACGGGCCTTCCCACGTCGCTCAGAATCAGGTTGATGAACACGCTGGCAGCGGGAGTGAAACGCAGGATGCGCATCCCATGGTCCACAAAAACGGTAGCGATGCCGGTGCCGGCCAGCAGGTTATTCATGTCGTTATTGGCCCGCGACAGATCCGCCACCTTGGTTTGCAGTTCGGAGTTGACCGTGGCCAGTTCTTCGTTGACCGATTGGAGTTCCTCCTTGGAAGTCTCCAATTCCTCGTTGGTGGATTGCAACTCTTCGTTCACCGACTGCATCTCCTCGTTCGAAGATTTGAGCTCTTCGTTGGAGGTCTCCAGTTCCTCGTTGGAGGTCTGGAGGTATTCTTCCTTGGCCCGCAGTTCATGCTTGAGCGCCGCGATATGTGCTTCGGCGTCCGTAACGGGGCTATCCACTCCCGCGGTGGCGTGCGGGACAACCCGCTGCGCCTGTCCGGGGTCGAAGAGATGCGCCCGCTCCAGGATGACCAGATACAGGGGCGGCTCATGTGCCGCGGCGGTGCGGCCAGCCGCCACCGGACAGATGGTCAGGTTGACCGTGGCGAATTCGCCGTTGGTTTTGACGCGCAGGCCCGGACAGCGCACGATCTCTCTTGTCCCCACGACTTTGTGCAGGGCCGTGGTCAGGTCGTGGCGCAATCCTTCGCGGGCCATCTTCAGGATGTTGTTGACACCGGCCTCGCCCGGAGCCGGTTCCAGGTACAGGCCGGTGCGGCCGTGCAGGTAGAGGATGTCGCCCTTGCCGTTGACGAGCACACCGGCCGGAGCGACTTGCTGCAAGAGCGCCTGTTCGGTCAGCTCGCGCAGCGGCAGTTTTCCAGAGGATACCGTGTTCCCAGCGGCCCGCGGGAGCAGCGCATCCCTCGCCATAATGGGCGGGTGAAACCGGCCCATGAACGCGCGCTGCGCGCCGTGAAAATCATCTCTGCGCTGATACAGCTTCGATTTACGCTCCAGCACGGCAAACAGATCGCGGGAATCCCCCACGGTCTCCGAAGTGCCCAGGAAAAGAAATCCGCCCGGATTCAACGCATAATGGAAGAGGGGAATAAGCTTCTTCTGCAAGTCCCCGTCCATATAGATCAAGAGGTTGCGGCAGCTGATGAGGTCGAGTCTGGAGAAAGGCGGATCTTTGATGATGTCCTGCTCGGAAAAAACCAGCATGTCACGGATGTCTTTTTGGATGCGGTACATGCCGCCGTCGGGATCGGCCGCAAAAAATCGCGATAGCCGCTCCGGCGAGATGTCGGTGACAATGCTGGCTGGATAGATGCCTGAGCGGGCAGTGGCAATCGCCTGGCTGTCGATGTCTGTGGCAAAGACCTGCACCTTGAAACTCTGCTTCAGCGCTTCCAGGTGCTCCCGCAGGAGAATGGCGAGGGAATAAGCCTCCTCGCCGGTGGAGCATCCCGGCGACCAGACGCGGATCACGGTGTTCGCCGGCTTGCCGGCGAAGAGCTTGGGGATGAGCTTTTCCTCGATCACCTTGAAGACTTCCGGATCGCGGAAGAATTTGGTCACACCGATCAGCAGGTCTCGAAACAGCGCATCCACCTCCGGCGGCATCTGCTGCAGATACTTGACGTACCCTTCCATCGTTTCGATCTGATGAATGGCCATGCGCCGTTCGATTCGGCGAAGAATGGTGCTCGGCTTGTACTGGGAAAAGTCATGGCCGGTCTGGGAGCGCAGCAGGATGAAGATCTTCTTCAGCACATTCTCGGACCTGGGAGTCGGGGTGGCGACGGGCCGGGGGAGATTGCCGAAGGCATGGGCCACATAGGCCATGATCTGGGCGGGCATCTCGGCCGGCGGAAGCTCATAGTCCACGAGGCCCGTGGCAATGGCGCTGCGCGGCATGCCGTCGTACTCGGTGGAAGCGGGGTTCTGGACCATAACCATGCCGCCATCGCCCTTGATAGCCCGAACGCCCAGGGTGCCGTCGCTGCCGGTGCCCGAAAGCACGATGCAGATGGCCCGCTCGTGCTGGTCCTGGGCGAGCGACCGGAAGAAAAAATCGATCGGCAGTCGCTGGCCACGGGGGGCGGAGGGCTCCATCAGTTGGAGGGCGCCGTTGAGAAACGCCATATCCCGGCTGGGCGGGATGATATAGGCGCAGTTGGGCTGCACCACCATTCCGTCCTCGACCTCGAAGACCTGCATTCGGGTGTAGCGCCGGATGAGGTCGGTAAGGATGCTCTTGTGGTCTGGGGCCAAGTGCTGCACCAGGACAAAGGCCATGCCCGGATCCGTGTCTGCAGGCATGCCGGAGAAGAAGGCCTCGAATGCCGCCAGTCCCCCAGCCGAAGCGCCGATGCCGACGATGGGAAATCCTTCGAGGCTTGACGCGATCGTCTCCGGCGATTCGATTGTTTTGGAACCGATGGTTTCCTCGATTTTCTTTGCAGTGCCTCTTTTTTTCGT
>JAPLLC010000104.1 GCA_026387775.1 Candidatus Methylomirabilota bacterium | reverse complement strand
GTGGGTGCCCCGCGCGCTCGCGCGGCGCTGCGGCGTACGCGTAAGTACGCCTCGCACCTCGCCGGGTACCCATCGAAAGATGGGTGCGCCGCCTTGCATCTGGGCCCTTTTGAGCAGCCTGCCGAATAGTGAGTCTTTCAGCAGCCTGCTAGGCAGAGTGCGGGGGGGGCCGCCGAAAGCCGACGGCGTTTCCGGTTGACAGGCTTCTCGTGCTTGGCTAGCTTCGTCTATCGCGACGTTCTGCCGATAATCAGACCGGGCGGCGCGGACCATCGGGCGAGCAACAGGAGGAGCGCGCATGAGTGACAGTCTCGGGTCTCGACCCAAGCTTCGGCGCCTCAAGGCGAAGGGCTGGATCGGGGGGGTTTGCGCAGGCTTCGGATACTGGATCGGGATGCCGACCTGGCTCGTCCGGCTGATCTGGACGGTGATGGTGCTGGCGTACGGGGTGGGGGGGATCCTCTACATCCTGCTCTGGGTCTTCATGCCGGTGTGGGAGTCGACTCCCGAGGGATACGAGGAGCGGGCCGGCGGGTGAAACGGACTGCGCGCAGCCGCCAGGGGGGAGGAAGATGAAGCTCAGTTGCGGACTCATGGAGGGGCTACTCTGGGAGGCGACCCTGCAGGCATCTGCGGTGGAAGGCTCGGGGGGCCGGCCGGTCGTTGTTCTCAGCAATGAGGAGATCCTCTCTTCGGAGGACGCGGAGTTCGGGGAGTTCACCATCGTGGAGGCGACGACGGACGAGAGGGCGGCCCTCGCACAGGGCGGGTATTCCCTGACGGACTGGACGCCGGATCCTGCGTCGGCCTGCGCGGCGTGTCACGGGGGCGAATGCGAGGAAGCGGGCCAGTGCCGGGAACTGCAGGACGAGAAGGAATAGGCGGTATCGGGAAGAGAGGATGTCAGAGGAGCTTATCGAGGACTTCAGTCGGCACATGGGCCCGGAGAAACGGATAGGCTTCCAAGAGTCGCGCGATGTCGGCGAGGTCCTTTTGACGCTTGCTGGCGCGTCGGGCCGGATCGGTAGCGGCCCAGACCTTGCCCCGCAGAACATCCGCAAGCGAGGCAACGGGCAGGGACAACCCCAGGACCTCACGGCAGGTTGACCGATCCGGGAAGTCCAGGTATCGCGGATCGAGCTGGATCTGGACGCGAAGATCCGACCCGCGCGCAGTGATGTTCAGGCTGTGTGGGAACGGTTCGACCTGATAGGGACCGCGCAGGAGGGCCTGCAGCGCAGGAAGGTGATCCATGGCCACGGCTAAATCGAGGTCAAGACTGACCAGCGGCTCCACATAGGCGTTGACGGCCTGTCCTCCAACGACACAGTAGCGGATTCCATTCGTCGCCAGGAGGGCGACGAAGTCATCGAGGAACGCCGACCGATCCATGGTGATTGCACTCCAAAAAGCACGTGCCAGCATGATGGGTCAGCCCAGTCTGAGACGCGAGTTTCACTCTCTGCTATCCAGCGGCAACAGGGGGCCTTGCGCACCCCACCCTAATGTCACTCTAGCGGGTTCCTGCCGGCGCGTCAAGCGGGCGTCGTTTCCGCCTGGAGCTTGAGCGCGATGCGGAGCCGTGGACTGTCTGGCGTTGGGCGGTCCGAAATTGGCGGTTCTGCTTCAGGGGGCCGTCGGCGGCGGGCCGGGTGGGAAGGGGCGGTCGGGGCGGAAGGGGGCCAGGGAGATGGAGGGCGCGCCCCCAACGATCAGCTCCGCGATGAGCTGTCCGGTGATCGGGGCGAGGAGGATGCCGTTCCGGAAGTGGCCCGTGGCCAGAATCAGCCCCGGCCGACCGGGGACCGGGCCCAGCAGCGGCAGGCCGTCGGCCGACGCGGGCCGAAGGCACCCGTAGCCGGCAACCATTTCCGCCTCTCGCAGGGCGGGCGCCAGAGTCGTGGCCTCGTTCAAGAGGTCGACGATCCCCTCGATGGTCACGCCCTTGTCGAAGCCCACGTATTCGACCGTGCTACCGATGATGTGCTCTCCCATGGCGCGCGGGATCGCATAGACGGACGCATACACCACGTGCCGCAGGGCCGGCACGGGGAGTCGCGCGACGACGATCTGCCCCTTGGCCGGAAAAACGGGCAGGGGAATGCCGACGGCGGCCTCGAACTCTCCTGACCAGGCGCCGGCGCACAGGACGACCGTGGAGGCCGAAATGGTCTCCGTGGGCGTGCGGACCCCTGTGACCCGATCGCCGTCCCGCACCAGATCCACGACCTGACACTCCACGCGAACCTGCGCCCCGAGCCGGTTGGCCGCGCTCGCCAGGGCCTGGGTCATGGCGGTGCTGTTGATATGGTGGTCCTCGGGGAACCAGCCAACCCCGAGAATCTCCGGCGGCAATCCCGGCTCGAGCTCCCTGGCCTCCGCAACCGTCAGCCACTGGGCAGGCAGGCCGCGCGCCGCCTGCCACGCGACCCGCGCGGAAACCCGTCCGGCCTCGGCATCAGTGAGGGCGGGGACCACGTGACCGAGCTGCCGGTACTCGACGTCCAGATCCACGCGTTCGCGAAGCTCATCAGCCAGGCCGGGGTAGAGGGCGCGACTCGCCAGCTTGAGGTCGAAGAAGGGATCGGGGTCATCGGTATGGGCCTGGGCCGTCAGCAATCCGGCGCCTCCGCTGGAAGCCTCGGCGGCCACCGCCGTCTTCTCCAGGACCAGCGGGATGACTCCGGCTCTTGCCAGATGAAAGGCGATCGAACATCCGATGATTCCCCCGCCCACGATGATGACGTCCGACCTTGCGATGGGGCACCCCCTGTCCTGGCGGCTCCGCGGAGTGAGCAGTTGACCTCGACTTCAAGCATACTCACCCAACACGCGCCGGGTCAAGCGAGGGGGACGGCTCCCGGTGGTGGATTGAGGATGTTTCAGCCGAGAGGACTCCTGCTCGCTATCGCCCTGACCGTGCTGCTGGCGGCCTGCGCGCACGCGGATCGGGAGGCGAGTCTTCCTGGGGAGCAGTTCCCCGATCCGACGGATCCGGCCTATCCTGCGGTGATCCTCAAGGCGCGCGAGGAAGGGGTCCGGGAGATCGAGAGGCGGGAGAATAGCCTGGACGCCATCGGCCGGATGATCGATCTTCGAGAGTCGGGCGAGGGCAGGTCCAGCGGCGTGACCGGCGATGCCGGTCTTCAGAATATGCGCCTGGAAATCCGGCGGGAGTTGACCTCCGCCCGGGCACGGCTCGCGCGTCTGGAGCGGAAGGTCAAGCCGGACTTCGGGGGGGAGTATCCGCCCTGGTGGCCGAAGGGGACGGATTAGCAGGCCGCTGAAAAAGGCCCATCTGCTGTCACCCAGCCTTCGGCTGGGTACCCGCACGCTGGGGCATTCGCTGCGGCGTACCTGGAGTACGCCTGGACCCACCTGCGGTGGGTACCCCGCCCTGCGCGCGCCGCCTTGCATCTGGACCTTTTTGAGCAGCCTGTCGAAACGTGAGTATTTCAGCAGCCTGCTAGCCCCCCCCCGAGCGAGTCCCGATGCTGTTCACTGGGCGAGCAGCTTCTCGATCCGGCTGGAGAAGGCGGCCTCCATGTTTCCCTCGAACGCGCCGATCTTCCGCTCCACCAGCACCCCGTTCTTGTC
>JAPLLC010000228.1 GCA_026387775.1 Candidatus Methylomirabilota bacterium | reverse complement strand
CCACGTGGGTCATGCCGGCCCCCCGACTTTCTCTTCCATCGCCTCTCGCATCTTGAGGAGCATGCGCTCCGCCGTGAAGCGCGGCTGGGCGTTCACGGCCAGCCGCCGTCGCGCCTCCGCCTGCGCCTCGTGGATCTTCAGGGTCGCCGAGAGCGGGATCCCCGCCGCCGCCCGCCCGCCCGCCGCCAGCCGGTCGGTGGGAAGCAGTCGTCGAGAGGACTCCCCGACTCTGAAGACCGCCAGATCCCGGGTGAAGCCGAGCAGGATCTCCAGCGCCGCCTCCAGGGTGGCCCGGTCCTTCCCGATCCGCTCGGCCTGCTCGAGCAGGGCGGGGACGGAGCCCAAAGCCCCCCAGGTCTCCGCCACGACGCGCTCCTGTCTGGCGCGCTCCTCGACCACGTCCAGGCCGAGGGCCCGCTCGGCGTTCCCGCCCGCCAGGGGCAGCACGGCGGCCACGTCCTCGGCGCTCCGGCCGTGTCGCATCAGGATCGTCCGTAGCGCTTCATCGCCCAAAGGATCGAAGCGCACCTCCTGGCAGCGCGACCGGATGGTGGCCAGGAGCGCGGTGAAGGCGGTGGTCACCAGGATGAAGAGTGATCGGCCGGCCGGTTCTTCCAGGGTCTTGAGAAAGGCGTTGGCCGCCGGCTCCTGCATCTGGTCGGCCGGATCCAGGATCCAGACCTTGACGTTCCCCTCGTATGCCCGGAGGTTGGCTCGCGCGGCGAGATCGCGCACCTGCTCGATCGTGATGACCGTCTTTTCCTGCGGGGTCACCAGGATCACGTCCGGATGCTGACCGGCCGCGATCCGGCGGCAAGAGCGGCAGGTCCCGCAGGCGTCCGGAGCGGGCCCCGCGGTCGCGGGGGCGAGGCAGTTGACCGCCTGCGCCAGCGCCAGGGCCGTGGTACGCTTCCCCGCGCCCGGCGGGCCGGCGAAACAGTACGCCTGCGCCAGCCGCCCGCCCGCCCAGGCGCGCCGGAGCAACAACACCGCCCGGTCTTGCCCGCAGATCTCGCCGAAAGGCATCGTCATCTCACTCGGACCGCCGCCGGGTTCCGGGGGCGGCCTCCGCCGGGCCAAGCCGTGCGTCAACCCGGCGGCGGATCTCCGCGGCGAGTTCCGCAAGACTCTGGACGGCGTCGAGCGCGATCACGCGCTCCGGCTCTGTCGCGGCCAGGGCCCGGAAGCCCTGCCGCACCCGCTCGTGAAAGGCCAGCGCCTCGCCCTCCAGCCGATCCCGTGGCGCGCGCGACGGGGCCAGCCGTCTCTTCACCCGTTCCAGCCCCACGACAGGATCCAGGTCGAGGAAGAACGTCAAGTCCGGCCGGATACCGCGTGCGGCCGACGCGTTCAACCGCCCGATGAGGTCCAGATCGACCCCGCGCCCGTAGCCCTGGTACGCCACGGTGGAGTCCGTGAAACGGTCGCAGAGGAGGATCCGGCCCGCGGCCAGGACGGGCTGGACGATCTCCTGCACCAGCTGCGCCCGGCTGGCCTCGTAGAGCAGCAGCTCCGTCAGGGAGTCCATCCGGGCGTTCTCGCCGTCCAGGAGGAGGCCCCGGATCTGATTCCCGATGGCCGTCCCCCCGGGATCGCGAGTCTCCACAACGTCCCGCCCCGCGGATCGGAGGTGGCCGAGGAGCGTCTTGAGCTGGGTGGTCTTGCCCGATCCCTCCCCGCCCTCGAAGGTGACGAAGAAGCCCCGCATGGATCTAGTGCCCCCCTCCGCCCCCGGGGCTGGATGCCGTCTTCCGGCGGTCCAGAACCGATTTCGCGGCGCGGCTGATCACACCCGGGACGTTCTTGCTCTTGGCCAGATCCGACAGCTCACGATCCGTGAGGGTGTTGATGCCGAGACTCAAGGACACGCCCACCGGCGTGTGGGGGTTGCTCAGCAGGGCCAGGATGATCTGCTTGTTTTGCCGATACTTCCGGTTGTTGGCGATGTAGCGGAGGACCTTCTCCGAGACGTCCCGCATCGTCGAGATGGACAGGATCTCCCCATCCGTGATGCGCGAGGAGCTGACCGTTTCCATGGCCACCATGTCGTTGCTGTCCTTGATCAGGATCATCCGGACGTCCTTGTTTCCTTTCTTGGCGAGGGCCAGCTTCTGGCCCGCCGGTAGCTCCTTGACCCGGAGGAGCAGGCTCTTGATCTTTGTCCCTTCCGCCTCCCGCTTCTTGGCCGCCGCGATCGCCTGCTGCAGCGTGGGGTGCTTCACCTCCGGGACGTTCGGATTCCTGAGGAGGGCCTCCACGGCTTCCACCCAGCGGCCCAGCCGCTCCAGCGATCCCAGCAGGACGTCGAGCAGCGGGCCGGTGGCGGACTCGGCCAGCTGGGCCATGGCCCTGCCCGAGCTGTTGGGATGGCGGAGGAGGGCGATCACGACCTCGGGGGCGAGGTCCGGATGTTCCAGGACCTGCTCCAGGACCTCGGTCGGGGTCTTCTGGTTCTGGACGATGGTCAGAAGATCGGTGCCGGCCGGGACCGGTTCGGTTTCCGTGTTCATGCGACCCTCCTCGCCGACCCCGCGCGCAGGGCGGTTGCGAGCGCTTCGCGCAGGGGCGCGTCCTCCGACGGCGAGACCGTGCGGAGGTCCACGAGGACCCGATCCTCTTTGACACGGACCAGGACCGGCGGCTCCCCCAGGCGGAGGCGTTCCTCCAGCAGGCCCGGGCCCTCCCCGCCGCGGAGCGCCAGCACCCGGGTGGGGATGCTCGCGAGCGGCAGGGCGCCTCCGCCGACCTCGGACGTCCCGTCCTCGACGGCGCAGGAGACGTCCGGCACGGCGGTCCGGAGGGCCTCGGCCAGGGCCTCGGCCCGGGCGCCGACGGCGGCGGACGGCAGGCCGAGCATCGCCAGGGCGGGGATCTCCTGCCGCGCCCGCTCCGGGTCGCGGAGCAGGCGGAGCGTGGCCTCCAGCCCCGCGAGGCAGAGCTTGTCGATGCGGACGGCCCGCGCCAGCGGATTTCGCCGGAGGCGCGTCACCAGATCGCGGCGGCCCACCACGATGCCGGCCTGCGGACCGCCCAGGAGCTTGTCGCCGCTGAAGGTCACCAGGTCCACCCCGGCCCGGATCGCATCCGCGGCCAGGGGCTCGCGGGGAAGCCCGAAGAGGGAGAGATCCAGCAGGGCACCGCTCCCCAGATCCTCCATGGTGGGGAGCCCCCGCCGTTTCCCCAGGGCTGCCAGGTCGGCGGTCTCCACTTCGGCGGTGAAGCCCATGAGCTGGAAGTTGCTGCGGTGGACCTTCAGGATCAGGGCGGTCTCGGGGCCGACGGCGTCCTCGTAGTCTTTGAGGTGCGTGCGATTGGTCGTGCCCACTTCCCGCAGGCGCCCCCCCGCCCCCGTCATCACGTCGGGAATGCGGAAGGAGTCCCCGATCTCCACCAGTTCTCCCCGGGAGATCAGGACCTCGCGCCCATTCGCGAGCGTGTTGACGCCGAGGAAGACGGCCGCGGCGTTGTTGTTGACCGCGAAGGCCGCCTCGGCTCCGGTGAGGGCGCAGAGCAGATCCTCCACGTGGACCTGGCGACTGCCGCGAGCGCCCGTGGTCAGGTCGAATTCCAGCGTGCTGTACCCGCGCGCCGCCGCCTCGATGGCGGCCAGGGCCGCCTCCGCGAGCGGGGCCCGGCCGAGGTTCGTGTGCAAGACGACCCCGCTGGCGTTGATGACCGCCCGGAGCGACGGTCTGGCCTTGCGCACCGCCGCCGCCTCGACGGCGACCTCGAGGGCCGCCGGGGCCACCAGCGCCCGGGCCGCCTCCGGCGTCAGATCTCCCGCCAGGGCGCCCCGCCGGCACTCGGCCAGAACCTCGCGGATCGCCTCCAGGGCGGCCCAGCGGGGCTGCGCCGTCAGGAGACCCCGGATTCGCGCGGTCGCCAGCAGTTCGTCCACCGAGGGAATCAGGCGCAAGATCGCGCTCATCTCGGGCGGGATCGGGTTGGGCATACTCTCTCCAGCCATCGGCCGTCAGCCATCGGCCGTCAGCCGCGGGACACGATTGTCGGGGCCGAGGGCTGAAAGCTGACGGCTACTTGTAACACACGTCCGCCGGCGTATTCAATGCCTTTCGGCCGAGAGGGGAGCGGTGAGACGGGGAGCAAAACAAACCAGGCCGGACGCCTGTCCGGAATCCGAACGGCGCCCGGCCTGGCAAGGAGGGACAAGGAGAAGGTCCTACCGATCCCCGCTCGCCCGCCGCGACTGGAAGCAGGTGCGGCAATAGACGGGGCGGTCGGATGTGGGCTTGAACGGGACCGTGGTCTTCTGCCCACAGGACGAGCACACCACCTCGAACAGCTCGCGGCTCCCGCCGCCGTCCATTCCCCCGCCGGGGCCGCTGGACCGTTTCGTAACCTTGCAGGACTTACAGCGCTTGGGGGCGTTCTGGAATCCCTTCTGCGCGTAAAACTCCTGCTCCCCCGCAGTAAAGACGAACGTCTGCCCGCAATCCACACACGTCAAAGTCTTGTCCTGGAACGACATGCGACTTCCTCCATCGGTCTACGTTTGCTTCCGTCACTGCGCCCTCGATCCGCTTCCCGTCTGTGTGGCTGGCACCCCTCCTGTGAAATGAGATTACGGGCTTGAAGCCCATGCCCCGGAAAGACCGCACCTCTTCAGCGGTCATCAGCCTGCGTCCTGCCCGAAGGCGGATCGCCGGCCGCCGACCGCTCTCCTGCGGGTCCCTCGCCCGGCCGGCGGTACGTCCCGCTCCGCCCGCCCGCCTTGTACGCCAGGCGGATATCGGTGATGACCATCTCCTTGTCGACGGCCTTGCACATATCGTAGATAGTCAGAGCAGCCACCGAAACCGCCGTCAGGGCCTCCATTTCGGCTCCGGTGCGGCCCGTGGTCCTGACCCGAGATTCGATGTGAACTCCGGAGGGATTCCGGCCGGCGCGAAAACCGACATCCGCGGCCGTGAGGAGGAGGGAGTGGCATAGAGGGATCAGCTCGTAGACCCGTTTGGCAGCCATGATTCCAGCCACGCGCGCGGCGGCGTAGACGTCCCCTTTGGGAATGGTGCGGTTCGTGATCAGGCGAACCGTCTCGGGCCGAAGGGCAACAAAGCCGCGCGCTATGGCCTCGCGAACCGTCTCGTCCTTGGCGCCGATATCCACCATGCGCGCCTGGCCGAGACGGTCAAGATGTGACAGCCTCTTCTTGATGGGCATGCTGAACTTGCCGCATGATGGCGTACATCTCGTCCTTGATCTTCAGCTTCAGTTTCTGCAGTTCCTTGCGCTTGCGCTCCTGCTCGCTCGTCAGGTAGTAGATCCGATCGAACTCGCCGATCTTGATATCGTACTCGCGGTGCTTCTCGGCCAGGCGGCGAAACTCGGGGTTCTCCTCCTTGAGCCGAACAAAGAGTTGTGCTTCCGTATCGCTCATCCGCGACCTCCTTCCTTCCACCGTGGTCCGCTGCGCACGACGGGGGTACGACGCGGTTTCCCTGTGGGTAGAGCTGAATTGCGTGCGTCGAAATGATCGAGGCAGATTCGGCAGCTTGCGGGGGCTCGGCACGCCCCCTTCTGTGGGAAGGCAATAGCCATATTTTCTCGGACCGTCGCGTTCTAGGGGGTTGAAGCATATTCGACCAGTCTCCCCCCCGTCAAGGCCAAAATCCCTTCGGGCTTCGAAACGGACAAAAGGCTGTGGGGCACTGCCCCGCCTTTTGACTGGATCCGGGGGCTGTGGTACAGTCGCCGGGCCAGGCGTGGGCGCTTGTCAGCGCGGATGTGCCGGACGCGGTCGAAAGCAGGGGGCGATGCGGCGACTCGCAGCGGGCGTGCTTTGCATGGGTGTCCTGGTCGGGTGTGGAGGGATGCCGCCCGGAAGCCGCCCGCCACAGGAGGCTCGGCGCCTGGGCGTGGATTTCGATCAGGCCTGGGACGCGGTGCTCCGGATCCTCGCGGAGCGAGGATACGAGATCCGGCAGGAGGACCGTGAAGCGGGAACGATCGAAACGGAGTGGCGTACGATCAACCCCGACTACACGGCCAGCATCCTCGTGACGCAGAACGAGGATCGGTACAGCGCCTGTGGAAAGCCCGGATTCGGGCAGACGTTCCGGGGCAAACAAGTCCGTCTGACGGTGGTGCTCGCTGGAGTGCGTCGCGGCGTGACCGACCTTGCGGTCCAAGCCGACTTTCGAACCGATGGGCGTTCCAGCCTCTCCTTTTCGTCTGACGCGTCGGGAGACGAGGTGGCGTGCCGGTCGCGAGGACGTCTCGAAGACGAGATCGCGATCGAGACCCAGGTGCGGGCGCTTGGCGATCATCTTAATCGGACGCGGCGGGGGGTGCGCTAGTGGTCAAACGCTACAAGCCGCTGGATCTCACGGAAATCAAGACCTATCCGCTGGCCTCGCGCCCCAGCAAGGTGCGGGTGGAGGACGCGGCGTCCCCCTGGCGGGCGGGCGGAACGCTGCGGGCCTACCTCGACTCCCTGCCGAAGCACCTGGCGGTTCGCAGCCTCCGTGAAGTGGTGCAGGCCATCCTGGCGGCGCGAGCGAAGGGGAAACCGGTCCTGCTGGGGATGGGAGCCCATGTCATCAAGGTGGGCCTCACGCCCATCCTGGTGGACCTGCTGGAACGCGGTGTGGTGACGGCGGTCGCGCTGAACGGGGCCTGCGCCGTCCACGATTTCGAGCTGGCCACGGCGGGCTTCACGTCGGAGGACGTCGAGACGCAGCTTGCCGAGGGCGAGTTTGGGATGGCCGAGGAGACCGGCCGAGTTCTGAACGACGCGGTCGGCGAGGGGGTGCGGCGAGGGGTCGGATTCGGTCGCGCCGTCGGGGATTGGCTCCTCCGGGCAGGGCCGCCGCACCTTCAGTTCAGCCTCCTCGCGGCGTGCGCGCGACTCGACGTGCCCTGCACAGTCCACGTGGCCCTGGGGACCGACATCGTTCACATGCATCCCCGCTGTGACGGGGCGGCCGTGGGAGAGGCGAGCCACCGGGACTTCCGTCTCCTGGCGGCCGTCGTCGCCGACCTCGGGGATGGCGGGGTGTATCTCAACGTCGGCTCGGCCGTGTTGTTGCCGGAGGTCTTTCTGAAGGCCCTCACGCTGGCCCGGAACCTGGGACATCGGGTCCAGGATTTCGTCACGGTGAATCTGGATTTCATCCAGCATTACCGCCCCACACAGAATGTGGTGCGGCGTCCCGTGGCGCGCGGCGGGCGGGGGTACGCCCTGACCGGCCACCACGAGCTGCTCGTGCCGCTCCTGGCGGCGGCGGTGATCGAGGGGATGGAGCGGTGAGAGCCGGAAGACGAGAGCCGCGAGTTGTGAGCCGCGAGCCGAGAGACGGGAGCCGAGAGCCGAGCACCGAGCACCCGCGACGGGCGCGCGACAAGGTGAAGTCGCTTGCCGCCGTGGTCCGTGCCGTGCGCAAGGCCCAGGCCGCGAGCCGGCGGGTCGTCTTCACCAACGGGTGCTTCGACCTTCTCCATCGCGGTCACACGCGCTACCTGGAGCAGGCGCGCGCGCTGGGCGACCTTCTGGTCGTGGCGATCAACGGCGATACCTCGGTTCGAACGCTCAAGGGACGCGGCCGTCCCGTGGTGCCGGCCGAGGAGCGTGCGGAGGTGCTGGCGGCGCTGGCCGTCGTGGATCTCGTCCTGATCTTCGATGATCTCACTCCGGCCCGAGTGATCCACGCCGTGCGGCCGGACGTGCTGGTCAAGGGGGGGGACTGGCCGATCAGTCAGATCGTCGGCGCCGACTTTGTCCAGTCCAGGGGCGGGATCGCGCGAAGCCTCCCATACGTGGACGGGGCGTCGACGACCGAACTGATCCGCCGCGTCCTGGCGCGGCGCGCGCCGCGCGACTGACCCGTCGGCGATTGTCCTGCTTGGGTCACCACGCGGGACGCGCCTCCCTTGCGCGTCCCGGGCGAACAGGTAGCGGCTGACGGCGGTACTGCAATCCATGCTTCCACAATTCGTCTGGAACGAATGTCAACTCGGAGAACTCTGCGAGAGCCTCACGCCTCCGGCGGAGGTCGTCCTCGCGAGCCTGCACGGGTCGGCCCGCGCTCTGGCGCTGGCCGCCTGTCAGGTCGGGACGGGCCGGACGTTTCTGGTCCTCTGCCGGAGTGACGAGGTCGCGGCGGCGCTCCACCAGGACCTCGTCTTCTTCCTTGGCGAGGGAGTCGCGCTCTTGCCCGAGCGCGAGCCCGACCTGGAGGCGCGGGCGGGACGGGTGGAGGCCCTCCACCGGCTCCAGAGGCGCCAGGCCGTCGTCCTGGTCGCCTCGGTCGCGGCGGCGCTGCTGCGCACGATCGGTCCGGCGGTCCTGGAAAGTGCCGTGGTCTCGCTCTACCCGCAACGGATCGTGCCGCGCGAGGCGCTGCTCCGGGCGCTCGCGGCGGGCGGATATCGCACCGTCGGGCAGGTGACGGAGCCGGGGGAGTTCGCGGTGCGCGGCGGGATTCTGGACTGCTTCCCTCCGGCGCTGGACCACCCCGTCCGGGTCGAGTTCTTCGGGGACGAGATCCACTCGCTGCGCCACTTCGATCCGGAGACCCAGCGCTCGTTGGGTCCCGCCTCCCAGGCGACGCTTCTGCCCCTCCAGGAGTTCCTCTTGACCGAGGCGGCGGCGGCGCGCCTCACGGGGTGTCTGCAAAGCCGGGCGCGACGGGGGGGGATCGCGGTCCCGCCGGCTCTGCTGGACGCCTTGGACCAGCGGCGGCCGATCCCGGAGTGGGACGCCTTCGTCCCCGACCTCGTGGAGGAACCCGCCTCGATCCTGGCCTATCTCCCCGCGGACGCGGTGATCGTCTGGGACGAGCCGCCGGCTCTGACCGAACGGGCGACCGCCGTCCTGGCCGACGCCGCGGCCGAAGCGGACCGGGAGCCCGACCTGGCACCCCTCTTCCCGCCCGCGGAGGAGCGCTGGGTGGGCTGGGACGCCTTCCGCCGGGAGGCGCGGGCATGGGCCGGAATCGCCCTCACCCCCTTCGCGGCCCCGCCCCGCGAGACGGGTCCCGCCGGCCCGCCCCGCCGGGACATCCGGAGCGCCGGCGTCGAGCCGTACCGCGGACGGATCGCGGCCTTCCTGGAGGATCTGGACGGCTGGCGGCGTCAGGGGGAGCGGATCATCCTGGTGGCGCGCAGCGAGGCGCAGGGTCGGCGACTCCAGGAGATCCTGCGGGATCACGATCTGGGAGCCCGGCTGGGACGCGAGCTGCCCGAGCCGGGCGGCATCGGCCTGGCAATCGGGGAGCTCAGCGCCGGCTTTCGGGTCGAGCCGCTTGGCCTCCGCCTGATCACCGAGCAGGAGATCTTCGGGGCGCACGCCCTGCCGCGGCGGCGCGTCCGTCCCAAGGAGGCGCTGCCCTTCACCTCCTTCGCCGACCTCAAGGCCGGCGACTACGTGGTGCACGTGGACCACGGTATCGCCCGGTATCGCGGGCTGGAGCAACTTTCCGTCGGCGGCGAGGAGGGCGACTTCCTGCACCTCACCTATGCCGACGGCGCCACGCTCTACGTGCCCGTCGCCAAGCTCCACCTGGTGCAGCGCTACGCGGCGGGGGAGTCTGCCAGCCCGGCGCTGGACCGGCTGGGCGGCACCTCCTGGGCCAAGGCCAAGGAGCGGGTGCGCGCCAGTGTCCGGGAGATGGCCGGGGAACTGCTCCGCCTCTATGCGGCGCGGCAGATCGTGACGGGCAACGCCTTTGCCCCCGACACCCCCTGGCAGAAGGAGTTCGAGGCGGCGTTCCCCTACGACGAGACGCCGGACCAACTGCAGGCCATCCGGGACGTGAAGCGGGACATGGAGCGCCCCCAGCCCATGGACCGCCTGGTGTGCGGCGACGTGGGCTACGGCAAGACCGAGGTGGCGCTGCGCGCCGCCTTCAAGGCGGTCCTGGACGGGAAGCAAGCGGCCGTTCTGGTGCCGACGACGGTTCTGGCGATGCAGCACCACCAGACCTTCAGCGCCCGTTTCGCCGGTTTCCCGGTCCGGGTGGAGATGCTCTGCCGCTTCCGGCCGGCGGCGGAGCAGCGGCAGGTGATCCGGGGGCTCGCCGAGGGGACCGTGGACATCCTGATCGGGACCCACCGCCTCCTGCAGAAGGACGTGGCGTTCTCGGCCCTGGGCCTCCTGGTCGTGGACGAGGAGCAGCGCTTCGGCGTGGCCGCCAAGGAGGCGCTGAAACAGCTCAAGCGCGAGGTGGATGTCCTCACCCTGACCGCCACCCCGATCCCGCGGACGCTCCACATGACGATGCTGGGGGTGCGCGACGTCAGCACGATCGAGACCCCACCGGAGGAGCGGCTGGCCATCCGCACCTATGTCACGCCCTACGATCCGGACGTCATCGGCGAGGCGATCCGACGGGAGCTCGCCCGAGGCGGCCAGGTTTTCTTCGTCCACAATCGAGTGGAGAGCATCCACGCCGTGGCCCGGCGGCTGAAGCAGCTGGTGCCGGAGGCGCGGATCGGCGTGGCCCACGGGCAGCAGAGCGATGCCGCCCTGGAAAAGGTGATGGTGGAGTTCTACCTCAAGAAGGTGGATGTCCTTCTCTGCACCACCATCATCGAGTCGGGCCTGGACGTCCCGTCGGCCAACACCCTCATCATCGACCGGGCGGACGTCCTGGGATTGGCGCAGCTCTATCAGCTGCGGGGCCGCGTCGGTCGAGACAGGCACCGGGCCTACGCCTACCTCCTGGTCCCGGCCGACGGCGGGATGACCGAGGTGGCGCGGAAGAGGCTGCAGGTCATCGCCGAGCTGACGGAGCTGGGCTCCGGCTTCAAGATCGCCGCCCGGGACCTGGAGATCCGGGGCGCGGGGAATCTGCTCGGGGCCGAGCAGTCGGGCCACATCGCCGCCGTCGGTTTCGACCTGTACACCCAGCTCATTCAGGAGACGGTGCGCGAGCTCAAGGGGGAGCCCGCGGAGGCGGTGGTGGATCCGACCATCCGTCTGCGGGTGGACGGATTCATCCCCGAAACGTATGTTCCCGACCCGACGCTCAGGCTCAATTTGTACAAGCGCCTGGCCGCCATCGGCGAGGCCGGCCAGCTCGCCGACTTCGCGGAGGAGCTCACGGATCGCTTTGGCCCCATCCCGGTCGAAGTGTCGAGGCTGTTCCAGGTGATGGAGCTCAAGCTACAGGCGCGGGCGCTTCGCATCCAGGAGATCGACGCCCGTCGCGAGCTGATCCGGGTCCGCTTCGGGCCGGAGCCGCCTGTCCAGCCCGAGACGATCGTGGCCCTCATCCGAGCGGAGCGCGGCCGCCTCAAATACCGGCCGGAGGACACCCTGGAGTACCGGGCCGACGCGACGACGCCGGAGGCCCTGCTCGCGGCGGCCAGAAAACTCTTGCAAAGCCTCACCGCGGGTGTTACGGTTTTCCGTTAAAGTTGGCCGCGGGCCCTGCGCCGGGGACGCGGCCGGTGTATTTGGAGGCGTTCAATTCTCGACAAGGAGCCCAGTGTGAAAATCACGATGTGGAGAGCGACTGTCCTGGCCGCCGGATGTGTCATCGGCCTGCTGGGATGTGGAAAGGAAAGCGGCAACGCGAAGAATCCGGGGCCGCCGGTGCTCAAGATCAACGAGTGGTCCTACTCGGCGGCGGACATGGAGAAAGAGATCGGTCAACAGCTGCGCCAGGCCCCCCAGATGCAGCCGTTCTTCGCCTCCAAGGAAGGCCAGAAGCAGTTCCTGGATCGGGTCAGTCGCCGAGAGCTCTTGGTGCAGGAAGCGGAAAAGCGGAAGATGAGCGAGACGCCCGAGGTGGCGGAGCAGGTCGCCAATCTGCGCCGGGAGCTGATGATCCGGGCGCTGGTGCAGGACGAGATCGGCAACAAGGTGAAGGTGGAGGAGAAGGACGTCGAGGAGTACTTCAAAGCCCACCCCGACGAGTTCTCGGGAGACACGGTGCACCTCCGCCACATCGTGGTCCAGAACGAAGACGAGGCCAAGGACATCAAGGCGCGTCTCACCAAGAACGAATCGTTCGACGATCTGGCCAAGAAATACTCCCAGGACTCGGCCACCGCCGCCAAGGGGGGCGATCTGGGGTTCCTCTCGCGGGAACAGGTGCTCCCCGAGTTCGCCCGAGTCGCCTTCAGCCTCAAGCCGGGCGAGGTGAGCGACCCTGTAAAGACACCGTTTGGATTCCACGTCATCAAGCTGATGGAGCGAAAGACAGGCCAGCCGGCCGGCCTGGATCAGGTCAAGGGACAGCTCCAGCGACGCCTGACCGAAGAGCGGCAGTCGCAGCGGTTCCAGGCCTGGATGAAGGAGCTGGAAGCCGGGGCCAAGATCACCAAGGACGAGTCGCTCTTGCCGGTGGGCAAGTTCGGTCAGGCGGCCCCGACCCCGCAGGCGCCGGCGCCGGGCGGCAGCAAGGCGGGAGACAAGTCATGATGTTGAAGGGACTCAGGTTGGCCCTCGGGCTGGTCCTGGCCCTGTGCGCTCTGGCGGCGCCCGCGCTCGCCCAGTCCTCTTCCGCCGCACCCACGGGGGCTCCCGCTCCCCCCCGCGGGCTGGTCCTGGATCGCGTGGTGGCATCGGTCAATGATGAGGCAATCACGCTGAGCGAGGTCCAGGAGGAAGGTCAGCCGGTGATCCGGAAGATCTTCCAGGATTTTGTCGGCCCCGAGCGCGAGCGGCGCGTCGAGGAGGCGCAGCAGCGCCTGATGGATGACCTGATCGACCGGCGCATGATGTATCAGGTTGCCAAGCAGGACGGTCTCACCCCCTCGCCGGCCGAAGTTCAGGGGGCCATCGATGAGCTGAAGCGAAACAACAACGCCACCGACGAGGCGCAATTTCGGGCTCTGCTGAAGGCCGAGGGCCTCACCGTGGAGCAGATCCGCCGCAGCATCGCGGAGCGTCTGGCCATCGGGCGCGTGATGATTCGCCAGATCCGCTCTTCGATCATCCTGAGCGAGGACGAACTCCTCAAGGCTTACCAGGAGAACAAGCAGAAGTTCCGGCGGGAGCCCAGCGCCGAGATCGAGCACATCCTCTTCCCGATCGATCCCGGGCAAGGCGAGGCCGCGGCCCGGGCGCGGGCCGAGGAGACCCTGGCCAAGATCCGGGGGGGAGCCGATTTTGCCCAGGTCGGCAAGGAGGTCGCGAGCGCTCCCGGCCGCGGGCAGTCCGATCAGTTGACCGTGCGTCGCGGAGAGCTGGCCCCGGAGATCGAGGTGGCGGCGTTCGGTCTTTCTCCCGGGGGAGT
>JAPLLC010000048.1 GCA_026387775.1 Candidatus Methylomirabilota bacterium | reverse complement strand
TGCTTATGCTCTGCGTCCGTTGAGTAGACGACCTTCTTCCCTTCTCTCATGAAGCAATAGCCATACGAGTCTCCCGGGTGATTCTGGAGGATTCCCGTCACGGTCAATCCGGCGATGTCGTACGCTCTCTCCGGTTCAAGCCTGCGAAATTCGATCTCCGCCCGCATGGCCCGTAGCGGGATGGGGAAATGGCGGGCTTCCTGCTGGTTCACGAAGGCCCGCTCCAGCTCGGCGTGACAGCCGTAGATGATGATCCGGTTGCCGGGGATGTACGCCGGCGTGAAGAAGGGGAAGCCCTGGATGTGGTCCCAGTGCAGATGAGAAACGAAGAGGTGAAATACTCTGGATGAGCCGGGCCGGTTGAGTCTCCCCGATTTCATCACGGAGTTTCCAAAATCTCTCAGCCCTGTGCCGGCATCGCAGAGAACGTATTCGTCCTGCCCCCCGAGCTCGACGCAGGAGGTGTTTCCTCCATAGCCTCCCCGGGTCGAAAAGGGGAGTGTGCTGTCGATGAAGGCGTCGATGGCCTCGTCCGTCTCCAGGCGGCGGGAGCGGGTGAAAAGACGGCGGAATGCTTGGCAGGAGCCTATCGAACGCGATTCGGAGTGTCAACCGGAAAGGCCCAACCCGTCGCGGCCATCAAGGGTGCACCTTCTCCTCTTGTGGGAACGTGTTTGCCGCTTGACCAGTGCGCTGCGGCGCGGTAGCGTCCAGTCCCATTCGAAGTGATGAGTCCGGGTGGGGGGGCTGTACGATCACAGAAGAGACGCGGAGTTCTTCTGCCATGCGACAGGCGATCATTCATCTGAAACAGGCCGATCCGGTCCTCCGCGAGATCATCGAGCGGGTGGGGCCGTACAGGATGCAGCACACCGAGCCCGATTTTGAAACGGTGGCGCGCAGCATCGTCTTTCAGCAGCTCAGCGGCTCTTCCGCGCGCGCCATCTTTGGTCGATTGAAAGAAGCGCTCGGGAGCGACGCACGAATGGCGCCGGAGAGTATTCTCTCTTTGCCCCTCGCCGACGCGCGCGACGCAGGGCTGTCTCAGCAGAAGGCGAACTATCTCCGGGACCTGGCGAAGAAGACGCAGACCGGCGTCATCGACTTCGCGCGGCTGCCACGCTTTTCCGATCAACAGGTCATCGAGCATCTCACCGTCGTGAAGGGCGTCGGCGTCTGGACGGCGCAGATGTTCCTGATGTTCGCGCTGCGCCGGCCCGACGTCCTGGCGACGGGCGACCTCGGGGTCCGTTCCGCGATCCGGAAAGCCTACCGGCTTCGCTCGCTCCCCGCTCCAGCCAGGGTCGAGAAGCTGGGGGCGAAGTGGCGCCCCTACCGGAGCGTCGCCTGCTGGTACCTCTGGCGCAGCCACGACACCGTCCTCGTCTCCTGACAGGCTGCTGAAAAAGGCCCATCTGCTGCGTTGGCTTGCTTAGGCACTCGTTGCGGCGTACCCCAGTACGCCTCACTCGGCCTCGGGTACCCATCCAAAGGATGGGTGCGCCGCCTTGCATCTGGACCTTTTTGAGCAGCCTGGGTGAGAGCCGGCTTTACAGCACCCTGCTAAGCCGTTCACACACGCTTCCTGGGGACGTTGCGGCATTCGCGTGTTTCCTCCCGCGTGATGGTG
>JAPLLC010000197.1 GCA_026387775.1 Candidatus Methylomirabilota bacterium | reverse complement strand
CGCAAGAACAACTCAAAAGCATATACTACCAGCAGCCTGACCTCTTGAACCCGCTGCCCCCAAAACCGAAGGGACGGTTGCTGACAGGGCTGCTCTGGACGGGCGGATTGGTGGATTATCGAGTGGAACTTCACTGGCCGGATGGAGTCGCGGCGGTCCCTTCGCCGGAAGCGGTCGAGGTCCGAGTCTATCCCACCGCGTGGGGCTGGTTCGGGTGGACGGTGGATACGGTCCTGGGAAAACCGGAGCTATCGGCCGACCGGCGGACCTGGACCTACAAGCCCGCAGCGGGCGCGAAAATGGATTGGGCCTACAGCCAGCGCGTCGATGCGGCTACGGAGATGGTCGCCGTCTTTTCCGGCGATGGCACGACGGCAGATGGCGTCAAACCAGCCGTGCCGATCATCCGGGTGACCGGTCCGAATCTGGGGAATTGGAAACGGATGGAGGTGGAGATTGAGTGGGGCTTCCAGGCCCCGGGGAAGGCCGGCGATTTTGATGGTCGCTTGGAAACCCAGGTGGCCCACATCGGACCCTTGTCAGCCTTGCAGGGCGACCGGGGAACCACGGTGACTGGCACGAATGCCTGGCGATCACGGATTGCCGGTGATACTCGCCACGGTATCGTCGTTCCCCTGGTGTACGCTCCTGACAGCCGGCCGGGTTTGGACAGTCGTATCACCATCTGGACCAGGACGACGGGTTTCACGATACGCCTTCGCGATCTGGAGGATGGACCGATCCTGATCCCGCAACGGGGTGTCTTCGTTGCGAAGGTCGGTAGCGGCACTTCCGCCAAAGGCTTCGTCGCCGCACTGGCGGCCAGGAAACTCAAGAGCGTCCGCCAGCAGGTCCGCGAGCATCGCGAGGCGGCCTCCTGGGATGAGGTTCTGCGCGAGGTCCGGTTGTGGCGGTGTCCGGCCGGGACGGCGGTGCCGCCATTCCCGCGGACCCCCGAGCCTGCCATGCAGGTGCAACTCCCGGATCAACGCTGGGTGGATATGTGGCGGACCGCCACCGATCAGTTGCGGGGCAAGCACATGTGGGGCAATCTCGCCGCTGAAGTGGCTCCCGTCGCCCACGCCATGGAGTTGGTCGGTCTGCATGACGGAGCCGCCAGGATCTATGACTACTTCCTGGCCTCCCCGGGTGTGAAGTCGGACGGGGATTATACCGATCCCAAGGGTTCCCTGGAATGGGCCAAGCACATGCGGCACGACATGGGATACAGCCATGAGGGCACGCACTGCTCGACGGGAAGGCTCATGTTCTCGATGATGGAACGCTTCTTCCTGACCGGTGACAAGGAGTGGTTCCAGCGCAACCGTGCCCGCTTGCAGGCGGCGGCCGACTGGATCATCCGCGAGCGCAATGCCTACATGCAGGACATCCCGAACCGGAAGGATCTCCACGTCGTCGGTCTCATGCCGCCTTGCATGATGGGCGATTACGCCCTCCCGGCCTGCGATTGGCACTGGTACTACTTCGACAACGCTTTTGCCCTCCAAGGCT
>JAPLLC010000290.1 GCA_026387775.1 Candidatus Methylomirabilota bacterium | reverse complement strand
GAGTTGCAGACGACCGCCCCGTCCGGCATGGCCGCGAAGTGTTCCTTGCGCAGGATGTGGATGTTCCCCGTCACGGTGACGAAGATCTCGCCCTGCTTCGCCGCCTCCCGCATGGGCAGCACCGTGAAGCCGTCCATCACGGCCTCCAGCGCCTTCAGGGGATCCACCTCCACCACGATGACGTTGGCGCCCATGCCCCGCGCCCGGCTTGCCACACCGCGCCCGCACCAGCCGTAGCCGCAGACCACGAAGCGCTTCCCGGCCAGGAGGAGGTTGGTCGCCCGCATGATCCCGTCCAGCGTGCTCTGTCCCGTGCCGTACCGGTTATCGAAGAAGTGCTTGGTGTCGGCGTCGTTCACCGCAATGATCGGATACAGCAGAACCCCGTCCCGCTCCATGCTTTTCAGCCGGATGACGCCGGTGGTGGTCTCCTCGGTGCCCGCGATCACGTCGGCCACGAGCTCCTTGCGCTGGCTGTGGATCACGCCGATGGTGTCGGCTCCGTCGTCCATGGTCAGATTCGGCTTGGCGTCCAGCGTCGCGTGGATATGCTTGTAGTACGTCTCCTTGTCCTCGCCCCGGATGGCGAAGGTGGCAATGCCAAACTCCTTCACCAGGGCCGCCGCCACGTCATCCTGGGTGCTGAGCGGGTTGCTGGCGCACAGCCGGACCTCCGCACCGCCCGTCTTCAGAGCCCGCATCAGGTTTGCCGTCTCGCAGGTCACGTGGAGGCAGGCCGAGACCCGGATACCCTTGAGCGGCTGCTCCTTGGCGAACCGCTCCTCGATCATGCGCAGCACCGGCATGCTGGTCCGCGCCCAGGCGATCCGGCGCGCCCCCTTTTCGGCGAGCGCAAGATCTTTCACATCGTATTCCATCGCTCCGTCCTTTCACGCCAAGGGCCAGGAGGCGCGTCCCTCCCCTCCTGCCCCTGGCTCGGTTACCCGGGTCGCCGGGCCGGCCTCGGCCCCTGCCCCAGACACTCACACCCTGTCCTTATGCGCCCAGTTTCCCCGCGTCCTTCTTCAGGGCATCCGCCTTGTCGGTCCGCTCCCAGGTGAAGTCCGGATCGGGGCGGCCGAAGTGGCCGTACGCCGCCGTCTTTCGGTAGATGGGCCGCCGCAGGTCCAGCGACTTGATGATGCCCGCCGGGGTCAGCTCGAAGTGCTTGCGGACCAGTTTCTGCATCTCCTCGTCGGCCACGGCGCCCGTGCCGCTACTGTCCACCATGACCGAGACCGGGTCGGCCACGCCGATGGCGTAGGCCAGCTGGACCTCGCACTTCTCGCACAGGCCCGCCGCCACCAGATTCTTGGCGATGTAGCGGGCCATGTAGGAGGCGGAGCGGTCCACCTTCGTCGGGTCCTTGCCCGAGAAGGCGCCGCCGCCGTGCCGCCCCACGCCGCCGTAGGTATCCACGATGATCTTGCGCCCGGTGAGCCCCGTGTCCCCGTGCGGCCCGCCGATCACGAACCGACCGGTGGGGTTGATGTGATAGGTGATCTTCTCGGGGTTCACGAGCTCCTTGGGGAGGACCGGGAGGATCACCGTATCGATGATGTCCTCGCGGATCTGCTTCAGCGTCACCTCGGGGCTGTGCTGGGTCGAGATCACCACCGTGTCCACCCGGGCCGGCTTGCCGTCGATGTACTCGATGGTCACCTGCGACTTCCCGTCAGGCCGCAGATACTCCAGGATCTCCTTGCGCCGAACCTCGGCGAGGCGCATGCACAGCTTGTGCGCCAGCAGGATCGGCATGGGCATGAGCTCGGGCGTCTCGCGCGTGGCGTAGCCGAACATCAGCCCCTGGTCGCCCGCCCCCTGGATGTCCACCCCCAAGGCGATGTCCGAGGACTGCTCCTGGATGGCGGTGACCACGGCACAGGTCTCGTAGTCGAAGCCGTACTTGGCCCGGGTGTATCCCACGTCCCGGATCACCTCGCGGGTCACCTTGGGGATGTCCACATAGCAGCGGGTGGTGATCTCGCCCGCCACGAAGGCCAGGCCGGTGGTCACCAGCGTCTCGCAGGCCACCCGGCCGTAGGGGTCCTGGCTGAACACCGCGTCCAGCACCCCATCGGAAATCTGATCCGCGATCTTGTCGGGGTGCCCCTCGGTCACCGACTCCGACGTGAAAAGAAACTGTTTCAACGACACGTTCCCGTCCTCCTGCCAAAATGTTCTCGGAATTCATCCATGGAAAACGAGCGGCGGAGAATCTAACATAGGTCGATGGAATGTCAAGGAAAAGTCGGACCGGGAAGGGATATGATGGCTCCGTCTTCCGGTGTCGTCAGAGCCCCAGGTAGTGCGTCTTGAGGTGCTCGTTCCCAAGCAGTTCGAGGCCCGCCCCCGTCAGCACGATCTGCCCGTTCTCCATGACGTAGCCGCGGTCGGCCATCTCCAGGGTTTGCTGGACATTCTGCTCGATAAGCAGGATCGTCATGCCGCTCTCGCGAATCTTCTGTAGAACGCCGAAGAGGCGCTCTACGACCACCGGCGCCAGCCCCAGGGACGGCTCGTCCATCGCCAGGATCTTCGGCCGAGCCATGAGGGCTCGCCCCACCGCCACCATCTGCTGCTCGCCGCCCGACAGGGAACCGGCCTGTCGCATCCGTTTGTCCGCGATCTCGGCAAACAAGCCGTACACTTCCTCCAGGGTCTTCTGCCGCTCGCCGCGGGCGCGGGGGCACATGGCGCCCACCAGCAGGTTCTCCTCCACCGTCATCTGGGAAAAGAGCTGCTTGCCTTCCGGCACCTGGACGAACCCCAGGTCCACCACGTGATGGGGCGGGGCGTGATCGATCCGCTCGCCGTTGAAGTGGATCTCCCCGGCGGTTGGGCGCAGCAGCCCGGACATGGTCCGGAGCAGGGTGGACTTCCCTGCCCCATTCGCCCCGACCAGGGCCACGACCTCCCGGTCGCGGACGTCGAGGGTGACATCCTTCAGGACGGTGACGTCTCCGTACCCTCCTCGGACTCCCCGGACCTCAAGCGTTGCCATAACGCGCTCCCAGGTAGGCCTTGAGCACGACGGGATCGCGGCTCACCGTCTGCGGCTCGCCGATGGCGATGGTCTCCCCGTGATGGAGCACCAGCACGCGGTGGCTCAACCCCATCACCACCCGCATAACGTGCTCCACCATGATGATGGTCACCCCTCTCTCTTGGATCTTCCGGATGACCTCCATCATGGCCAGGGCTTCGGTCGGCGTCGCCCCGGCAACCACCTCATCCAGCATCAGGAGCTCCGGGTCGGTCGCCAGACAACGAGCCACCTCCAGCCGCTTCCGGTCCACCACGGTCAGGTTGTGCGCCTCCGTCCCCAGACGATCGGTCATCCCCACGAACCCCAGCACCTCCTCCGCTTTGCGTCGAGCCGCGGTCCGGCTCCCCTGATGGTGGAAGCCCCCCACCATGACGTTCTCCAGGACCGTCAGGTCGCCGAAGGGCTTGGAGAGCTGGAAGGTCCGCGCGATCTTCCGGTGGGAGATGTCCCAGGCCCGGAGCCCCGCGATGTTCTCTCCCTTGAAGCGGACCTCCCCGGTGTCCGGGGGGAAGTAGCCCGCGATCATGTTGAAGGCGGTGGTCTTTCCCGCCCCGTTGGGGCCGATGATCCCCAGGATCTCACCCGGCTCCACCGCGAAGCTGAGGCTCCTGACCGCCTGGAGGCCCCCGAACGACTTGCTGATATTCTTCACCTCGAGGAGTGGCATAGCGGGCTCCTTCGCCTCCGGATCACACCGGCGCGGGCTCCCCCTTCCCCGCGGCCGTCGGCTTCCGGCCCAGGAGTCGCCGGACCGGCTCGATCAGCCCCTTGGGGAGGAAGAGCATGGACAGGATGAGGACCAGCCCGTAGATGACCAGGTGCAGGCCGGGAAACTTCCCGCCCAGCGTGGCGCGCGTGATCTCCCCCGCCGGGGTGAGGAGGAAGGCCCCCAGGACCGGCCCCAGGACAGTGCCCTGCCCGCCCACGATCCCCATCAGCGCCAGCTCGATGGAGAGGTCCAGGCCCATGTTCCGCTCCGGGTTGATGTAGCGGAAGAACTGGGCATAGAAGCTCCCGCCCAGGGCGGTGAGGAAGCTGCTCAGGGCCATGGCCGACAGAAGGTAGCGGGTGGAGTTGACCCCCAGAGCCTCCGCCGCATCCTGATCTCCCCGGATAGCCTTCAAGTAGAACCCCATGCGGGATTGCTCCATCCACCAGGTGACGGCCATCACCCCCACCAGCATGAGGAGGATGATGTAGTAATAGGACACCTTGCCGTCGAACTGGAAGAGGGCGGGGGCGTGCCCCTTGAGCGGAACGCTGAGGCCTTGCGCCCCCCGGAGCTCGATCCCGAAGATCTCCTCGGTGTTGTCGGTCCAGATGCGCAGGATCTCGGCGAAGGCGATGGTGGTCAGAGCGAAGTACGGCCCGCGCAGCCGGAAGCAGGGCCAGCCGACCAGCACCCCCGCCCCCGTCGCGCAGACCGCACCGATCCACATGCCGATCCACGGGCTGAGACCCGCGTTGATGAAAAGGAGGGTCGAAATGTAGCCGCCGATGCCGCAAAGGGCCGAGTGCCCAAGGGAGAGCTGTCCCGTGTAGCCGCAGACGATATTCCAGGCCGACGCCATGTAGGCGAAGAACAGGATGCCGACCAGGACATGGAGGTAGTATTCGTCCCGGATGAATCCCGGCAGGACGAGCAACACGAAGAGCGCGGCCGCGGGCGCCGCGATCAGCAAACCGTTCCGGGGTCCCTGCTGTGTCACCATGGCTCCTCTGCCCCGAGGGACGTCAGACCTTCATGCCCAGGAGACCCGTGGGCCGGAAGAACAGGACCAGGATGAAGATCACGAAGGAGAAGATGGAGGCCGAGGTGGCCGTGACGAACTGGGCCGCCACCGACTCCACCACGCCCAGGACCAGCCCGCCCAGGATGCAGCCCGGGATGCTCCCGATACCGCCCAGCACCACCGTGATGAAGGAGCGGATGCCGAAGGCCAGACCGATGGAGGGGCTGACCAGGTAGAAGGGGATCATCAGGCAGCCCACGATGCCCAGGATCGCACAGCCCAGCCCGAACGTCACGTTGTAGATCCGCATGACGTTGATTCCGCACAGAGAGGCGGCGTCGCGGTTCTGCGCCGTGGAACGGATGGCCCGACCCATGTCGGTCCGGGCCAGGAACAGGCTGAGAATCGCGGTGATGGCCAGGCTGGCCAGGAAGGCGATGAGTCGCGTGTAGTTGATGTTCAACATGTCGCCGATCCAGAGAGCCTTGGAGGCGAAGTCCAGGGTGATGCCGCGGAAGTCGGGCCCGAAGACCATGAAGGTCAGGTTGTCCAGGATCAGCCCGACGCCCGCGGTCAGCATCAGGGCCGACAGAGGCTCCAGGACCATGGCCCGCTCCCGCTTGTACAGTGGGGCGATCAGGAACGCCTGGACGGCGTAGCCCAGTCCGAAGAGGGCCGGGGCGGCCACCAGGATGGAGACGTAGGGATTGACACCGAAGAGCTGCCAGAGCCAGTAGGGAATGAAGAGGCCGACCATCAGGAAGGAGCCGTGGGCAAAGTTGATCACGCGCATGACGCCGAAGATCAGGCTGAGCCCGATGGCGATGGCCCCGTACAGCCCGCCCACCACGATGCCGTTGACGACCGCGCTCCCCAGGATGATCGGGTCCATACCGTCTCCTTAGGAGCCGTTACGAAATAACTTGTCCATTTATTGGAATTTCGTTACGGCTCCTTATGCCGTTTCCGAAATTTCTCCGGTCAAGTTATTCTTTGACAACGGCTTAGCGCGCCGCAAGGCCTGGCGGGAGCGTCGCGCGACCCTCCCGCCAGGCGAGACAGACGACAGGACTACCGATCCTTCCAGGCGGGAATCGGCCAGACGGGCTTGATGCCCTTGGGCCGGTTGGCCACCGGCCAGATGGTGGTCCGCTTGCCCTTGAAGTTCTGGGAGATCACCCCGTGGGCGTCCACGTTCTGGCCGTCCTTGTCGAAGGCGATCTTCTGCCAGCCCATGATCCCCGGCGCCGGCCCGCTGGTGATGTTGGTCGCCACGAAGGCGGCGCGGACCTTCTCCTTGTCGATCGAGCCGGCCCGCTCGAAGACGTCAAGGATGGTGTAGACCGCCGAGTAGCCCTGCGCGCCGTAGCTGGTCAGCTCGTACCCCAGCGCATCCCTGAACTTCTTGTCCACGGGCTTGGCCCAGTCGTTCAGCTCGACCATGTCGATCTGGAAGTCTTCCTGCACGAACATGTATTCGATGGCCTGGACGGGCACCGCTTTGTAGAAGTTCGGATCCTCGGAGCCCGCCCCCACCGAGTGGATCCCGTAGGGGATGTCCAGCCTCCCCTCATAGCTCTGCTTGGTGAACACGATGTGGTCCGGCGTGTACATGGCCAGGACCAGCGCCTCGGGCTTCCGGGACTTGATCTTCAGGATTTGCGCCGAGAAGTCCACGGTGCCGGGGGAATAGGCCTCGTCGAAGACGATCTCGTACTTCTTCTCCTTGGCCTGGATCCGCACGTTGGCGGCGTGGGACTTGCCCCAGTCGCTCCCCTCCACCAGGATGCCGATGGACTTGGGGCCCTTCCCCGTCTCCTTGGTCAGCGTGGCGATGGCCTCGAGCTGTTCGCCGGCGTCGTAGGTGGCCTTGTTGTTGGGGCGGAAGACATACTTGAATCCCCGCTCGGTGATCTTGTCGGCGACGGAGCCGGTCACCAGCCAGGGCACCTTGTACCGCTCGGTCACCTCGGTGGCCACCATGGTCACCGCACTCTGGTAGGCGCCGAACATCACCGGCACGTTCTCGCGCTGGATGATGCGCTCGGTCTCGGAAGCGCCCACATCCGGCTTGCTCTGGGAGTCGCCGAAGATGAGCTTTATCTTGGCCCCGCCCAGTGCGGGAATGCCGCCCTTGGCGTTGATCTCGTCGGCGGCGATGATCGCCCCGGT
This sequence comes from Candidatus Methylomirabilota bacterium, assembly GCA_026387775.1. Classification (GTDB taxonomy): domain Bacteria; phylum Methylomirabilota; class Methylomirabilia; order Methylomirabilales; family 2-02-FULL-66-22; genus 2-02-FULL-66-22. The sequence goes on along the minus strand of JAPLLC010000290.1, from coordinate 31,439 downwards.
CTTCGTCTGCACCCCCTGGTTCGCCGCGCCGCCCGAAAGCGACAGCACCGAGCCGATCTTCAACTCGGCCAACTTCTCGCCCGCCAAGACCGAGGTCCCCCACAGCATCACGCCCACCGCAACAAGCAGAGCGACGAGTGAGATTCGTTTCATTGCACATCCCTCCTCAAAATTAAGGACTCCCCGTCCTGAACCAATGGCCCCTTTCCGTGGCGTCTGGCTCCTTGCCCTCAATTCGCCCGTCGGGCGTCGGAACGATTCCTTCACCTCCTTCCGGCAGGCCCCATCGTCCTCGAACCCGCCCGCGATCGGGGGCGAGCCGCCGCACCGTCGCTTGAGCCTGCCGCATCCTTCCTGGATCGTCTCGCGCCGTCCACCGGATAATCACCCGCCCGACATGATTGTCCTGTGCGGCGAACAAGGGAAGCTGAATCGGCGGCCGCTCCTTCGGCCAGCAGACTGCTGAAAATCCCGCTTTCACTCAGGCTGCTCAAAAAGGTCCAGATGCAAGGCGGAACACGCAGAGCCGAGTGAGGCGTACTCCAGGTACGCCGCAACGAGTGCTCGAGTGTTCCAACGCCGCAGATGGGCCTTTTTCAGCAGCCTGCTAGGCTCCGCCCGCGTGGGGCTCGGCCGAGACCTGGGGCGTGCCGGAAATATACTCGGGAAAGCGGGTGCGCATCTCGTGCCGCAGGAGCTGCTCCACCTCCTGGGCCGTGGCGCAGCCGAACATCCGCTGCGAGAGATCCGACGCCTGGCTATAGGTGATGGAGCGAACCATCCGCTTCACCAGCGGGATGGAGGCGGACGTCATGGAGAGTTCGTCGAACCCCAACCCGACCAGGAGCAGGCTGTAGAGGGGGTCGCCGGCCATCTCGCCGCACATGGAGACCCAGATCCCCTCATTGTGGGCGGCGGTGACGACGGCGCGCAGCATCCGCAGCACGGCGGGGTGCAGCGGCTCGTACAGATACGCCACCTGCTCGTTGATCCGGTCGATGGCGAGGGCGTACTGGATCAGGTCGTTGGTGCCTACGCTGAAGAAGTCCACCTCCCGGGCCAAGAGGTCGGCGATCACCGCGGCCGACGGGATCTCGATCGCGTTGGCGGCGCGAACCTCCGCCACCCCCGAGATCATCGGGTACATGATCCGCAGGGTGCCGAAGGCGCTGGCCCGCAGGAGCCCCCGCAACTGGGCCAAGAACAGCTCCGGCTGGTGGAGACACAGCCGGATGGCCCGCAGCCCGAGCGACGGGTTCTCCTGCGGACCGAGGTGGATGGCGGAGACCAGCTTGTCGCCGCCGAAGTCCAAGGTCCGGATGATGACCGGCCGGGGACCCATCTCCGCCGCCACGGCCCGGTACACGCTGAAGTGCTCCTCCTCCGCGGGGAGATCGGGGCGGTTGAGGTAGAGGAACTCGCTGCGGTACAGCCCGATCCCCTCCGCCCCGTGAGCCTTTGCCTGCGGCAGCTCCGCCGGAAACTCGACGTTGGCGGTGACGCGCACCCGGTACCCGTCCTGGGTCTCGGCCGGCAGGCTCCCAAGCTTGTGCAGGGCCCGGCCGACATACTCCAGGTGCTGCTTGCGGGCGTGATAGTGGCCCAGGATCTCCCGGTCGGGGGACAGGATCACCAGTCCCTCGATCCCGTCCAGGATCACCGTGTCCTGGTTCCGGACCTGGGCGCAGATGTGCTCGACGCCCACCACGGCGGGGATCTCCAGCGAGCGAGCCATGATGGCGCTGTGTGAGGTGCGCCCGCCCGTCTCCGTGGCGATCCCCAGGACCGCGTCCCGCTGAAGCTGGGCCGTGTCGGAGGGGGTGCGTTCGTGCGCGAAGAGGATGGTTTCGCCGGGCCGCTCGACCTGGATGGTGGGGCGCTGCCCGAGGAGGTTCCGGAGGATCCGGTCGCCCACGTCGTCCACGTCGGTCCGCCGCTCGCGGAGATACCCGTCCTCCACCCGCGAGAAGGCCTGCCGGACCGGCTCCAGGACCTCCTGCACCGCGTATTCGGCGTTCACCTGTTGTGTCTGGATGTACGCGATCGTCTCCTCGGCCAGGATCCGATCTTCCAGGATCAGGAGGTGGGCGTCGAAGATCCGGCCGTACTGGACCCCGACCTCTTGAGCGATGCGCCCTTGCACCTCCAGGATCTGGGAGCGGGCCTCCTCCAGCGCCCGCCTGAGGCGGGCCACCTCGATGGGGACGCGGGCGGGATCCAGCGACTCTCGCTCGGCTCGCGGGCGCCGCGTCTCGATCACCAGGGCGCGCCCGATGGCGATCCCCGGCGAGACCCCGATGCCGCGGAATACCTGCGGGGTCAGTGCGCGCTCACCCTTCATGGTCGCCGCCGCCCTGGTGCGGATGCACGTTCGCGAGCGTGATCTCTCTCATGCGTCCCCCGGATCCCCCCACCCCGACTAAGGGTACCCGTAGCCTTGGATCCAATCAATCGGAATCAACCTCGCGGGATCGTTTTAACCCTCCCCCCTCGGCTCTCGTCTCTCACCTCTCCCCCCTCCGCTCTCGGCTCTCGGCTCTCGGCTCTCGTCTCTCAGCTCTCCCTCCGCTCTCGGCTCTCGGCTCGCGGCTCTCAGCTCTCCCCCCTCCGCTCTCGGCTCTCGGCTCGCGGCTCTCAGCTCTCCCCCCTCGTCTCTCGTCTCGCGTCACCTCCCGGTACACCTCCAGGGTCTGTTCCAGCGGTCGCTCCCAGGGGAACCGCAGGGCCGTCTGCCGGGCCTGCTCGCCCATCGCGCCTCGTGTCGTCGGGTCCGCCAGCGACGCCAGCGCCTCCGCGAGTCCGTCCACGTCATCCGGCCGATCCACGACCAGCCCGTCCACGCCGGGGCGCAGGATCTCCGCCGCCCCGTTCTGTCGCGAGGTGACGACCGGCAGCCCCGAGGCCATCGCCTCCAGCGTGGCGTTGGCGAATGGATCGAAGAAGGTCGGCAGGGCGAAGACGTCGGCCGCCGCGTAGTAGCGCTCCGGATCGGCGACCCGTCCGGCAAACCGCACCCGATCGCCCAGACCGAGACCCGCGGCGCGGCGCTGCCAGGGCCGGGCCGAGCCGCTCCCGACGACGGCGAGATGCGGCGCGAGGCCCCGATCGCAAAGCCGGGCGAGAGCCGCCAGGAGAGGCGCAAGGCCTTTGCGGGCGAAGCCGGTCCCCACGAAAAGCAGCAAGAGGTCCTCGGGGCCGACCCCGAGGGAGAGCCTCTGCTCCGCCCGCCAGCGCCCGCGGGCCTCGGGCGAGAAGCGCCCGGCGTCCACGCCGTTGTAGGCCACCACGACCCGCTCGGGAGGCATCGGGTAGTACCGGAGAATTCCGTCCCGGCCCAGGGAGGAATTCGCGATGATGTAGGGACACCGGTCCGGCCGGTATCCCGCCCGCTCCAGGGCCAGGAGCGCCAGGTGGAGCGCCGACGCGCGCTTCAGCCCCGCGATTAGCCGCCCCTTCTCGAACGGAAGAACCTCCCGCAGGTAGAAGCGATGGCAGCCGCCACCCACAGTGACCACTCCGGGGACGAAGGGCCGGATCTGATTATGGACGATGTCGAAGCGTTCCCGCCGGACGACTGTCGCGGCCCGCCGGCTGAACTGCACCACCTCCAGCCAGCGGGGACGGGATGTGCATCGGACGGGATGGAGAATGGTGCGAGGATCCCAGGCTCCTGCGATCCGCGCCCCCACCAGATGCACCTCGTGGCCTGCCGCGAGGAGGGCATCCACCAGTTGCCTCGAAATCGAGGGCCACCATGGCGATCCGGAGCCGGTCCGTCATGTGCGGCTCTTCTCCGCGGTCAGGAACAGGTAGCCCCCGACGGACGCATCCCGCGCCGGCGCCCGATCGAGGAGCGGAACCACGCCGGCCAGCAGGACACGCCGCAGGAGACGCTCCACCCAGAGCCACTCGCGCTCCCGCACGAGCCGGAAGGGCAGGAAGGCCAGCTTGAATGGGGTCGACGTGGTCAGGCTCCAGAGCGCCATCACACTCGGACTCAAGAGGTGGGTGGATTCCACCACCCGAAGCGATGCCCCGCTCAGGGCCATGTGCCACGCCGCCGTGCTCAGCACGTTGACGTGGTGGCTGCGGGCGTTCTTCCGCGCCCCGTAGGCCGCGGCCCGGCCCGGGCATCTCAGGGCCCGCCAGATCCGGCTGGCCAGGAGCAGGTCGCCGAACTGGTCGCTCGGCACCGTCATGAAGAGCCGGCCTCCCGGCGCCAGGACCCGCGAGAGCTCGTGGAGAACGGTGGACAGGCCGTCCATGTGCTCCACGGCACAGACGGAAGTCAGGCTCCGGAAGCTCCCGGCGGGAAAGGGCAAGGCTCTGGCATCCGCCACGGCCAGATGCCGGTAGGTGGCAAGACGCGCCGCCTCGGGAAGCTCGCGGGCGTCGAGGTCCACCCCGACGTCCAGCGCGCCCCCGTAGGTCGCCCAGGCGAAGATCCCGTCGCCGCAGGCCACGTCCAGCACGGGCGGGAGCAGCCGCTGCCGGGCGAACACCTCCCCCTCCACCGCCTTCACGATGGGAATCCAGGGGCGGAAGAGGTAGCGGGGATGCTGGAGCATCCGCCGGAAGATCTCTCCGCGGGAAGGCTGTCCCCCGATCTCCGTCCGACTCATCCCTGCCGCAGTGCTCATGGCTCCCCGTCTCGACCGGCCGTCTTGGCCCTGCCCCGGTTTCGCCGTCACGCCGACGCTCCGGCCCGCCGCCCCCAGCGCGTCATCACGGCGGACACGGCCGCCTCGACCTCCTCGACGACGATCCCATCCACCCGCTGGCCGCGCTGGAGAATCGCGCACTTCTCGCTGATCGGCGCCCAGTGGGCCTGTCCCGTCTTCCCGAAGAGAACGACCTGAGGCACGTCAAGCGCGGCGGCCATGTGCATGGGCCCACCGTCTGTGGACAGGATCAGATCGCTCAGGCTCATGGCGGCGATCAGCTCCGACAGGGTTGGCGTGGGGAGGAGGATCGGCCGCGTCCGCATCTGGCGCGCCACCGCTTCCGCCTTGCCGTCGTCCCCCGGAAACAGGGGATTGCTGGCATCCCCCGGCGCCCAGGACAGAAGCGCCGTCAGCCCCAGTCGCTCCTGCACGAAATCTGCCGTTTGGGCAAAAGATGTGAGGGGCCACCGGCTGGACTCGCGCCGGTTGCTGATGTGCACCAGAGCCGGCCTCGCATCCGCCGCGCATCCCGCCTCCCGAAGCCGGCGGCGGATGGTCGCCTGCGCCTCGGGGTCCGGGAGGAGGGTCAACTCTCGCCCCACCGGCGGGACGCCGATCGAGGCCAGAAGTTCCAGCGATCCGTCGACCTCGTGCGACGTGATCGCCCCGGGGTCGCGCCCCAGGTTCAGAAAGAATCCGAACGGGTGCAGCCGCGGGCCGACATACCCGAGGCGCCACGGCGCCCCGCAGGCGTACGCCAGCCAGCCCCCCGACCGGCTGGAGGGACGGCCCATGGAGACGGCCAGGTCGAAGCGGCGGGCACGCAGTCTGCGAATCACGTTCCAGAGATCCCACTGGGCCGGCAGGCCCAGCCAGGCGGCCCGGTGCTTGGATTTCGTATAGGTGAAGATCTCGTCCAGGTCCGGGTTACGCTCCAGGACCGGCCGACAGTGCTCGGACACCAGGATCGCCAGGAAGGCCTTCGGAAAGGCCCTGCGCAGGGCGCGCAGGGCGGGGGTCGTGCAGAGCACGTCCCCGATGTTGTGCTTGTTCAGGACCAAGATCCGCTCCACGCGGCCCGGCGCGAAGGCGGGGACGGCCCCGGAGGATCGCCGCTGAAGGCCGCGCTCCAAGACCGATTCCAGTATCCGCTCGACCCGGCTCATGCGCGCCCCCGCAGGATGTCCGCCGCCCGCAGCCGCGCCCGGTGCAGGTCGCTCGTCGGGATCGCCCAGAAGATGTTCCTGAACCGCGCCTCCCGGATGTCCTCACACGCCACCCAGCGACGTCCCCAGAGCTGGTACGCGGCATACCCCAGACGCGACAGCATCTCCTGGATCTCGCGCTTGGATGTCCCGTGTCCTTCCACGTCGACCTTCATCAGGGTCGGCAATCGCTCCCCGTCCTCTTCCGCAAAGCGGTCCAAGGTCAGCGTCCGGCAGGTGACCCGCGAGACGTGGCCCTCCGGCGCGGCCAGGCTCGCCACGCCGTCCGGGACGTCGCTCGCGAAGAACAGCGGGGCCGTCCCCACGACGCTGCTGACCGCCGCATTGACGAGCCGAGCCTGCGGGAAGGCGTTCAGGGACAGGTTGCGCTGCAGCCGCTCCCAGGCCGGGGGAAATGGCTCGAAAGCCACCACCCGTCCCGTCTTCCCGACGCAGGCGCCCCCCAGCAGCGTATAGTATCCCAGATTGGCGCCCACGTCCCAGAAAGCGTCGCCGGGTCGGAGGATCCGCCGGACCAGCGCGGACTCCTTTCGCTCGTAGGTGCCGAAATAGAACATCTCCCGCTGTGCGGTCTCTCCGAGGTCGAGGGCGATGCGAAACCCCGGAGCCAGCTCTGCGATGACTTCTCGCTCCGCGGGCAGGAGCGCCATGGCGAATCTCCGGTAGAGGAGTCCCTTGCCTTCCGTGACCGGACACCGACTCAGGTATGCGCGCAATAGATATCGGAACACTGACTTCACGCGTCTGCCCCTTTTCCCTCGGTAAGATCCCAATCGTCCGCCGCCTCATCCGGTCCCGGCCAGCAGGGGACGGGCGGATGTCGGCAATCCGAGCGCTACGTCATGCCCCGGTCTTGATCGGCTGCCGCCGGCTGGCCCAGCATGGCACGGGCGGCGTCCAGGACCCGGTCCACCGTGATCTCGTCGGCGCAGCTCGGGTAGAGACAGCTCTTCGTCCGGCACGGCGGACAGAGCGGCGTGCGCGCGATCACCCGGTGACGGTCAAGCTGGTGCAAGGGTCCGCTGCGCTCGGGATCGCTCCGCCAGAACAATGTCAGGCTGGGAGTCTCCATGGCGTAGGCGACGTGCGCCACGCCGGTGTCGTTGCCCAGAAACCACGTCACGCGCTCGAGGACGGCGGGAAGCGCCGTGAGCGGCAGATCCCCGGCGGCGTTCACCGCACGCCCGGGAGCCCCGCACGCCTGGCGGATGTCCTCGCAGAGCGCACGCTCGCCTCGCGATCCGGTGAGAATCAGCCGCCGGTCGACGTCGTCCCCGAGCAGGGCTCGGGCCGCGGCGGCGAAGTTCCCCGCGGGCCAGCGCTTCTTCTGGATCGACGCCCCCGGGTGCATCCCCAGCAGCGATACCCCCGGCGGAATCCCGTGCGCCAGCAGCCACGCGGCGGCGGCCTCGCGCTGGACGTCTCCCACGTGGAGCCGGGGCACGAGGTCCGTGACCGGACAGCCGAGGTACCGGAGCATGGTGGCGACCCGCACCAGGGCGTGCTCCGGGTTCGGGCCGTCGGAGAGCAGCTCCGGGTTGGCCACCATGAATCGGTAGATCGTGTCTCGACCGGGAGTCCGGAAGATGATCCGGCTGCCTCCGAGGTAAAGCAGCGGGATCACGTCCGGATCGGCGATGTAGGGAACCAGCGCCAGCTCGCACCGCGCAGCCTGAAGCGCCCGGACCGTTTCTCGCCACCGCACATACTTGCCCTCATAGGGGATCACCGCATCCAATCGGGGATCCTGTCGGTACAGCTCGGCGAAGGCGCGGTGAAACAGGCCGACGATCCGGGCCTTAGGGAAGCGGCTCCGAAGCGCGCCAAGGCCGGGCGTGAAGCAGATCGAGTCGCCCAGCGCCGTCGTCACCGCGACCACGATGCCGCCGACGGCATCGAGGTTCGCGCCGGCCAGGTCGCGCACCGTCCGGATGCGCCCCAGACGATCGAGCGCCCAGAAGCTCCGATACACCAGACTGTCCAGACCGGGGATCTTCATCTGCCCTCGATGGTTTCCAGCCGGACCGGTGAAATCCGACCGCCCGGCGGGAGCGGCGCTAGCAGGCTGCTGAAAAACCCGCTTTCGTTCAGGCTGCTCAAAAAGGTCCAGATGCCAGGCGGCGCGCGCAGGGCGGGGCACCCAGTGAAGCTGGGTCCAGGCGTACTCCAGGTACGCCGCAGCGAGTACCCCAGCGTGCGGGTACCCAGCCGCAGGCTGGGTGACCGCAGATGGGCCTTTTTCAGCAGCCTGCTAAACGCCGCGGCTGGCCACGGCCACCAGGTGCGGGTTTGGCCGCCGCCGCAGCCCGTGCACTCCGTGTCGCACCGCGCCGATGGCCCGCACCGGCCAACCCCCCTTGAAGTATTTGAGCGAGACACCCGCCGCGAATGCCACCTCGAACCCGGCGGCGGTCAGGCGCTGCGCCAGCGACTCGGCCGTATACCGCTGCAAGTGCTGCATGCGGTGAAACACGCACCCACATTCCGGGCACGCCACGCTGTTGGCGTCCAGGTTCTCGTCGTTGGGCACGGTGATGATCAGGTGCCCCCCGGGGCGCAGCACGCGGGCGAGCTCCGCGTAGGTCGCCGCCATCAGGTCCGGGGTGAGATGCTCCATCACCTCGATCAGAAAGATCGCCCCCGCCTCGCCGTCCGCGAGCGGAAGGCGGTCCAGGCGGCCCACGGAGGAGTCGATCGCCTTGCAGGCGAGTCCGTGTCGCAAGAGGTGGCCCAGGAAGTATCCGGGTCCGCAGCCGAGATCCACCACCGGACCCGCCAGCCGCACCCGTCCCCGCACCAGGTTGAGAATGGCGCCTCCGAACTGGTTGCTGAAGTAGTTCCCGTGGGCCGCCGCGTTCCCGCTGTAGAAATTCCAGAACCGCTCGATCCGCTCCGGGGTCCACTCGATGGGGTGGTACATGTCGCGCCCTTTCATTCTCCTGCTTCCGTCTCGGCGCGCCCGGCCGGAGGCGGCTCGACGGCCCGGCTCGCGTCGGTGTCCTGCCAGAAGGCGCGCAGGACCGGCCACACCGCCTCCGGCGTGAGGCGGTCCAGGCCGACCCGCGGCGGGTCCTCCCCCGCCCACAGCGACGGGTCCAGGAGCGCCACGCGGTGCAGCCCCCCGTAGCCGTGGGGGCCCACCCGGTGCGCGTTGTACGGGTGCAGCAGCGCCAGCGTCGGCGCCCGCACGGCGAAGCCCAGATGCATGATGCCGGTGTCGGTCGTGATCAGCAGCCGGCAGCGGGTGAGCAGCGCCGCCGTCTCCGGCAGGGACAGCCGCCCAGCCAGGACCGTGGCGCCCGCCCCCAGCTCTCGTCCTACCGCCGCCGCCGCCGCCACATCCTCGCGCCCGCCGGTGATCGCCAATCGCACCGGGAACGCCTCCAGGATCCGTCGTCCCAGCGCCGCGAAGTAGGCCGCCGGCCAGTCGCGGAATGCCAGTCGAGGACTCACGTGGACCTGCATCGCCACCAGCGGCCTCCCCGCGAGCTGATGTTCTCGTAGGATCTCGTCCACCCGGCGGCGCGCCGCCTCCGGCACGACGAAGTCCATCCGCGGGTCCACCGTGTCGGCCCCCAGCGCCCGGACGATCTCCAGCGTCTGCTCCACCCCCGGGCGGTCCACCCAGTCCGGCACCGCGACCGGGAGGTTGACCAGGAACGGGAAGCGTGTCATGGCCGGCCGGCTCGCGATGACGCGGGCGCCGGACAGGTAGGCCAGCGGCCAGACGTCTGGATCGTGATCGTTGGCCCGCAGCGTCACCGCGGTGTCCGGCCGCCCCTGCCGGATCGCTCGCAGCGTGCGCCAGAACCGGACCGGCCCCTTGGCATGCGGGACGAGGCGGTCGATGCAGGGGTTCCCCTCCAGGACGGCGCGCCGGCGGCGGTGCACCACCGCCGTGATGCGACAGTCGGGGAAGCTCTCCCGCAGCGCCCGGATGGCGGGCGTGTCCGAGAGCGTGTCGCCGATCCCCGCCGTGCTGAAGACCACCACCGAGCGCGGGACCGGCGGCTTCCCCTCGACTCGCGGCAGCGGCCGGATCGCCACCGCGACCCGGCACGCCGTCTGCAGCCCCCGCAGCACGCCCCCTTTCCAGACCCGTCCCAGGGAGCGCCCCATCTCACGCCACACGGCCATCCATCCCGTCGCCATCCATCCACAGGCGGAACCAGACCTCGAACACCAGCAGCGCCCAGAGACGCATGGCGTGGTTCTCCCGCCCCGACTGATGCGCCTCCCAGAGGGACCGGACCGCCGCCGGCCGGAAGAACTCCGGCAGACCGCGCGCCCCGCGGAGCAGCAGCGCCTCGGCATACCCCTTGAGCGGCCCCCGCAGCCAGGCGGCCACCGGGGCGGAGAAGCCTCGCTTGGGCCCGCCCAGGATCTCCGGCGGAAGGAGATCGCGGACGCTCTCCCGCAGGAGCGCCTTGCCGATCCCCCCGGCCAGCTTGAGCCCCCCGGGGATGATGGCCGCGTACTCCAGGAGGACATGGTCCAGAAAGGGCGACCGGACCTCCAGCGAGTTGGCCATGCTGGCGATGTCCATCTTGACCAGCAGCGTCTCCGGGAGGTACAGGCCGTAGTCCAGCGCGAGCGCCGCGTCCAGGTCGTCGAGCGCCGGGGAAAGGGCCCGCCAGCGCCCGAGGATCTCCTCCTCCCAGGCGGTGGCGACCTGCCTGCCCACCGCTTCGCGGTAGAGAGCGGCCAGGCGGTAGCCGGGGAAGAACTCCGGAAACAGGACGGACCGCGCCGGGGGCGCGACGGCCTCGGCGCAGCGGCGCGAGAAACGACCCGTCACCGATCCGCTGCTGAGCGAGAGCGCCCGCCGCAGCCATTCCTCCCCCAGCCGACGTCTCCCGGCCGCGCCCGACTTCCACCCGAAGAGCGGCGCGGCCAGGTAGCGCTGGTAGCCGGCAAAAGCCTCGTCTCCTCCGTCCCCCGAGAGCACGACCTTGAGCGCTTGCCCCGCCATCTTCGTCACGGCATACGTGGGGACCGCCGACTTGTCGGCGAACGGCTCCCCGTAGTGGCGGGCCAGGACCGGCAAGATCGCGGCGACGTCCAGCTTCACCACCGCCTCGTGGTGCTGGGCGCCGATCCGCTCGGCCATCCGGCGCGCCGCGGGCAGTTCGCTGTAACCCGCCTCCTCGAAGCCGACCGAGAAGGTCTGCACGGGCCGGTCCAGGTGTCGGGCCATCAGCGCCGCCACCGCCGTGGAGTCGATCCCCCCGCTCAAGAGGACACCCACGGGGACGTCGCTCTCCAGCCGCAGCCGGACGCTCTCGTCCAAGAGTTCGCGCACGCGCCCGCGGATCTCCGGCAGCGGGGCCTGCGTCTTCGGCTGGAAGCGGAGCGACCAGAACCGCTCCACCCGCGCCTCGCCCTTCTCCCAGGTGAGCAGGTGTCCCGGGGGGAGCTTCCGGACCGCCCGGTAGATGGTGCGGGGCGACGGGACGGCCTGACAGCGGAGGAAGGCATCCAGCGCCCCCGGATCGATCTCGCGCGGGATGGCGGCGTCCTGCAGCAGGGCGCCGAATTCCGACGCGAAGGTCAGCCCCTCGGGGAGGCTGGCATAGAGCAGCGGCTTCTTCCCCAGCCGGTCGCGGGCGAGGAGCAATCGCTCGCGGGGCGCATCCCAGAGCGCGATGGCGAACATCCCGCGAAGCCGGTCCAGACAGCCCGGACCCAGCTCTTCGTAGAGGTGGACGATCACCTCGGTGTCGGAGCGGGTCCGCAAGACGTGCCCGGCCGCCAGCACCTCCTCCCGGAGCTGGCGATAGTTATAGATCTCCCCGTTGAAGACGATCCAGACCGACCGGTCTTCGTTGGAGATCGGCTGGCGCCCTCCCGCGAGATCGATGATGGAGAGCCGCCGGATCCCCAGACCCACCCGGCCTTCCAGGTACGCCTGCTCGTCGTCCGGCCCCCGGTGGGCGATGGCGGCCGTCATCCGCCGGAGCAATGCCGGCTCCACGCGCCGGGCGCGATCCGTGTGCACTTTCCCCGCGATCCCGCACACGGCTCAGCCCCTCCCCCGGCTGGCGCCGAGCTCCCGGTACAGCGCCTCGTAGCAGTCCACCATCCGCCCCCAGGAGAATCCCTCGGCCCGCCGGCGGGCCGCCCGCCCCATCGCCTCGGCCCGCTCGGGCTCATCCAGCAGTCGGACGATGGCCGCCGCCAGCCCGTCGGGGTCCTCCGGCTCGACCAGGAGGCCGCTCACCCCGTCCTCGACCATCTCCGGGTTGCCGCCCACCCGGGTGGCGATCATCGGCTTGCCCATCGCCATGGCCTCCAGGTTGGCGTTGGCGAACGGCTCCCGCCGCGCCGAGGACACGAAGAGGCGCGCCCGGGCGAAGAGGTCCGCCTTGGCGTCCCCCGTGACGAGGCCGGCGAACAGAACTGCCTCCGTGAGGCCCAGCGACGAGGCCAGCTCACGCAGCCGCGGTCCCTCCGGGCCCTCCCCGGCGATGGTCAGGCGCGCCTGGGGCAGCCGCTGCAGGACCAGACGGAACGCCTGGAGCAGGACGTCGAAACCCTTCTTCGGCGTCAGGCTCCCCATGGCGACGACCGACGCCGCCTCGGGTGTAGATCGGGAGGTCGCCTCCGGAAGGCGCACTCCGTTGCAGATCACGTGGAGCCGCCCCGCCGGGACGCCCAGGGCGCGCATCCGCTCGGCCAGGAACTCTCCCTGGGCCACCACCGCATCGGCCATCCGGAGCGTATCCCGCATCCGAGCCGCCAGGCGCGGATCCCGGTCGATCCACTCGCCCGGCAGGATGTCGGCGCCGTGCGGCCGGATCAGCATGGGCGTCCCGGTGAGCCGCTTGAAGGCGGCCCCCACATACCCCGCGGGATAGGCCCCGTGGCAGTGCAGGACGTCCAGCCGCTGGCCCCAGGTCTCCAGCAGAAGCCTCGGCAGCGTCTGGCGCGCGCCGAATCGCTTGGAGGAGGGCCGCCCGTATCGCCGCAGGCGATACCGTCCGACCACGCGGTTGTCCTTCCCTCGCACCTGCGGCGCCCACACCGTCACCGCGTGCCCGCGCTCCACCAGCGAGTCCGCCAGCCCGTGGAGCAAGAGCTCCGCCCCGCCCACCGTCGGCAGAAAGCTGAACGTGTAGCATCCGATCCGCACCGCCCCCTCACCCTTCTCGGCTCTCGCCTCTCAGCTCTCCGCTCTCAGCTCTCCGCTCTCGGCTCTCCGCTCTCGGCTCTCCGCTCTCGGCTCTCCGCTCTCGGCTCTCCGCTCTCGGCTCCCCTCTTTCACGATGCGCAGCTCGTAGAACAGCTCCCGCGCCGGGAAAAGGAAGGCGAAGAATTTCTCGTACTTGTTCGGCGTGATCTTGTAGATCAGGCGCGCCGGCCACGACCAGAAATAGCCCGGGTGAAAACGGATCTCCTTTCGGACCACCTCGATGCGCCGACCGGGCGGCAGGTCTTTGCGCACCTGATCGAAGGAGCCGCGGGCCAGCCGCTGTCGGTGGCCGGGATCGGTGTAGGAGTGGATCGACGAGAAGTGCGGCGTGTGGACGAAGACGGAGGCCCCGTGGCGGGCGATCCGCCAGACCTCGGCCGTCACCGCCACCACATCCGCGAGATGCTCGATCACGTGGTGCAGATGGACCTCGTCGAAGCGGTCGTCCCGGAATGGGTACGGCAAGCGGTCGAGGTCGCACAACAGATCGGCCTGGCTGGCCGGGTTGCGGTCCGCCCCGATCGCCCCCGGCTGCTTGTGCGCGCCGCAGCCGAGGTCGAGGACGCGCCGGCCCGCATTGCTTTCGCCTCCGGCTCCGGGCGTTGCCGCGGGATGCGTCATCGGCGAACGGCCTCCCCGGGATCGGCGGCCCGGGGGGCGGTCCGCCCCGCGGACCCTCCACGGTATCGCGCCATCTCGTCCAGATAGATGCGCTCCATCCGATCCAGCATTCTCTCCAGCGTGTAGGCCTCGCATACTTCCGCCCGGGCGCGTTCCGCCAGTCTGCGACGCGCCGCCTCATCCGCCAGCAGCCGGCAGACGGCCTCCGCCATGGCCCCCGCATTTCCGGGCGGGAAGAGCAGGGCGGTCTCGCCTTCGCGGGCCTGCTCCCGCATCCCGGGAAGGGCGCTGGCCACGACGGGGATCCCCATCGCCATCGCCTGCGAGATCGCCTGGGGATTGATCTCGCCCCCCAAGGACGACGACACGAAGACGTCAAGGGCGGCCATCACGTCGGGAACATCCTCCCGATGGCCGAGCAGGTGCATCGCCTCGGCAAGCCCCAGCTTCTCTTGCAGGTCGCGGACTTCGCGCCGCAGGGGGCCATCCCCCGCCATCAGGAACCGCACCGCCGGAATCCGGTCCAGGATGACCCGGCAGCCGCGCAGAAAGACCTCGGGACCCTTCAGGGCTCGCAGGACGCCGATCGTCCCCACCACGGGAGCCCCTGAGGGAATCCCGAGCTCGCCCCGGATGCGGCGCCCGTCCGCGCTGCCCGGGTCGAAGCGGGTGAGATCGACCCCGGTAGGCACCACCTGCACTCGCGTTGGCGACACCCCCGACTCGGCCACCAGCCGGGCGGCGCCGGAGGCCCCCGTCACCACGATGACATCCGCCAGCAGCCGATAGACCGCCCGCGAGACGGGGTTCCGCTGGAGCGGAAGGTCCAGGTGTCGGGTGCGAACCACCGGCACGCCGCACAGGCGGGCCGCGATCCCCCCCACCCAGGCGTCCAGAGAGCTGTGGGTCCCCAGGACATCGACCCGCTGGCGGCGGAGAATCCCGGCCACTCGACGAATGGCGGCCGGGTCCGCGCTCCATCGAAACCGGACAGTGTGCACCGGCCGCCCCAGCGCGCGGGCCCGATCCCCGATCGGCGCGCCCGGCTCGCAGATGAGGCCGGTCCGGTAGCCCCGCCCGGCCAGGCCGTCGAGCTCCGCCAGGATCCGACGCTCCTGCCCCCCCCACCCGGAGGAGGCCTCCGCGTGAAAGATCGTCCCGCCCTCCCCGCCCATCAAGCGCCCACCCCACGCCTCTCGTCTCGCGTCTCGCGGCTCGTGGCTCCCGGTTCTCGGCTCTTCCCCTTCGGCTCTCCGCTCTCGGCTCTCGGCTCGTGGCTCGCCCCTCGCGGCCCGCGCCCCGCGTCCCGCAACTCCCAGAGCTTCGCGTACTTGCTGAAAACGTAGCAGGCGTAGAGGCCGGAGAGGATCACCCCGCGCCACCCCTCCCGCCAGCCGCGCTGCACCAGGAGCATACGGACGAAGGTCCAGGCGGGGCGGCCGATCAGGTCGAACAGACAGACGGATCGTCCGCCGCGCCGCAGCTCCTCCGCGGCCAGGGTCGAGTACCGATCCATGCGCCGGAGATAGTCGCCGATCGAATCATACGTGAAATGATCCAGGGGGGCCGTGAGACGCCCCACGCGCCCATCCACCACGACCGCCTCGTGAACCGCCCGCTCCGCGAAGCGGCCGCGGTCGCGCCGGAACAGGCGGATCGACTCGTCGGGATACCATCCGCAGCGGCTGACCCACTGCCCCAGGAAGTAGTTCCGCCGGGGAATCAGATACCCGTCCAGCGCCTCGGGGTCGCCCAAGATCCGCTCGATCTCCTCTTGGAGGGCGGGCGTCACCCGCTCGTCCGCGTCGAGGACCAAGGCCCAGGGATGCGTGCACCGCGTGAGCGCCAGGTTCTTGTGGCCGGAGAAGCCGCGCCAGGCGTCCTGGTAGATCCGGGCACCCTGTTCCCGCGCGCTCTCCAGCGTGCGGTCCTCGCTCCCGGAGTCGCAGAGGACGATCTCATTCGCCCAGCGCACGCTCTCCAGACAGGCGCGGATCTTCTTCTCTTCATTCAGGGCGATGATCGCAACCGACACGGACGATCGCATTTACCCCTTCCCGCCCGCGGCCGCGCCGCGCAAGAGCAGCGGCTCCACCGCCGCGAGCACCGCCTGGGGCGAGATGGCTTCCAGACAGTCGCTCTTCTTGCTGCTCAGACAGCCGTCCTTGCCGCAGGGGCGACAGAGATAGGGGCTGGTCAAGACCACGTGCCCTTCCCCCCACGGTCCCCAGCTCTTCTCGCCGGAGGGGCCGAAGAGGGCCACCACGGGCACCCCCAGGGCGGCGGCCATGTGCATCGGCGCCGAGTCCACCCCCAGGAAGAGCGTCGCCCGCTCCAAGACGGCCGCCAGCTCGGCGAGGGAGGTCTGGCCGACCAGGTCGATCGCCGGTGCGGCCGCGCGGGACAGCACACGCTTGGCCGCTTCCGCCTCGCGCGCCTCGGGGCCGCTGGTGACCGCCACCGCGATCCCGCGTCGCGTCAGGTGGGCGAGCACGGTCGCACACCCCGCCTCCGGCCACGCCTTGAAGAGCCAGCGCGAAACCGCGTGGAGGACGACCAGGGGCTGTCCCGGCGCGAGGCCGGCCGCCGCGAGCCGCCCCGCCATCCGCGCCCGCGCCTCCGGCTGGACCGCCAGCACCGGCCGGCAGCCGGCGGCGGCGATCCCGCAGGCCCGGACCAGGTCCAGGTTCGTCTCCACCATGTGCTGGTTGCCGTTCCAGGGGATGGTCCGGCTGAGCAGCGCCCGCCGCCAGCCTCCGGAGCCGCTCGGCGTATAGCCCACACGCATCCGGGCACCGGACAGCCAGCCCAGCAGCGCCTCGCGGTCCCCTCCTCCCATCTCCAGGACCAGATCGGGTCCATACCCGCGCACGGCACGGATGGTCCGCCTGGCGCCCGCCAGGCCCGCCCTCCGGTCGAGGGTGAGAATCGCCTCGAGGTCGGGGTTTCCCTGTAGCACTCCCTCGATCCCGCGGGGCACGAGGGCCGCGATCCCGCAAGCAGGCCACGCCAGGCGGATCGCGCGGATGGTCGGGGTCATCAGCAGCACATCCCCGATGTGCTTCAGCTTGATGCAGAGGACGCGCTCCGGCGAAGAGCCTCGCGCCATGACCTCACGTCCCCTCGAACTGATTCTGGTAGAGCCGGAAGTAGGTCCCGCGCGCGGCCATCAGCTCGGGATGGGTTCCCGCCTCCGCCAGGTGTCCGCCCTCCAGCACCACGATCCGGTCCGCCTGGATCACGGTGGATAGCCGGTGGGCGATCACGAAGGTGGTCCGGTTCCGCATCAGGCGCTCCAGGGCCTCCTGGACCAGCGCCTCCGATTCGGCGTCCAGGGCCGAGGTGGCCTCGTCCAGGATCAGGATGGGCGGATTCTTCAGGATCGCCCTGGCGATCGCGATCCGCTGCCGCTGCCCGCCCGAGAGCCGCACTCCCTTCTCCCCGATCCGCGTGGCGTATCCGTCGGGGAGGGCGAGGATGAATTCGTCGGCGTTGGCGAGCCGCGCCGCCTCGCGGATCTCCGCATCGCCCTGGCCCCTGGGCTGGCCATAGGCGATGTTGTTGGCGAACGTGTCGTCGAAGAGAATGGTCTCCTGCGTCACCATCCCGATCTGAGCGCGCAGCGAGTGCAGGGTCACCTCCCGGAGATCCACCCCGTCAAAGAGGATGCGGCCCTCCGTGACGTCGAAGAAGCGCGGCAGCAGGTTCACCAGCGTGCTCTTGCCCGCCCCGCTCGCCCCCACGATGGCCACAACCTCCCCTATCTTGGCCTCGAAGTTGACGTCGCGCAGGATGTGTCGGCTCGGCTCGTAGCCGAAGCCGACGTGCTCGAAGCGCACCCGCTCTCGGACCGGCGGCAGGACGCGGGCTCCCGCTCGCTCGGCCACTTCGGGCTGCTGGTCGAGGATCTCGAAGACCCGCCGCGCCCCCCCCATGCCGCGCTGGATGTTGTTGTTCACCGCGCTGAGCCGCTTGATGGGGACATACATTGAGGCCAGCGCCCCCAGAAAGCCCATGAAGGCCCCGGGGGTGAGGTCTCCGTGGACGACGAAGTAGCCCCCCAGCCAGACCGCCACCACGATCCCCACCGCCTCCAGGATCTCCATGACCGGGATCGAGAGCGAGTCCACGCGGGCGATCCGCATGACCGCCTGGTACAGCTCTAGGTTCTTGGCCTGAAATCGCTTCTGCTCGTACGCCTCCATCCCGAAGGCCTGCACGATCCGTACCCCGGTGATCCCCTCTTGCAGGAGGGTGGCCAGCTCCGCCCGCCGCTCCAGCACCCGGGTGCTCCGGCGGCGGATCTTCTTCCCGAACTTGACGATCGGGACCACCGTCATGGGAAAGATCACCAGGGACACCAGGGCCAGCTTCCAGTGGAGGCCGAAGAGCAGCCCCACCAGCCCCACGATGGTGAACGGCTCCCGCAGCGCGTTGCGGAAGATGTCGGTCACGGCGCCGCCCACCGCATCCACGTCGTTCGTGACGCGGGAGACGATCTCTCCCGTGTTGTGCCGCATGAAGAATCCCAGCGAGAGGGTGTGGAGGTGGTCGTACACCTTGTCCCGGATGTCCGTCATCACCCGCTCGGTCACGTCCCGCATCAGGATGACGCTGAAGTAGTTGATCACCGCCTTGAGGACGAGCACCGCGAGGAGGAACCACGCCAGGAAGGTGAGCACGCTCATCTGGTGAGCCCGGATGAACGCCTGGGCCGAGCGCACCCAGTCGCCGATCCAGGGCTGGAGCGCCGACGGGACGCTCAGCATCTGCCGATTACCCTCGGTCCCCAGCAGGCCGTCGAAGGCCGGCTGGAGCGAGGCGACGGAGACCGCATTCAGGAGCGAGGCGATCAGGAGACAGCCGACCGAGACGGTGATCCGCCCCCGGTACGGCACGACGTACCGCATCAGCCGGAGGTACTCCTTCACCGCATGCTCCCGGGAGATTCCGCGCGCGCCTCCGCCCGGCGCGCGGCCGCGCGCCGCCCGCGGAAGATCCGGCTCGCCGCGTCGAAGGAGACCGGAGGGAGAATGCAAGACGGACAACGGACAATGGGAAACCGGTCAATGGCCAACTCGGTTGACCGGTTATCAGTTGTCAGTTTCTCATTGTTCATTGGCATCCTGCGGATGCGACTTCTGGTTGGCCGTCTGATACGCCAGGGACGCCCGGATGAATTCCCGAAAGAGCGGGTGAGGACGGCGGGGGCGGGACTTGAACTCCGGGTGAAACTGGCCCCCCACGAACCACGGATGATCGGGGAGCTCCACCATCTCCACCAGATTCCCATCGGGGGAAAAGCCGCTGAACACGAGACCCTGCCGGCTCAGGATGTCCCGGTGCTCGTTGTTGACCTCATACCGGTGCCGGTGCCGCTCCGAGATCTCCGCCATATCGTAGGCGAGGCCGGCCTTGGAGGACGGCGCCAGCCGGCAGCGATACGCCCCGAGGCGCATGGTCCCCCCCAGGTTGGTGATCGCGCGCTGGTCGGGCAGCAGGTCGATCACCGGGTGCGGCGTGTGCGGGTCAAACTCCCGACTGTTGGCACCAGCCAGGCCGCAGAGGTTGCGTGCAAACTCGATCACCGCGCACTGCATCCCCAGACAGATGCCGAAGAAGGGAACCAGCTCCTCCCGGGCATAGGTGATGGCGGCGATCTTCCCCTCGATCCCTCGCCCCCCGAAGCCACCCGGCACCAGCACGCCGGCCACGTCGTGGAGGTGCTCCTTGGGACCATCCCGCTCGATCTTCTCGGCATCCACGGCCTTGATGGTCACGGCGCAGTCGTTGGCGATGCCGCCGTGCGTGATGGCCTCGAACAGGCTCTTGTAGGCGTCGCGCAGCTCCACATACTTCCCCACCACCGCGATGGTGACCCGTCGGGCGGGACTGCGCTGCGTGGCCACGATCCGCTCCCAGGCCGACAGGTCCTGGTCCCGCTCCGGCAGGCCGAGCATCTGCATCACCAGCCCGTCCAGTCCCTCCCGGTGGAACGCGAGGGGGACTTCGTAGATGGTGCTCACGTCCCGCGCCGTGATGACCGCCTTCTCCGACACGTTGCAGAAGAGGGCGATCTTCTTTTTCATCTCCTTGGGCAGGTCGCGATCGGCGCGGCACAGGAGGATATCGGGCTGGATCCCGATCTCCAGCAGCTCCTTGACCGAGTGCTGGGTGGGCTTGGACTTCAGCTCACCGGCGGCGCTGATGTACGGCACCAGCGTGAGATGCACATACAGGGTGTTCTCGCGCCCCACGTCCACCTTGAGCTGGCGGATCGCCTCCAGAAACGGCAGGCTCTCGATGTCGCCCACCGTGCCGCCCACCTCCACGATGACGACGTCGATATCCTTCGCCACCCGGAGGATGCCCCGCTTGATCTCATCCGTGATGTGAGGGATGACCTGGACGGTCCCTCCCAGGTAGTCGCCCCGGCGCTCCTTGGTGATCACGGAGAAGTAGATCTGACCCGTGGTGATGTTGTTGTCCTTGGTCAGCCGCGCCTCGGTGAACCGCTCGTAGTGACCGAGGTCCAGGTCCGTCTCCGCCCCGTCATCGGTGACGAAGACCTCACCGTGCTGGAAGGGGCTCATGGTGCCGGGGTCCACGTTGATGTACGGATCGCACTTGAGCAGCGTGACCTTGAATCCCCGGCTCTCCAGCAGGCTGCCGAGGGAGGCGGCAGCCAGCCCCTTCCCCAGGGAGGACACCACGCCGCCGGTCACGAAGATGAACTTGGTCGCCATAACACCCCCCACCTATAGGTCAGTGATCTCTCAACAATGACCAATAACCAAATCCCAATGACCAACGGCGATTTCTGCAATGGTCATTGGTCATTGGCCATTCGCCATCTCATTGGGCATTCGCCATCAGGCGCCGCACCCGCTCCAGGTCGGCCGGCGTGTCCACGCCGAAGCTGTCGTGCTCTGTGATCACCACGCGAATCCGGATCCCGTGCTCCAGGGCCCGGAGCTGCTCCAGACGCTCGCTCTGCTCCACCGGGGTCGGCGGAAGCGACGCCAGATGGAGCAACGTCTCCCGCCGGTAGACATACAGCCCCATATGGAGCAGATAGGGCCGCTCTATCCCGGCCGGGACGCGGTCCCGGATGTAGGGGATGCGCGCACGGGAGAAATAGAGCGCGAACCCCTGGCGGTCCAGTACGACCTTCACCTTGCTGGGGTCCGCCGCCTCGTCCGCTCCCATCGGGCGCGCCACGGTTCCCATGGCGATGGAGGCGTCCCGGGTGAGCGGCTCCACGGTCTGATCGATCACCGTCGCATCCAGGAGCGGCTCGTCCCCCTGGATGTTCACCACCAGGTCGCAGGGAAGGTCCCGCACGACCTCGGCGATCCGGTCCGTCCCCGACGGGTGGGCCGGCGACGTCAGCCTCGCCCTGCCGCCGAACGCCTGCACCGCCTCCAGGATCCGGCGGTCGTCGGTGGCAACCAGGACCTCGTCGAGCAGCGCGGCGCGCGAGGCGCGCTCCACCACGTGCTGGATCATGGGCTTGCCGCCCAGGTCGGCCAGCGGCTTGCCGGGAAAGCGGCTGGACTCGTAGCGGGCCGGGATGATCCCGATAATCCGTACGCTCACATTACCCCCTGATCCGGCGCGTGCTGAACCGTCTTCGGTAAGCCAACGGTTCCAATGCAAAACGGACAACCGACAATGGGAAACCGGACAATGGGAGACATCAGCGGCCGGTTGTCGGTTGTCGGTTGTCGGTGTTTCATCCGATGTTTCATTGGGACGACTGTCCGTCCTCGAGCGCCCGGGAAAGCTCGGCGCGGCTCACCGTGGCCGTGCCCCGCTTCCCGACCACCACCCCGGCCGCGTAGTTCGCAAGCACCGCCGCGTCGCGCATCGAAGCGCCCGACGCCAGGGCCAGAGCCAGGGCGGCCATCACGGTGTCCCCCGCCCCCGTCACGTCGTACACCTCGCGCGCGAAGGTGGGGATGTGGGTCACCGGACGGCCCGCCTCAAAGAGCGACATCCCCTGCTCACCCCGCGTGATCAGGACCGCCCGCGCCTTGAGGCGCCTGAGCAGCCGCTCCCCCACGCGCAGGAGGTCCGCCTCCTCCCGGATCAGGATCCGGGCGGACGCGGCCGCCTCGTGATGATTGGGGGCGATCACCGTGACACCCCGAAACAGCGGGACGTGCTGGACCTTGGGGTCCACCGCCACGAACTTCTTGAGGCGCGACGCCAGCCGGAGCACCTCGCGCGTCAGATGCGGCCCGATCATTCCCTTGGCGTAGTCCGAGATGAGGAGGACGTCCGCCTTGGGCAGGCGTTCCCGCACCTCCTGTATCACGCGGGTCCGGACCGCCGGGCCGATGGGAGCGTCGCTCTCCCGGTCGAACCGGACCACGTGCTGGCTGCCGGCCACGACCCGGCTCTTGACCGTCGTCGGCCGCGTGTCATCCACGACGAGGCCGTCCGCCTTGACCCCTATCCGTTCCAGCTCATGCGTCAGGCGCAGGGCGGCGGCATCGTCCCCGACCACCCCCACGACCTCGACCCGACCCCCCAGCGTGGCGATGTTCACCGCGACGTTCCCGGCCCCGCCGATCTTCAGGCTCTCCGAGCGGACGGCAACGACCGGAACCGGGGCCTCGGGCGAGATTCGCGAAACCGTCCCCCACACGTACTCATCCACCATCACATCGCCGAGGACGAGGACGCGGCTCGTGGGGAATCGCTCCAGATACCGGAACAGTCTTCGGGGAGTTTTCACGCGCTAAATCCTCATAAGATCATCGGCCACGGTATCGCACTTCCGTGCAAAATTCAACCGGCAACTCCCCGATCCGGCGCAGGGCGAAAGGAGCGGATCAACGGCGACGGCGGCAAGGGCCACGACCCTCGCCGCCGTCGCAAATCTCTCTCGAATGACGCGAACGTCAGGCCGGCGGGGCGGCAACGCGGCCTTCCCCTCCGATGTCTGGCTGTCCCCGGAAGTAGTCGATCGTCTCGCGCAGGCCGATCTCCAGCTCCACCTTGGGTTCCCAGCCAAGCAGCGTCCGGGCCCGGGTGATGTCCGGCTGCCGCACCCGGGGATCGTCCTGGGGCAGCGGGTTGTACGTGACCGGCAAGGAACGCCCGAGGATCTTTTCGATGGCGGCCACCAGATCGCGGATGGTCCGCTCGGCGGGATTCCCGAGATTCACCGGCTCACCCTCGGCGGACATGAGCAGGCGGAACAGCCCGTCCACCAGGTCCGAGACGTAGCAGAAGCTCCGGGTCTGCCGCCCGTCCCCGTACACCGTGAGGGGATTCCCCTCCAGGGCCTGGATCAGGAAATTCGATACCACCCGGCCGTCGTTGGGACGCATGCGCGGCCCGAACGTGTTGAAGATCCGGGCGATCCGGGTCTCCACCCCGTGATAGCGGTGGTAGGCCATGGTCATCGCCTCGGCGAATCGCTTCGCCTCGTCATACACCCCGCGGGGCCCCACCGGATTCACGTGGCCCCAGTAGCTCTCCGGCTGTGGGTGGACTTGCGGATCGCCGTACACTTCCGAGGTGGAAGCCAGCAGCAGCCGCGCCCTCTTTGCCTTGGCCAACCCCAGCGCCTTGTGCGTGCCCAGCGAGCCGACCTTCAGGGTCTGGATCGGAAGGCGCAGGTAATCCACCGGGCTGGCGGGCGAGGCGAAGTGCAGGATGTACTCTACCGGCCCCTCGATGTAGAGGTATTCGGTCACGTCCTGCTTGAGGAAGCGAAATCCCTCCTGGCCGAAGAGGTGGGCGATGTTCTTCAGGCTTCCGGTGATCAGGTTGTCGGCGCAGATCACCTCGTGGCCTTCCCGGAGCAGCCGGTCGCAGAGGTGCGAGCCGAGAAAGCCGGCGCCGCCGGTCACCAGGGTGCGCGGGGGGCGACTCATGCCCTTTCCCTCGTGCCGCCCTGTCCGCGGCCGATTCCGATATATTCGAACCCCAGAGCGGTCAGCTTCTCTCGATCCAGGGCGTTCCGCCCGTCCAGGATGAGGGGACGGACCATGGTCGCCTTCAGGCGTCCGAAATCCAGGGCCGCGAATTCCGGCCACTCGGTGCAGAGCACCACCGCTTCCGCCTGTTCCGCCACCGCGTAGGGATCCGAGCAGATGGCGAGGTCCGGGACAGCCTCTTTCGCCTTGGCCGCCGCCTGCGGGTCGTAGCCTTGCACGAAAGCCCCCTCCTCGATCAGCCGTCTGGCGATGGCCAGCGCCGGGGCTTCCCGGATGTCGTCGGTGTTGGGTTTGAAGGCCAGCCCCAGGAGCCCGATCTTCTTCCCCGTCAGGATCCACAGGGCGCGCTTCAGCTTCTCCACCACCAGTTCGCGCCGCGCCACGTTCAGTCGCCCCACCTCTTTCAGCAGGGTGAAATCATAGCCGCTCTTTTCCGCGATCTTGACGAACGCCCTCAGGTCCTTGGGGAAGCACGAGCCGCCGAACCCGATCCCGGCGTTCAGGAAGGCCCGGCCGATTCGCTTGTCCAGACCGACCCCCTTGACCACCTGGAGGATGTCCGCACCCGCCGCCTCGCACACATCCGCCACGGCGTTGGCGAAGGAGATCTTCATGGCCAGAAAGGAGTTCGAGGCGTGCTTGATCAGCTCGGCGCTGGCGATATCCGTGACCAGGAATGGAACGGCCCGGTCCACGCGGCACTCAGGGTGGATGGGACAGGGAAACCGCCCCTCCACGATGGGGGCATAGAGCTCGCGCAGCGCCGCCTCCGCCCGGGGGCTGGAGACCCCCACGACGATCCGGTCGGGGTGGAGGAAGTCCTCCACCGCCATCCCCTCCCGCGTGAACTCCGGGTTGGAGGCGACGTCGAAGGTGATCCCCGGCCGCTTCTTGTAGATCGCCAGGGTCTTCTCGATCCACTGCCCCGTCTGCACCGGGACCGTGGACTTTTCCGTGATGATGGTGTCCCGCGTGGCGTGCTCTGCGATCCGGCGCGTCGCAAGTTCCACATACGTGAGGTCGGCCTCACCGTCCGGGCGCGGCGGCGTGTTCACGCAGATGAAGATCACCGCCGCCTCGCGGGCCGCCTCGGCCGCGTCCGTCGTGAAGCGCAGGCGGCCGTTCCGGATGTTGCGCGCCACCAGTTGATCCAGGTACGGCTCGTAGATGGGCATCCGCCCCTGGAGCAACACCTCGATCTTGGCCGGGTTGTCATCCATGCAGACGACCTGGTGGCCGATCTCTGCCAGGCAGGTCCCGGTCACCAGCCCCACATAGCCCGTCCCGATCACCGAGACATTCATGTCTGGTTTTCCCGCAGCATCCGCACCAACTCCTTGACCTCCTGCGCCCGATCCTTCGGACAGACCAGGATGCCGTCGGGGGTCTCCACCACCACGATATCCCGAAGCCCGATCGTCCCGATGGGACGCGTCGTCCCGTACACCACGCACCCGTAGCTGTCGCGCCCCGCATGGCGGCCGATCACCGCGTTCCCGCACTCGTCCTTGGGGAGGATCCGCCCCAGGGCGCTCCAGGCCCCCACGTCGTCCCAGGCGAAGGTGGCCGGGATCATGTACACCTCCTCGGCCCGCTCCAGGATGCCGACGTCGACCGAGATCCGGGGCATCTGCGGAAACACTCGATCCAGGGTGGCGACCTCGTCGTCACCGCCCAGGGCAGGGCGAATCTCCTGCAGGCGTTGCCAGTGCTCGGGGAGGTGCCGGGCCACCGCCCGCAGGAACGTGGAGGCTCGCCAGAGGAAGATGCCGCTGTTCCAGTAGTACCGGCCGTCGGCCACGAAGCGTTCCGCCGTGGTCCGGTCGGGCTTCTCGGTGAACCGCTGGCAGCGCCGAGCCGCCGGATGCTCCGGAACGGCGTCCCCGGCCAGGATATAACCGTATCCCGTCTCCGGACCCGTCGGCGGGATCCCCAGGGTCACCAGGCCGTCCAGCCGGTCCAGGAGCAGGAGCCCTTGCCGCACCGTCTCCTCGAAAGCGTGAAAAGGCGAGATGAAGTGATCCGACGGCGCGACGAGCATCCGCGCGCCCGGCAGGCGCCCTTCGACCACCAGCGCAGCCAGGCCGATGCAGGCCGCCGTATCTCGCCCGACCGGTTCCAGGATGCAGTTCTCCGGGGGAAACCCGGGGAGCTGCTGCAGGACGATGGGAAGGAGTTCCCGCCGGGTGGCCACCAGGACGCGGTCCTGCCCCACCAGGCCCGCCGCCCGCTCGACCGTGCACTGGAAGAAGCTTTTCCCCTCCAGCAGGGAGGGAAACTGCTTGGGATGGCTTGGCGTCGAAAGGGGCCAGAACCGCTCCTCGCTTCCCCCGGCCAACACCACGACAAACAATCGATCCATCGTTCTTGTCCTCACCGCAACGGCGCTAGGCTCGCCATCACCCGCACCCAGACAATGACCAATGACCAAATCCCAATGACCCTTTCCGCGCTGGTCATCGGCAAGTTGTCATTGGTCATTGGTCATTGGTCATTTCTTTCCAATCCGCCCATAATCATCCTGCTTCCGGACGATGTCGTCTTCGCCGAGATACGTCCCGTGCTGCACCTCGATGATCACCACGACGCTCCGTCCGTTATTCTCGATCCGGTGCCAGGCTTGTCGTGGAATCACCACACAGGCGCGCGGTCGCAGCCGTAGAGTGCGCATCCCGTTGACGACCGTTGCGGTCCCGGCCACCACCACCCAGTGCTCGGCCCGGCGGCGATGCCGCTGCAGGCTCAATCGCTGCCCCGGCAGGACCACCAGCCGCTTGATCTTGTACCCCGGCCCCGCTTCGAGCGTGTGGAAGCTCCCCCAGGGGCGCCAGGCTTCCTCGATCGGCCGGCTGGTCACCCCGGGGAGTCTGGCCTGCGCCTTCCGCTTCGGCATCCTGCCCTCAGCCTTTCTCCGCCGCAAGTTGTTGTCCCCAGTCCAGCAGCGCACGCACCTCGTCCTCTGTGGGCGCCTCGGCGTAGATGCGCAGCAGCGGCTCCGTCCCCGAGGCCCGCAGCATGACCCAGCTCTGATCCGCTCGGATCAGCTTCACCCCATCCCGGGTGTCCATTTGCAGGAGGGGGACGGACAGCAGCGCGGCCGGCGGCGCCCCGGTCAGACGCGCCACCACTCGGTCCCGGTCGGCCAGCGTCGCCAGCCGCAGGTCCGTCCGGCCGTAGCGATGCGGTCCGTACTCGGTCTCCATCTCGCGGACCAGCGTCCCGAGCGACTTACCGGTCATCGCCATGCACTCGAGCAGCAGCAGACAGATCAGGCCCGGATCCCGCTCGGGGATGTGGCCACGCACGGCGAAGCCGCCGCTCTCTTCTCCGCCGACCAAGGCGTCCTGCTCCCGCATGGCGGCGGCGACGAACTTGAACCCGATCGGGGTGACGACCAGCGGCACCCCCAACGCCTGCGCCTCCAGGTCCACCATGCGGCCGATATTGACCGACTTGACGACCGCTCCGCGCTCCCGACGGTTCCTGACGAGGTGCCGGACGAGCAGCGCGAGGACCTGATGCGGGGTGACGACGCGTCCGTCTTCGTCCACCGGGGCGATGCGGTCGCTGTCGCCGTCGAAGGCGAAGCCCACGCACGGTCCGGGCCCCCGCCACTCCTGCGTCGCCGCAACCAGGGCTCCCATGTAGGCGGGAATCGGCTCCGGGTGCAGGCCGCCAAAGCCCGGATTGAGCTCGCCGTGGAGTTCGCGCACCGCACAGCCCGCGCGCCGCAACCGCTCCACCAGGAGCCCCTGCCCCGCGCCGTACATCACATCCAGCACCACCCGGATGCCGCTTCGCCCGATGGCCGCGACGGGCACCAGCTCCTCGAGCCGATCGAGCCACGGCTCCCTGGCGTCGAAGGTACCAATTTCGAATTTCGAATTTCGAATTTCGAATTTGCTCTCGGCTCTCGGTCCTCGGCTCTCGGCTCCAATCCGCTCGATCTCCTCTTCCACGCCTCGCGTGAAGGACACCGGGGCGGAGCCGCCATAGGCGGCCTTGCACTTCACCCCGCTATACTCGGCGGGATTGTGGCTGGCGGTGATCACCACCGCCCCGGCCGCCTGCAGCCGCACCACGGCGTAGGAGAAGGCGGGCGTCGGCGCAAACGCCGCCGCCAGACTCACGCGCACCCCCTCCGCCGCCATCGTCTGGGCCGCGGCCTGGGCGAATTCCCGGGAGAGAAACCGCGTGTCGTACCCCACCAGAACGTGCGGGGATGCGCCGCCCGCTTCGGCGCGGACCCGTCGCGCGATGGCCCGCGCCGCCAGCCGGACGTTGGCGAAGGTGAAGTCGTCCGCGATCACCCCGCGCCAGCCGTCGGTTCCGAATCGGATGTCCGTCATGCGATCCAAACCTCGGGAAAACACATGCCTCAACGATGCGGCGTATTCTGCGCGAGCCACCCCACAAGAAAAAACCAGAAAAAGCCCGCCGCTAGCGGCGGGCTTCAGACTTCTCGAGGCAGGACAGAATTTGTAATCATGTCACGGGCAGCGGGTAAACCCCGTGCGGGAGAAACTCCAGGCGGACCGCGGTGCCGGCGGGCAGGACCCCACCCTGCATCTCGTAGTCGGTGATCAGGACGGGGCCCAGCTCCGTCTCGACCGTGTAATCGGCGGACGATCCGAGATAGGAGACCTTCTGGATGGTGCCGAAAAGGCCGTCGCCCTGGGTCCGGATCCGGATGGCTTCGGGGCGCGCCAGGACCGTGACGGCACCCGCCTGGAGGGGCGGGCTGTCTACGGTGAGCCGCTGCGGACCGATGACGACTCGGGCGTGGCCGTCTTCCATCCCCTCCAGCCGCGCCGGCAGGAAATTGGCTTCCCCGATGAACTCCGCCACGAACCGGTTGCCGGGGCTCCGATACAGCTCCAGCGGGGACCCGATCTGGACGATCCGCCCCTTCTCGATGACCACGATCTTGTCCGAGATGGCCAGCGCCTCGGCCTGGTCGTGGGTCACATAGATGGCCGTGATCCCCAGCCGCTGCTGGAGCAGGCGAATCTCCTCGCGCATACGCTTGCGCAGCTTGGCGTCCAGGTTGGACAGGGGCTCGTCGAAGAGCAGGACCTTGGGCTGCATGACCAGGGACCGGGCCAGGGCGACGCGCTGCTGCTGGCCGCCCGAGAGGGCGTTGGGGCTCCGCTCCCCCATCCCGACCATGCCGACCAGCGCCAGGACGTCCTCCGCCGCCTTCCGCAGCTCCGCCTCCGGCCGCCGCAGCACCCGCAGGCCGTACGCGACGTTCTCGAAGACGCTGAGATGCGGGAAGAGCGCGTAGGACTGGAACATCATGGTGACGTCGCGGGCGTTGGGGGGCAGGTGGGT
Source organism: Candidatus Methylomirabilota bacterium (assembly GCA_026387775.1). GTDB lineage: Bacteria > Methylomirabilota > Methylomirabilia > Methylomirabilales > 2-02-FULL-66-22 > 2-02-FULL-66-22. Next base: position 2,449 of record JAPLLC010000290.1, on the reverse strand, counting down.
GACCTCCGCGTCACCGATGAAGACCCGGCCGTTGGTGGTCGTTTCGAGACCCGCGACCATCCGCAGGATCGTCGTCTTCCCGCAGCCGGACGGCCCGAGCAGCGTGACCAGCGAGCCCGGCTCGATCTGAAGGCTGACGTCATCCACCGCCACGGTCTTGCCGAACCGCTTGCTCACGTGCTCCAGGGTGACCCGCGCCGCCTGGGACTTCACCGCTTCCATCATGCCGTGCCTCCACTCTGAATCCCGCCCCCCGCGCCCTTCTTCCCCACCAGCAGGTACATGAGCGCAACCGCCGCCGCCATGATCACGATCAGGACCGTGCTGTAGGCCGTGGCCAAGCCATACCGGCCGTTCTCGGCCTGGTCCAGGATGACCTTGGTACTGAGCTGCCAATTGGCGCTCACCAGGAAGACCACGGCGCTGATGGCGGTGACGGATCGCACGAAGCTGAACACCAGCGCCGAGATGATCGCCGGACGGATCAGCGGCAGGACGATTCGCCGGAGCGTCGTGGCAAACGAGGCCCGCAGCGTCACCGACGCCTCTTCCAGCGCCTTGTCGATCTGGGCCAGCGCCGCGATACCGCTCCGGATGCCCACCGGCATGTTTCGGAAGATGAACGAGATGACGAGAATGGCCGCCCCGCCGGTCAAGAGGAGCGGCGGCTGGTTGAAGGCCAGGATGTAGCCGATGCCGATCACCGTCCCCGGTACCGCGAAGGACAGCATGGAGGTGAACTCCAGCAAGCCACGACCCGGGAACTTATGCCGCACCACCAGGTAGGCGGTCAGGATGCCGACGGCGGCAGTCAGCGGGGCGGAGACGCCCGCCAGGATCAGCGTGGTGATCAGCGCGTCCATGCCGTCCCGCAGAAGCTGGTGGTAGTGTCGCAGCGTGAACGCGTTATTGATCCCCCAGATCTCGACAAAGCCCCCGTAGAAGACGAAAACGTAGAGTGCCAGCGTGAAGACGCACCAGGCTATGCAGAAGCTCAAGAGGCCGATCTCGAGCCCGCGTGGGAGGGGCTGCGGCTTCCCCGACGGCGGCTTGCCGGTGACCGTGACGTAGGAGCGATGACCGAGCCAATACTGCTGCAGAGCGAACGTCACTAGGCTGGCGGCCAAGAGGACGATGCCCAGCGACGCGGCCAGCGTCTTGTCGAACCTCCCGATGATGGCGAAATAGACCTCCGTCGAGAGGACCTCGAACTCGCCACCCAGGATGATCGGATTTCCGAAATCCGCCAGCGACTCCACGATGGTGAGAAGAAACGCGTTCGCCACCCCCGGGCGCAGGAGAGGCAGCGTCACCCTCCAGAAGGTTCCCCAGGGTCCCGCCCGCAGAGTCAAGCTGGCCTCTTCCAAGGCGGGATTCACCGACTCGACCACGCTGGCAATCACCAGGAACGCCACCGGGGCAAAGGAGAGGGTCTGAGCCAGGGCGACGCCGGGAAACCCGAAGATCCCTCGGGTCTTCAGCCCGAGCAGGACGCTCGTCACGAGTCCCTGCAGCCCGAACAGCAGAATGATGGCGAGGCCCACCACGAAGGGAGGCGTGATCATGGGCAGCAGCGAGAAGGCCCGGAGCAGGACGGTGAGTCGAGACCGGGAGCGCGTGGCGGCCAAGGCGAAGGCCAGCCCGATCAGCGTCGAGGCGACCCCGACAAAGACGGCCAGCCCCAGACTGTTGCGCAGCACGCGCCAGAAGGACTTGTAGCGCTGGAGGGTCTCCAGAAACAGGCTCGGATGAAACGCACCCTGACCGTCCATCACGCTGTGTCGGAGGACCGCGAGGAGGGGATAAATGATAAAGAGCAGGACAAAGAACCCCAGGAGCAGGATGCTCGCCGCCACGAAGGTGTCCGCCCGGATAAAGCCACCCCGGGACAGACCGTTGGCCAGCACCAGCAAGCAGACGGTCATGGCCAGGAGGCTTCCGAGTCCAAAGGCGTAAGGCTTGACCCCGGCCGTGACCGTCAGCCAGATGACCAGGAGGCATCCGATCAATCCGCCCCAGAGTGCCGGACGATCCGGGCGCTCCCGCCAGATCACCCCCAGCGCGACCCAGACCACCGCCAGAAAGATCAGGAGCCAGAATCCGGGATACTGGCCCGTCAGGGCCAGCGGCGTAAGCGCGAAATCGTCTCGTCCGATGGGAAGCACCTGCCCTTGACGAGACAGGAAAGGTACGACGGTGGTCGTCGCCAGAAGAGTGAGACCACCGAGCATACATGCCGGATTGCGAGTCACGGTCATGCGCACTCTCCAGGAACCGTCAGCCATCAGCTGTCGGACTACAAGACGGCTGATGGCTGCGACCGCATACTTCGCCTCACCGCGCCTGCGTGAAGATCTGATCCGCCCAGCGCTTGATGATCCGCTCCCGGTTCTTCGAGCCCCAGAGGAAATCGTACTTGATGGTCTTCACGTTCTCGACGTCCACCCCG
>JAPLLC010000246.1 GCA_026387775.1 Candidatus Methylomirabilota bacterium | reverse complement strand
GCCAGGAACGGTTCGAGACGCGCGGCGACTCCGGCGTAGAACAAGGGGGCCCAGATCGGATCGGGATCCGCGAAGACCCGCTCCACCTCCTCCACCTGGCAGCCGAGATCCTGGAAGCGTCCGGCCGCCGCCTCGGCCAGGACGCGCACCTCGGGAGCGACCCTGGCATACCCGAAGGTCGGGCTCCAGGCCACCCGCAGGTCCCGGATCCCGTCGTCCAATCCACCCGTAAAGTCGATCCCCGTGGCCGGAAACGACAGCGGGTCCCGATCGTCCGGACCCGCCAGCACCTGGAGCATCGGGGCCGCGTCCCGCACGCTCCGCGTCATGGGTCCCACGTGCGAGAGCGTCCCGGTATTCGGCGTGGGATAGACGGGCACCAGCCCGCAGGTCGGCTTGAGGCCGAAGACACCGCAGAAGCTGGCCGGAATGCGAATCGAGCCTCCCCCGTCCGTTCCGACCGCCAGAGGCGCCAGGCCGGCCGCCACCGCCGCCGCCGCCCCGCCGCTGGAGCCGCCCGGTGTCTTCGTGAGGTCCCACGGATTCCGGCTGATCCCGGTGAGGGGGGAGTCGGTGGCGCCCTTCCAGCCGAACTCCGGCGTGGTGGTCTTCCCCACCATGATGGCGCCGGCCGCGCACAGGCGCTCCACCACCGGGGCGTCCTCGTCTGGAATGTGGTGCTCGTAGATCCGCGAGCCGAACGCCGTCCGCACGCCTCGGGTGATTACCAGGTCTTTCACCGAGAATGGCACCCCGCAGAGCGGGCCAAGCGGGTCGCCGCGGAGCACGGCCGCCTCGGCCGCCCGCGCCGCCGTCCGGGCGGCATCGGCGGTCACGGTACAGTAGGCGTTGAGGCGTGGGTTCACCAACTCGATTCGACCCAGCAGCGCCTCCACGACCTCCACCGGGGAGACCTGCTTCCGTCGGATCAGGTCGGCGAGGTCAATCGCGGAGAGGTAGGCGAGTGTATCGCTGTGCATGCGTTCCTCCGTGGGGACGGAAAGCCTCGGCGGCTCAACACGCCCCGTCCGGCCGGAGCACCAGGGTCGCGAGCGGTGGCAGGGTCAGCCGCAGGGAATACGGCTGGCCGTGGGCGGGGATGGGCTCGGCCAAGACGCTCCCGGCGTTCCCCGCGTTGCTCCCCCCGTACACCCGGGCGTCCGTGTTGAGGCGCTCATGGTAGATGCCGCCGCGGGGCACGCCGACCCGGTAGCCGTGCCGGACCACCGGCGTGAAGTTGCAGACAAAGAGCAGGAAATCTTCGGGGTCCCGCGCCCGTCGCAGGAACGAGATCGCGCTCGCGTCCCAGTCATGGCAATCGATCCACTGGAACCCGCCGGGCGTGAAGTCCGCCTCGTAGAGGGCCGGGTGCGCTCGGTAGAGCCGGTTCAGATCCTGGACCAAACGCTGGAGACCCCGATGGTACGGCCCCATCTCGAGCAGGTGCCAGTCCAGGCTGGCCTCGTGGTTCCATTCGTTCGTCTGGCCGAACTCCCCTCCCATGAAGAGCAGCTTCTTGCCCGGGTGGCCGTACATGAAGGCGAAGAAGGCGCGCAGGTTGGCAAACTTCTGCCATTCGTCCCCGGGCATCTTCCGGTGGAGCGAGCCCTTTCCGTAGACCACCTCGTCGTGGGACAGCGGGAGGATGAAGTTCTCGCTCCAGGCGTAGAGTAGCCCGAAAGTCAGGTTGTTGTGGCGGTACTTCCGATGGATCGGATCCTTGGCCATGTAATCGAGCAAGTCGTGCATCCACCCCATGTTCCACTTGAACCCGAAACCGAGCCCCCCGACGTACGTGGGACGCGACACCATGGGCCAGGCCGTGGACTCCTCGGCGATCGTCATCGTGTCCGGGTGTTCACGGTAGACCGCCTCGTTGAGCCGGCGGAGGAAAGCCACCGCCTCCAGATTTTCGCGCCCCCCGTACTTGTTCGGAATCCACTCGCCCCCCTGGCGTCCGTAGTCCAGATAGAGCATGGAGGCGACGGCATCCAGCCGAAACCCGTCGATGTGATACTGGTCCAGCCAGAACAGGGCGTTGCCGATCAGGTAGTTGGCCACCTCGTTCCGGCCGTAGTTGTAGATCCGGGTCCCCCACTCCGCGTGCTCGCGGCGGCGCGGGTCCTCGTGCTCGTACAGATACGTGCCGTCGAAATAGGCCAGGCCGTGGGGGTCGGAGGGGAAGTGGGCCGGCACCCAGTCCAGGATGACGCCGATGCCGCGCTGGTGGAGCGCGTCCACGAACGCCATGAAATCCTGGGGCGTCCCGTAGCGCCGGGTCGGGGCATATAGGCCGATCGGCTGGTACCCCCAGGAGCCGTAGAATGGATGTTCCGTGATCGGCATCAGCTCCACGTGCGTATATCCCATCTCGGCCACGTAGGCGCCCAGGCGCTCCCCCATCTCGCGATAGGAGAGCGAACGATAGCCCTCCTCCGGCATCCGCATCCAGGATCCGAGATGCACCTCGTAGGTGGCCTGCGGCGCGTCCAGGGCATTCTTCCGCCCCCGGCCCGCCATCCACTCCCCATCGCCCCAGGCATATCCGAGATCGACGACCATGGAGGCCGTGCGCGGCGCCGCGGCCTCGAAGGAGAAGGCATAGGGGTCCGACTTGAGAGCGATCAGGGTCTTCGCCTTGGAGAGGATCTCGTACTTGTAGAGAGCCCCCTCCGCGAGGCCGGGGAGAAAGATCTCCCAGAGGCCGTTGCCCGGATGGAGCCGCATCGGGTGCACTCGGCCGTCCCAGCCGTTCCAGTCCCCCACCACGCTGACCCGTCGAGCGTTCGGGGCCCACACCGCAAAGCGAACTCCCGCCACCCCGTCCTGGCCGAGGAGGTGCGACCCCAGTTTCTCGTAGGCCCGGTAGTGCGTCCCCTCGCCCAAGAGGTGCAGGTCGAAATCGCTCAGCGTCGAAGAGAACCGGTACGGGTCTTCCCGCCGGCTCCCGACCCCGCCTCGATCCCGCACCTCCAATTGGTAGGGGAACGGATCGTCCCGGTCGGAGAACACCGCTTCGAAGAGACCCGCCGGGTGAATCCGCGTCATGGGTCCAGGGGACACACCCTCCGCCTGCGGGACCACCACGACTTCCTCCGCGGTGGGAAGGAAGGCGCGGACAACGACCGCGCTCCGACGACCGCGCCGCACGACGTGGGGTCCCAGAAACGCGAAGGGATCCCTGCACTCTCCCCTTACGATGGCCCTGATGGTCGCATCGGAAAGAATCGCTTCAGCCATGGGCTTCGCTCTCCGCGGATTGGGCGATGGGTCGAAATCTGGCGATGGCGGCCACGGGAGCACCGCAGGGAGGTTGCCGCGGCCGAGGATGGGATCGCCGGCGAGGGAGTATCCGCCAAAATGGGATCCTCCCTCGCCGCAACTGCAAGAGAGAAGAGGGCCTCGCCGCAATCAGACGGCGAGCCCGGCCTGCGCGCCTATTTCTTGACGCCCAGCACTGCGTCCTTCATGGCCTTGGCCACGCGGAAGCGCACGACCCGCCGGGCCGGAATCTTGATGGCTTCGCCGGTCTGGGGGTTGCGCCCCATGCGAGCCTTCCGAGCCACGAGCACGAGCTTGCCCATTCCGGGGATGGTAAAGCCGTTCTTGGCTTCCTTCGCCCCCAGCTTCGCCTGCTCTTCCAGGAACCCTGCAACGACTTTGCGGGCGAGGCCCAACTTGTCCGAGAGGTACGTGACGGTCTGGGCTTTGGTCATCGTCTTCGCCATGCTGCTCTCCTTTCGTTGAGTGGTTGCGCTGCTTCCCGGCATGCACCCACCTGCGCCCGGAAACGCCGAGATCGATTGTTTTGACAATTATCATAAAGACGCTCCGCGTACCACAAGAACTTTCGTTGGAAACCCTCCCCGGGCGCGCCTCCCGGCCTCGCGGTTCCGATCTCTCGCCCTGTCCCGGCCGCTTCGTCCGGCTTTTTCCCTTGACAACACCTCCTCCCCCGAGGCTCTATGAGCGCATCCGCGGGGAAGGGCGACTTGGCGATGTGGAGATTCGGGGTCCCGAGCTTCCCAATCACCCCATCACCCGATCACCAAGAAAGGAGACCAGCGCATGCCCCAAGTCCTGGTGGCCGAGTGCAAGCAGGAGTCGTCCTCGTTCAATCCCCTCCTCAGCCGCTACGAGGACTTCGCGGTCGCCGTCGGCGGCGAGATCCTGGCCCGTCACCGCGGTGTGAAGAGCGAGATGGCCGGCGCCCTGAATGTCTTTGGCTCGCGTCCGGACGTCCAGGTGGTCCCCACCTTCAGCGCCCGCTCCATCACCTCCGGCGGTGAGCTGGACGCGGCGGGATTCGACCGCATCGCCCGCGAGTTCCTGGACGCCATCCGCACGGCCCCGGCGGTGGACGGCGTCTACTTCGCCCTGCACGGCGCCATGGCGGCCGAGAACGAGCACGACACCGAGGGGTACCTCCTGGTCGAAACCCGAAAGATCCTCGGCGAGCGGATCCCGATCGTGCTCTCCCTCGACCTCCACGGGATCCTGACCGACCGGATGCTCGCGGCAAGCGACGCCATCACGATGTATCACACCTATCCCCACGTGGACTTCTACGAGACCGGGCAGCGGGCCGCGCGCCTGCTGCTCGGCATCCTGACGGGCGAGATCCGCCCCGTCACGGCGGCCGTCACCGTCCCCGCGCTGGTGCGGGGCGACGAGCTCATCACCGCCACCGGTCTGCTGGGCGGGATCATCCGGCACGCCCAGACCATCGAGGCGAGCCCCGGGGGGATCGCCGCCGGCATGTTCATCGGAAATCCGTTCACCGACGTGCCGGGCCTCTGCTCGCGCAGCCTCGTGACGACCGACGGAGATGCGCCGCGCGCCGAGCGGGAGGCCGTGCGGCTGGCCGAGCAGCTCTGGGGGGTGCGCGAGCGGCTGCAAGCGTCCCTCACGCCGCTGGACGAGGCTGCGCGCATCGCGATGGCCACCCAGGGGACCGTCATCCTCACCGACGCGGCCGACGCCACCAGTTCGGGCGCGCCCGGGGACAGCAACGCCATCCTGCGCGTCCTGGTGTCGTCCGGCTACGCCAAGCGGGCGTTGATTCCGATCGTGGACCCGCCGGCCGTCCAGGCAGCCTTCGCCGCGGGGGTCGGGAACATCGTCCGGACCCTGCTGGGCGGCGCCCTGGACCCGAAGCGTCACCAGCCCCTCCCGATCACGGCACGGGTGCAAATGCTCTCGGACGGCCGCTTCAAGAGCGAGTCCCACGGGGACGACTGGAACGCCGGCCCGACCGCCGTCCTTGCGGCCGACGGCATCACCCTGATCGTGACCAGCCGCGCCGTGAGCCTCTACGACCGCTCCCTCTTTCTCGCCCACGGCCAGGACCCGGCCCGGTTCGATGCGGTGGTCGTCAAGTCCCCCCACTGCCAGGAGCGATTCTTCAAGGCCTGGGCGGCCGCGCACGTCAACGTGGACGCGCCGGGGGCGACGTCCGCCAATCTGAAGAGCCTGGGGCACACCCGCTGCGCGCGCCCGATCTTTCGGCTGGACGCGAGCGTGGAGTTCCAGCCTCGGGTGAAGGTCTTCTCGCGGACAGGCCGATAGACAGACGGCGGGAGAACGGGCGTGACGACCGACCGGCGAGGGCGCGACGGATCAGCAGGCGACTTCGGCTTCACCCGGCGGGAGCTCCGCAGCTTGCAAGCGCTGCGCTCGCCCGCGGGCGTCCAGCGCGCGCTGGACGCCATGCCCTACCACCTGGCGACCACGGCCTGGTCGCCCCGGCGGGTGCTGCGGGAGCGGACGGCCCACTGTCTGGAGGGGGCCATCTTCGCGGCGGCCGCGCTGCGGGTCCTGGGCTTTCCACCGCTCCTGCTGGACCTGGAGGCGGTGCAGGACTCGGACCACGTGATTGCCGTGTACCGTATAGAGGGGCACTGGGGCGCCATCGCCAAATCCAACTTCTCGGGGCTACGCTGCCGGGCGCCCGTCTACCGCTCGCTACGCGAGATGGTCATGAGCTATTTCGAGGACTACATCAACCTGCGCGGCGACCGAACCCTGCGGGCCCGCTCTCGCCCCGTCAACCTCGCCCGCTTCGACCGCCTGCACCCCGGCTGGATGACATCCGAGGCCGACCTCTGGTGGATC
>JAPLLC010000135.1 GCA_026387775.1 Candidatus Methylomirabilota bacterium | reverse complement strand
GGCCGTGACCGCGGTGGACCGGCTGATCAAGCGCGACCGGGTGGCGGCTATGGTGGGGCCGCGCACCTCGGGGAGCACCTTGGCGATCATCCCGAAGGCCGAGGAGGCCAAGGTTCCCCTCCTCTCCTGCGCCGCCGCCCGGAAGATCGTCGAGCCGGTCCGGCGCTGGGTCTTCAAGGTGGCGGCCAGCGACATTCTGGCCGTGCGGAAAATATTCCAGGATCTGAAGCAGCGGGGGCTCACCAAGGTCGCTGTCCTCACCGCCTCGGACGCCTACGGGGCGGGCGGGCGGGAGGACATCAAGGAATTCGCCCCGCAGATGGGGATTGCTCTGGTGGCCGACGAGGTGTTCGGGCCAAAGGACACCGACATGACCTCCCAGATCACTCGGATCAAGGGGACCGACGCCCAGGCGATCATCGTCTGGGGGACGAACCCGGGTCCGGCCGTCATCGCCCGGAACCGAGTCCAGCTCAGGGTCACGACGCCTATGTACATGAGCTCCGGCGTCGCCTCCAAGAAATTCATCGAGCTGGCGGGCCCGGAGAACGCCGAGGGGATCCTCCTCCCGGCGGGGCGGCTGCTCGTCGAGGGGCAACTGCCTGCCGGCCACCCGCAGAAGAAAGTCCTGGCCGAGTACATCAAGGAGTACGAGCAGCGGTTCAAGCAGCCGGTCTCGACCTTCGGTGGCCACGCCTGGGACGCGGTGATGCTGGCGGCGCAGGCGATCCGGAGCGCCAAGTCGGCCGAGCCCGCCGCCATCCGGGATGCGCTGGAGAAGATCCGCGGATTCTACGGCACCGGGGGAGGCTTCAACTTCTCGGCGGAGGATCACAGCGGCCTCACCGAGGACGCCTTTGCGATGATCCGGATCACCAAGGGCGAGTGGGAGATGCGGCGGTAAGCCGTTGTCAAAGAATAACTTGACCGGAAGAATTCCGGGAACGGCGTAAGGAGCCGTAACGAAATTCCAATGAACGGACAAGTTATTTCGTAACGGCTCCTAAGAGAGCGATGAGCGTCGCCCGACGGGACGCCGTCTTTGGGGGAGACACGGGGACAACACACAAGGGGGGGGAGGGGGACATGGGGAAGAAACTGGGCGCGTGGCTGTTCGCCTTGGGGGGGCTGATGCTGTGCCACGCTCTCGTGGAGGCCGGCGAGCCGATCCGGATCGGGGCGATCTTCTCGGTGACCGGTCCGGCCTCGTTTCTGGGCGAGCCGGAGCGGAACACGGCGAAGATGCTGGAAGAGGATCTCAACAAGGCCGGCGGCCTGCTGGGGCGGAAGGTCGAGGTGATCGTCTACGACGACGAGAGCGACACCACCAAGGCGGTGACGGCGGTGGATCGGCTCGTCAAGCGGGACCGGGTGGTGGCCGTCGTAGGGCCGAGCACCTCGGGGAGCTCGCTGGCCATCCTTCCCAAGATCGAGGAGGCGCAGATCCCGCTCCTCTCCTGCGCGGCGGCGAAGAAGATCGCCGACCCGGTGAAGAAGTGGGTCTTCAAGACGCCGCAGAGCGACAGCTTGGCGGTGGGGAAGATCTTCGAGCACGCGCGGAAGAGCGGCATCGGCAAGCTGGCCATCCTCACCGCCTCGGACGCCTTTGGGGCCGCGGGCCGGGAGGAGCTGAAGGGGCTGGCGCCGCAGGCGGGGATCAGCGTCGTCGCCGACGAGGTCTTCGGACCCAAGGACACCGACATGACCGCCCAGCTCACCCGAGTCAAAGGGACGGATGCCCAGGCCATCGTCGTCTGGGGAACGAATCCGGGACCGGCCGTCATCGCGCGGAACCGCGTGCAGTTGAAGATCACCACACCGCTGTACATGAGCCACGGCGTCGCTTCCAACAAGTTCATCGAGCTGGCGGGGCCGGAGAACGCTGAAGGGATCCTGTTGCCGGTGGGGCGAATCATGGTCGAGGGGCAGATTCCCGCGAACCACCCGCAGAAGTCCGTGCTCTCGTCGTATATCAAAGAATACGAACGGCGGTTCAAGCAGCCGGTTTCGGCGTTCGGCGGCCACGCCTGGGACGCGGTGATGCTTCTGCGGCAGGCCATCCGGAGCGCCAAGTCGGCCGAGCCGGCCGCCATTCGGGATGCCCTGGAGAAGATCCGCGGGTTCCAAGGAACGGCCGGGGCGTTTACCTTCACGCCTGAAGATCACGCGGGCCTGACCGAGGACGCTTTCGTCATGGTCCGGATCAGCAAGGGCAGTTGGGAGATGTTGCGGTAAGCATGGCGACTGCGTCAGACCTTCTGCAATACGTGATCTCCGGAGCGACCCTGGGCTCGACTTACGGGCTGGCCGGTCTCGGGTTCACGGTGATCTTCAACACCACCGAGATCATCAACTTCGCCCAGGGCGAGTTCGTGATGCTTGGAGGGGTGCTGGCGGTCTTCGCCATCCGCTGGGGTGGGCTGCCCTTGCCCGCGGCCGTTCTCCTGGCCATCGCCCTCACGACCATGGTCGGCGTGGCGGTGGATCGGCTCACCATCCGACCGGTGCGAGGCCGATCCGTGATCGCCCTGATCATCATCACCATCGGCGTATCCATCGTCCTGCGCGGCACGGCCATGCTGCTCTTTGGCAAGGACACCTATGCCCTGCCGCCCTTCTCCGGCGGCGAGCCGCTGTCGGTCTTGGGCGCCTCGATGGTCCCACAGAGCCTCTGGGTGGGCGGGATCACGCTCGCTACCCTGATTGCGATGAAGCTCTACTTCGACCGGACGATCTCCGGGAAGGCGATGCTGGCTTGCGCCTGCGACCGGAAGGCGGCCTCCCTGATGGGAATCAACGTGGACACGATGGTGACCCTGTCGTTCGGCTTCTCAGCGCTGATGGGGGCGCTGGGCGGGACGATCCTGGCTCCGATCACGCTGACTTCCTACGACGTGGGAATCCTTCTGGGACTGAAAGGCTTCGCGGCTTGCATCCTGGGGGGATTGGGGAACCCCTTCGGCGCCGTGGCGGGCGGGGTGATCCTGGGCGTCCTGGAATCGCTTTCGGCCGGCCTGATCTCGTCCGGCTACAAGGACGCGGTGGCCTTCATCATCCTGCTGGCGCTCTTGGTCGTCCGACCTGCCGGCCTCTTCGGCAGGCGCAGCGCGGAGCGGGTCTGAGATGGCCGGGCGAGGCGGTCAGGCGCATGTCCTGGGCATCGCAGCGTTCGCCGCTACAGTTGCGGTCCTGCCCTTTCTGCTCCCGAACGAGTATTATCTCACGGTGCTGATCGTAGCGGGATTCAACGCGATTCTGACGCTGGGGCTGAACCTTCTGATGGGGTACGCGGGGCAGATCTCCCTCGGGCACGCCGCCTTCTTCGGGATCTCGGCGTACACGACCGGGATCCTCACTGCCACCTGGCGGTGGCCGGTTCCCGCCGGGATCGCGGCCGGGATTCTTCTGGTGGTCCTGGTGGCGGCCGTGATCGCCGTGCCGACGCTTCGGCTCAAAGGCCATTACCTGGCGATGGGGACGCTCGGCTTCGGGCTGATCGTCTACATCGTCCTGAACGAGGCGACGGCCGTCACCGGGGGACCGTCCGGGCTCACCGGGATCCCGAAACTTGCCGTTCTTGGCAGGGTGGTATCGTCGGATCAGGCGTACTACTACGTGGTCTGGGCAACCGTGCTCCTGCTCTTCGTCCTGGCCCAGAACCTGGTGCGGTCGCGGGTGGGGCGCGCGCTCCGCGCCATCCACACCAGCGAGACGGCGGCGGCCGTCCTGGGAGTCGACACGGAGCGGTTCAAGATCGGCGTGTTCATCCTGAGTGGTTTCTACGCGGCGGTGGCGGGCGCTCTCTACGCGCACTACGTGACCTTCGTCTCCCCGGGAAGCTTCGGTTTCCACGCCTCGATCCAGCTGGTGACGATGGTCGTGGTGGGCGGGATGGCCTCGCTCTGGGGGGCGGTGGCCGGTGCCACGTTCCTGACCGCGCTGCCGGAGGCGCTCCGGGCGATCGAGGACTACGATATCCTGGTGTACGGCGGCATGCTGATCCTGTGCATGATGTTCCTGCCGGGCGGCCTGGCGGAAGGGGCGGCGCGGGCGGCCCGCGGCGCGCGGGCACTCTGGTCCAGGTGGCGGGCGGCCCCGCCCGAGGGAGCGCGCTAGTGGGCGTCGTGGCGGGCGGGGAGGCCTTTCTCCGGGGGGAAGGGATCACGCTGCGGTTCGGCGGGATCACGGCGCTCCACGAGGTCGCCTTCGCCGTGAGGCAGGGGAGTCTGCAGACCATCATCGGACCCAACGGGGCCGGGAAAACGTCGCTCTTCAACGTCATCACCGGTCTCTACCGGATGGACGGCGGAGAGATCTTCCTGGAGAACCGGCGCCTGTCGTATCTTCCAACACACGCCGTGGCGCGGGCGGGGATCGTCCGGACGTTTCAGAACCTGGAGCTGTTCTCCAACATGTCGGTGCTGGAGAACGTCCTCACCGGGGGGCATCTTCTCACGCGATACGGCGGGCTCGACTGGTGCTTCCGGACGCCGCGGTTTCGCCGCGAAGAGGCGCAGCTTCTTGAGCGGGCCGAGGCGGCCCTGGCGTTCGTGGGGCTGTCCGCCCAGGAGGAGGCCCCCGCCGACAGCCTGCCGTTCGGGTCCGCCCGGCTCCTGGAGATCGCCCGGGCGCTGTGTGCGGAGCCGCGGGTGCTCCTCCTGGACGAGCCGGCGGCGGGGCTCAACCTGCGAGAGACGGTGGTGCTCGGGGACATCATCCGGCGGATCGTGGACCGCGGCGTCACGGTGGTGATGGTGGAGCACGACATGGATCTGGTGATGCGGATCTCGGACCACGTCCTGGTCTTGAACTACGGTGAGGTGATCGCCAGTGGGACTCCGGCCGAGGTGCAGAAGGACGCGGGCGTGATCGCGGCGTATCTCGGGGAGGCGTAGGGGCGTGCTCCGGGTCAAGAATCTCCAGGTCTACTACGGCGGGATCCACGCCTTGCGAGCGGCCTCCATCCACGTCCGCGAGAAAGAAATCGTGGCGCTGCTCGGCGGAAACGGGTCGGGGAAGACGACGCTGCTCTCGGCCATCTCCGGGGTCGTCCGGTCGGCCTCGGGCGCGGTGACACTGAACGACACGGACATCACGCGCGGGAGAGCCGACTGGATCGTGCGGCAGGGGCTGGCCCACGTGCCGGAGGGGCGCCACATCTTCAAACCTCTGACCGTGGAAGACAATTTGCTGCTGGGGGCCTATCACCGGTATTCGTTCGGCGCGCGCACGGCCATCCGTGCCGAAGTGGAGGACGTGTTCTCCCTCTTCCCGGCCCTGGCCGATAGGCGCCGACAGGCGGCGGGGACGCTGTCCGGGGGCGAGCAGCAGATGCTGGCGATCGGGCGCGCGCTGCTCTCCCGGCCCAGCGTGCTGCTGCTGGACGAGCCGTCCATGGGCCTGGCCCCCAAGGTGATCCGGGAGATCTTCGACCACATCGCGCGGCTGCGGGCCGAGCGGGGAATGACGATCCTTTTGGTGGAGCAGAACGCGCGCGGAGCCCTGGCCATCGCGGACCGGGGGTACGTGCTGGAGACGGGGCGCGTGGTGCTGGAGGGGACCTCCGAGGACCTCCTGGCGAATCAGGACGTGCAGCGCGCCTATCTGGGGCGCGAGCACGACGAAGGGAATAGATAACCAGCAGGCACAACGGCAGCATGGGGCGAATGGGAAGGCAGGCGCGGGATCTGCGCCTTGGCGGTGGAAATCCCCATCGGCCGGCCGGAGTGGCGAAGGAGACGACGGATGTACTGGGAACCGGATAGTGAATGCATGCATCGGGAAGAGATCGAACAGCTCCAGCTCGAACGCCTGCAGGCGACGCTGAACCGCGTGTACGGGCGCGTCC
>JAPLLC010000126.1 GCA_026387775.1 Candidatus Methylomirabilota bacterium | reverse complement strand
GGGGGCCGCCGCTTCATACTCCTCGCGGGAGATGAAGCGTCCCCCCTGGACCTCCTGGGTCTGGATGCGGTAGGCGGCGTCGAAGGTGATCTCGGCCGGCATCAGGCGAAAGCACTTGCCGTCCATGATCTCCTTGCGGACGTAGTAGCCCCCCTCCTCTCGCGCGCTGATGTCGTTCCGCCGGTCCAGCCGGACGTGCACCTTGGACCGGCACCGCGCGCATTCCACGTAGATGTGGACGGCGTCGTCCCTTCCGCCGGACCCCGTCCCCCCAAAGAACGCACCCAGCTTCTCTCGTAACCCCATGGGCTGACCCTCCCGACTCGTCCGAAGGACTCCGACACGCCTGCCCGACGACCCCGCCCTCGCATGACCCGCCTCACTCTATCCCAATCCCCCGTCATCGGCAAGGTCGCGGCAAAGGGCGCGGCCGCCTTCCCCGTGCTCTTCCCCGGCCGCAGCGCCAGCGGTCTCCCCATTTGATCAATTTGCGTTCCAAGGTTGTCCCCACGGATCGTCCTGTCTATACTAGCACGCCGCAACTTGGGCTGCGGCGTGCTGCGGCATGAACCCTTCGGTCTCGGCGTCCGACCGGGCCGGAGATTCCCCGAGGGAGGAGCCATGGCGACGATGACCCATCGCGAGCGGGTGCTGCGAACGCTCAATCACCAGGAGCCGGACCGCGTCCCGCTGGACCTCGGCTGCACGCGCTCGACTTCCATCGTGGTGCAGGCGTACGAGAGACTCAACCGGCACCTCGGCTCCCAGGAACCACCTCGCATCTTCAGCAAGTGGCTGAACATCTCCCACCCCAGCCAGGCGATGCTCGCGCGCTTCGACATCGACACCCGGAGCGTCAGCCAGGGCAGCCCGGACAACTGGCAGGACATCGTCTTCCCCGACGGCTCCTACCAGGACGAGTGGGGCGTGGTGCGGAGCAGGCCGGCCGGGTGTCTCTACTACGACCTCACCAAGTCGCCGCTGGCGGGCGATGTGGGCGTCTCGGACCTGGAGAAGCTGCGCTGGCCCGATCCGCACGATCCCGGGCGCTGTCGGGGTCTGGCCCAGGAGGCCAAGCGTTTGCATGCAGGGACGGACTTTGCGATCGCCCTCAACATGCCGGGCGGGACCGTGACGCAGGCGCAGTTCATGCGCGGCTTCGAGGACTGGTTCGCCGACCTGATCGCCGATCCCGCCTTCTACCACGCCCTGATGGAGAAGATCACCGACCTCTGGATCGAGATGGCGAGGGACGAGCTCGATGCCGTGGGGGACAACGTGGATCTCTGCTTCTTCGGGGACGACGTGGCCTTCCAGGACGGCCCCATGATGTCCATGGACCTCTACCGGAAGATGGTCAAGCCCTACCACAAGCGGCTCTTCTCGTACATCAAGTCCCGCACCTCGGCCAAGGTGTTCTACCACAGCTGCGGATCCGTGGTGCATCTGATCCCGGACCTGATCGAGATCGGTGTGGACGTCCTCAACCCCATCCAGGTCTCGGCCGCGGGGATGGACACCAAAGCCTTGAAGCGGGAGTTCGGCAAGGACATCTGCTTCTGGGGGGCGATCGACACCCAGCGGGTCCTGCCCTTCGGCACACCCGTCGAGGTCGAGGCAGAGGTGAAACGGCGGATCGAGGAGCTGGGCCCGGGCGGCGGCTACGTCCTCTGCGCGGTGCACAACATCCAGGCCGACGTCTCGCCCGAGAACATCTGCGCCATGTACGACGCCGCGCACACGCACGGGCGGTACTGAGCGGCCGCGCCATCCAGAGGCGGAGCAGGACGACGTGGCCCGGCAAATCTTGGCGTTCTGCAAGAGCGACAGCACGACCGGTCAGGCGCTCGCCCTCGACTCGGGCGTGGTCTACCGCTAGGTCGGGCCGCTCTTCGATTTTGTCCGTGATGCCAGGTCCAATCGAGAGATGGCCAGGCCGATGCCAATCGCCCCAAACGACACGCGGGCTCTGTCCGCGGTTCCCACGATCCCGCTCGACAATCTTCGCCTGGCGGTGCTGCTTGCGATTTCCCTGCACGCGGCGTTTGCCGGAGTCCGCGTCAGCTTGTCGCTGTTCGCGCTCAGCCTGAAGGCCTCACCGTTCACGGTTGGCTTGATCCTTTCGCTGCTCGCACTGCTGCCGACGCTGTTTTCGGTGCACGCGGGACGCGTCATCGACCGCATCGGCGTGCGTCGGCCGCAACTGGCCGGCACCGTATCAGTCATCTGTGGCATTGCGCTCGCCTTCCTCGTACCGCGGCTCGAAATCCTGTTCGTGGTGAGCTGTCTCGTCGGCTCGGGGTTCATGCTGTTTCATATCGCGGTCAACCACATTGCGGGCGAGCTGGGCCAGCCGCGGGACCGTGCCATGAATTTCAGCCTGCTTGCGCTTGGGTTTTCGACATCCGGCTTTCTCGGGCCGATGATCACCGGCTTTGCGATCGACTGGATCGGGCACCGCCGCACGTTCCTGCTGCTCGGAGGCTTCGCACTGCTGACGCTGGTCGGCCTGCTCGCCCGGCGCATGGAGGTGCCACGACACCACGCCCTTGAACCGACCGGCAAGAAACGACGCCTGAGCGACTTGTTCAAGAACCGCACGTTGAGTTACGTGTTCCTGGCGAGCGGTGTGCTGTCGCCCGCCTGGGACCTGTTCACGTTCGTGGTGCCGATTCATGGCTCGCAAATCGGCCTGTCTGCGACGGAGATCGGCCTGATTCTCGGCGCCTTCGGCGCCGCGATATTTGCCGTGCGCCTGGCGGTGCCATTGCTCCTCCACCGCGTCAGCGAATGGCAGATGCTGATCGTCGCGATGCTGTCGACGGGCGTGACATACTTCGTGTTCCCCCTGGTCCACGGGATGCCGCTCTTGCTGACGCTCGCGTTCATTCTCGGCATCGGCCTCGGCGGCGCGCAGCCGATGATCATGTCGCTGCTTTACACCAAGGCACCGGCGGGCCGCGCCGCCGAAGCAATCGGCGTACGCTCGCTGATCATCAACTTGAGCCAGACCGGGATGCCGCTGCTATTCGGCGCGCTCGGTGAGGCGCTCGGCATGACCCCGGTGTTCTGGGCCATGGCATTGTGCCTCGTCGTCAGCGCCTACTTCGCGCATAAGTTCTAGCAGGCTGCTAGTGCCGCGCTTCACGCTGGTCGTGTGGATTGACTGCCGGCCCGCTCCATCTGTGATACCATTTGGTCGCTTTGCGACGAATCGCCGACCCCGGCCGCTGGAAGGAGCAGCCTGATGACCACTCCGGAGGTGCGACCCTGCGGGTCGTGGGAATCGCCGATCACGGCGGACCAGATCGCTTCGGGCGCCATGGGGCTCAGCGAGATCCAGCTGGATGGCCGGGACATCTACTGGCTGGAGATGCGCCCGACCGAGGCGGGGCGCTCCGTGGTCGTCCGGCTGCGCCCGGGCGGCGCGCCCGAGGACTGTACCCCTCAGGGCTTCAACGCCCGCACCCGCGTCCACGAATACGGGGGCGGCTCCTACCTGGTCGCCGAGGGCACTCTCTACTTCTCGAACTTTGCCGACCAGCGCGTGTATCGGCTCACGCCGGGCGGCTCGCCCGAGCCTATCACGCCCATTGACGGCCTCCGCTACGCGGACCATGTCTGGGATGCGCGTCGCAAGCGGATCGTCTGCGTCCGCGAGGATCACACGAAAGGCGGCGAGCCGCAGAATGCCATCGTCGCTTTGGATGGCGAGGCCCTCGGAGCCGGTGAGGTCCTGGCATCAGGAAGAGATTTCTACGCCGCCCCTCGGCTCAGCCCCGACGGGACATCCCTAGCCTGGATCGAGTGGGGCCATCCGCACATGCCGTGGGACGCCGCCGAGCTCTGGTGTGCCCCGATGCGAGACGACGGCGCTCTGGGCGAGCGGACGCATGTGGCCGGCGGCGACTGCGAGTCGGCCATCCAGCCCCTCTGGTCGCCCGACGGGATCCTTTACTTCGTCTCGGACCGCACCGACTGGTGGAATCTCTATCGTTTCACGGATGGGCGCGTCGAGGCGCTGACCGATCTCCCGACCGAGTTCGCGACTCCCCCCTGGGTCTTCGGGATGAAGCACTACGCCTTTGCCGGGCCGCGCCGCGTCATCTGCGCCTTCACGCAGCGGGGCACGTGGTCCCTTGCCGGTCTCGACGTGACGACACGACAATTGACGCCGCTCGCCCTTCCCTACACCGACATCGGCGCGGTCCAGTGCGACGGGAGCCAGGCGGTCTTCCTGGCCGGCTCGCCCACCGAACCGCTTTCGGTGGTCCGCCTGGACCTCGACTCCGGCCGCCAGGAGATCCTCCGCCGCTCGGCCAGCCTCGCAATTCCGCCGGCGTATCTCTCCTCACCCGAGCCGGTCGAGTTTCCGACCGCGGGCGGCAGGACCGCCCATGGCCTGTTCTATCCGCCACGGAACCCGGACTTTGCCGCGCCGCAGGGCGAAACCCCGCCGCTCGTCGTGATGATCCACGGTGGCCCGACCTCCATGACCACCACCGCGCTGCGACTGAACATCCAGTACTACACCAGCCGGGGGATCGCCGTCCTGGACGTCAACTATGGAGGGAGCACCGGTTATGGGCGGGCGTACCGTGAGCGGCTCAACGGAGAATGGGGCGTCGTGGATGTGGATGACTGCTGCGCCGGGGCGACGCATCTGGCCGCCCGGGGGCGCGTGGACGGCACGCGGCTCGCCATCCGGGGCGGGAGCGCCGGCGGCTACACCACGCTGGCCTGCCTCGCCTTTCGCAAGGTCTTCGCCGCCGGCGCCAGCCACTACGGCATCGGCGACTGCGAGGTGCTGGCCCAGGACACGCACAAGTTCGAGGCGCGCTACCTGGACACTCTCATCGGCCCGTACCCCGAGCGGCGGGATCTCTACATCGAGCGATCCCCGCTCCACCACCTGGAGGGCCTGGACCGCCCCGTGATCTTCTTCCAGGGCTTGGATGACAAGGTCGTCCCGCCGAACCAGGCGGAGATGCTGTTCGACGCCCTCCGAAGGCGGGGCGTCCCCACTGCCTACGTCCCATTCGAAGGCGAGCAGCACGGATTCCGGAAGGCGGAGAATATCCAGCGGGCCCTGGAGGGGGAACTCTACTTCTTCGCTCGCGTCTTCGGCTTCACGCCCGCCGACCCGATCCCGCCCGTCCCGATAGAGAACCTGTAGGGTGGCGAACCGCATCACGGAGAGGCACGGTGGGCGCTCGGATGCAACGACTGCTCGGGCGGGGCAGCGTTGGACGCCGCTACAGCAAGTTCTCCAGGTCGTCGAGGTCTTTGTACCGACCGGCGGCTCGCTTGTTCAGCTTGAGATGCAGTTGAGTAACCTCAAAAACTCTCTGAAGTCGGGCGGTAGATTGACTGTGGCCATAGTTGAGTTGTCGCAGGGTTTCCGCGGCTTGCAGGCGTGCCTCAGGAGACTGAGCGTGCCAGTACCGCTTATCATCTGACCGGTCGGTCAGCGGGGCGACGCTGAGGACGGTTTTGTCCACCTTCAGAGAGTCCAATGGTCTCATAACCTTATTTGCGCCATTCGGCGCTACGCTTAACGGCGCATCCATGATGCGCCTTATGGCGTAATATCTATATACCGAAACGGATAGCGCTTATGAGAATAAGAGACAAGCGGATTGTCGCAGGAATACGGGACGAATACGTTGCCATGTGCAGCACGTTGCGACCCGGCGCGCACAGTGGTCGGATCCGCCTGGCTCTCGACGCCCCGCCGCCTCCCACTCGGCTCTGACGCCTGGGGATGGCTGCTGCTGCGGTCCGGGGTGACGATGATGCCACGATGCGCAAGCCCTCGCCCCCTCCTTCGATACAGCGTGGCCGGCCACAGAGTCAAGACACGACGCGGCAGCGCAGCTACATTGGCGTAGCGGGGCCTGGCGGAGGGGAGACAACTACAACGTGCACAACATGGCAACGTATTCTTAGGGTGATGACCTAAGATGAGCTTGGCCGGTGTTGGGCTACCCTTTTGGCAAGATCTGCATAACGCTTTTGAATGCGAGGGGAAATCTGCGAAGGGGTTAATTTCTGGAGGGCGAGATCCCTAAACTTTGGCTTTATGCCGTCCTTCTCTTCACCAATCTCATCATGGCCGACATTGTCGCGAAGGAGGACCTCGATGCCCTCCTCAATTCCTCTCTTTATTTCGTCGTCGGTTATCTGTTCATCCTTCTTCTTTTTAGGATATATACCCATTCCCTGCTTGCGGCAGTCACTGCACAGGAACTCGTATAGTGTCGCAAGACGGACGGCAGCGGAACCGATGTGGGCAAAATACTCATCGATCTCGCTGAGGGGAATTGGACACAGTGAGGACGAAGAGTTGGTGGCATGTTGCTGAATGGAAGTGTCTAGTTCGCTCGGCGACAATCGGCGCCTACTCCTCTCCGCTAGGTCCAGATAGAAGTAAGCAGTGCTAATAAGCTGAGTGAGTTCTCGTGATCTATCTCCTGGCGGCATGGTTAACTCCGCTCAACGCAACTTCGGTTCGCGTTCTAGATGAAATGCTAATCTGGGAGGGTTCTTGGCTGCTTCTTCCTGATACGCTCAATTCTCCCCTCAAAGCCTGATAGAGTATCGTCCTTAAGCCCAAAGGATAGCGCGATTCTACAAACATTAATTGCCTTCTCAAATTCCCCATGTTCGGTGAGCAGGGTTGCATATCGCTGGAAGGTCCCGACGTGTGGCAGGTTACCATCGAACTCCTTCTGAAGGGCGGGAGCGATCTGGGGAAATTCTGCGAGATGTAGCTCGGCTACCCGGGCACAGGTTTGAGCCATCTGAGGATCGGATCTTTGCTTATAGGTCCGTTCGACAATGGCCATCAGGAGGAAGTGTCGGTCAATGGGATTTGTTCTTGTGTTCAATGCGCCGAGCATGCGATCGAGATCAGCAGACATCCAGGCAAGCCATGCCTCATCAGCAGGGGCGGTTTTGCCAAGTCGCGTAACGTAGGACACAGGGTCTTGTCTGGATTCCGCTTTTTTGGCTGGATCTCCAGACGTATCTCCTAAGATTGCTGTCAATATCTTCCACATGGCGCCGCTTCCGGAACGCATGTTCATTGAGCAGTCGGTAGGCAAAGTATGCCCCTCAAGGTGTGGCCTGTCAAAGACAAATGCCCCCCGTCCAGGTAACATGGGGGGCTAGAAATACAAATCGATGTATACGTTGCTTCCGAGTGTTCTTTTCAGGCGCGCTCACAGTTTCCGATTGTCCACCACCCGCTTCGCCTTGCCCTCGAAGCGCTCCAGCGCCTTTTTCCCGACTAGTTTCACCTCGAAGGTCACGCCCAGGTCCTGGGCCAGCCGCTTCTGTAATACGTGTAATACGTAATACGGGACGTAGCATTATCTGTATAATCTTCGGCGTCTCGGGCCAGCGGGGGCAATATGGCAACCGCGAGGGGTAAGGGCAAGAGGAAGTGGTCGTGGGGTCTGCGGGGGGAAAGCAGGCCCGCTGGGCTCGGCCCCGCGCGCCTTACGAGTCCCCCTCCTCCCCCCCCACTGCGTGGGGTGGTCTCGGGAACAGATATGACAGATAATGCAGCGTCCCCCATTACAGGCGCTAATCGGCGAGCGCAGATCGAAGCCTGGCGCCGACGAACAGCTCACATTGATAATGCCCTTTTCCGCTGGACGAGGAATGGGCATCTGTGTGCGCCGGCTTCGGTGAAACCACTAGATCGGCGCCGACATATCGATCACAGAGTCCGGCACCCCCCGTCGAAGAGGCAAGCGCCAAGTCGACGGCATCCACCCATCGAAGCAACTCGGACCTACTGCTTCTTGCTACCCTTGGCCGTGCCCTTCTTCGGCTTCTTGACCTCTTTCTTCTGGGTGCTCTTCCCTTTTGCCATGATTACCTTCCCCTTTCATTGTCGATGTACGTCTGGCTGCTCTGCTTCCCGTCCAGCCCCTACTCGGCACCGCTTTCACCGCATGGAACCGTACTCTGCGCGGCATGATAACACACCCTCGGCGCGGCAGCCACGCACAGGTGTCTGACGCAGCCCTTCAATCCCGAGCGGGCCGTTGATCTCCACCGCTATTCAGGGTGTGCTCCCCCAGCCGAGGCGCCAAGAGTGGTTGTGTCACAGTTTCCGGTTGTCCACCACCCGGCGCGCCTTGCCCTCGAAGCGCTCCAGGGCCTTCTTCCCGACTAGTTTCACCTCGAAGGTCACGCCCAGGTCCTGGGCCAGCCGCTTCTGGATTCGCTCGATCATCTCCTTCTGCCGACGCATCTGGTCGAAGAAGATCGACTCGGACACCTCTACCAGGACGGTCGCCTCGTCCATGGCCCCCTTGCGGTCCACCACGATCTGGTAGTGGGGCTCCGTCCCCTCGATCTCGAAGAGCACGGTCTCGACCTGCGACGGAAAGACGTTCACCCCCCTGATGATCAGCATGTCGTCGCTGCGTCCGAACACGCGGCTCATCCGCCGCCCCGTCCGCCCGCAGGGGCACTCGCCGGAAAGCAGCCTGGTGAGATCCCGCGTCCGGTACCGGATCATCGGGAACGCCTCCTTGGAGAGCGCGGTGAGGACCAGCTCTCCCACCTCTCCCGGCGGCACCGGCGTGAGGGTCTCCGGATCCACCACCTCCACGATGAAGTGATCCTCGTTGATGTGGAGTCCCTTGCGCTCCAGGCACTCGCCCGATACGCCGGGCCCGATGACCTCGGAGAGGCCATAATTGTCGGTGGCCACGATTCCCAGCCGATCCTCGATTTCCTGCCGCATGGCGTCCGACCACGGCTCCGCCCCGAACAGGCCCCACTTCAGCGATAGGGACGAGAGGGGGATCCCCATCTCGCGGATCGTCTCGCCGATCAGCAGGGCATAGGACGGCGTGGAGACCAGGGCCGTCGTCTTGAAGTCCTGCATGATCTTGATCTGCCGCGCCGTGTTTCCGCTGGAGGCCGGGATCACCGAGGCCCCGACCCGCTCCGCTCCGTAGTGCAGCCCGAAGGCGCCGGTGAACAGTCCGTAGCCGAAGGCGATCTGGATCACGTCGTCCTTGGTCGCGCCCCCCATGGTGATGATGCGCGCCACGAGATTGCTCCAGGTCCGGATGTCGTTCCGTGTGTAGCCGACCACCGTGGGTATGCCCGTCGTGCCGGAGGAGGCGTGAATCCGCACCACCTCCCGCATCGGCACCGCGAAGAGGCCGTAGGGGTAGTTGTCGCGCAGGTCGTCCTTGGTCGTGAACGGCAGTCGGGCCAGGTCGGCGAGCGACCCCACGTCCTCGGGCCCGACCCCCATCTCGTCGAACTTCTTCCGGTAGAAGGGGACGCGCCCGTACACGCGGTTCAGCGTCGCCTGCAGGCGTTCGAGCTGGAGCTGTTCGATCTCTTCCCGATGCATGCACTCGCTATCCGGTTCCCAGTACATCCGTCGTCTCCTTCGCCCCTCCGGCCGGCCGACGGGGTTCTTGACCACCAGGGCGCCGACCCCGCGCCTGCTTTCCGATTCGTCCCTTGGTGCCTTTGTGTCCGGTGGTTATCTATTCCCCTTCGTCGCGCTCGCGCCCCAGATAGGCGCGCTGCACATCCTTGTTCGCCAAAAGCTCCTCGGCGGTCCCCTCCAGCACCACGCGTCCCGCCTCCAGGACGTACCCGCGGTCCGCGATGGCCAGGGCTCCGCGCGCGTTCTGCTCCACCAAAAGGATCGTCATTCCCCGCTCGGCCCGCAGCCGCG
>JAPLLC010000073.1 GCA_026387775.1 Candidatus Methylomirabilota bacterium | reverse complement strand
TCGCGTCGCGTCGGACCGCCGAGTCCCCGGCCGCCGCCCCTTGGGCCCGGACCGGGCGCCTCGGTCTGCTGCAGAGCGATGGGCTGGCCCTTCAGATCGAGCAGTTCCACCTTGGCCAGCTTGTTCTCGCTCACCACTCGCCGGATCAGCTCCTGCGCCCGGGGTGATAGCGCCACGAGGAAGTCCACGAATCGCGCGTTGTCCAGGAGGCGCTGGGCCACCATCTCTTCCAGGGCCGTCTGGGTCGTAATGGCGTTCCGGCTGCTCGCCTCCAGGACCCCGATCAACGCCACCGCCCGCTCTTCCAGCTCCCGGGCGAGGCTCTGCTGCAGACGCCGAGATTCGATCAGCGCGTACCCGCCCAACAGGAGGATCAGCAGACACACGGTGGCGAGGAGGGCAGGCCAGACCAGACCCGGACGCATACGGCGGGAAACGGCAACGGACATCAAGACCTCCACGGGCTCGCCAGTCGTCTTAGCCTAACATACTCCGGGTGGAGTCACCACAGCAGGAATGCAGGAAGGAGACGAGCGCAGGAACAGAACGAGGGGAGTCGTCGCTGGACGGCCCCCCTCGTGTGTGTGCGCTCCGTGCAACGTTCAACGTGCAACGTGCAACGTGGACGCCCTCCTCGTTCGTGCGCGCGCCTACAGGGCGCGACCGGCGCCGAAGGACCGGACGTTGCCGAAGGGGTTGATGTGCAGGTACTGCAGCTCGCCCTGCGGCCCCTTGACCTCCGCCTGATACATGGAGCCGCGCGGCCGGTCGAACTTCACGAGCTTCTCGACATGGTAACCGGGGAGGTTCTTGGTCACGTATTCCGCCGCGATCTCCTTGGCTTTGGCCTCGTCGATCGCCGTGGCCGTCGCGGGCGCGCCGCCCTGCTGGTTCCAGCACGGCCCGCCGCCGGGACCGCCGGCGCCCCGGCCCATCATCCCGCCGCGCGGTCCGTAGCCCGGACCCGGCCCGCTCGACTGGGCCACCGCGAGCCCGACGATCCCCATGACCATCACTGCCACCAACGCCACACCCAGCATCTTCTTCATCGGTCTACCCTCCTTCGTGATGATTGTTGTCGTGTGATGCACTGTCGCTGCCCGTATGCAAAGCAACCGATGTGCCAGGAGGCACGAGTGGCCCTAGAGGCGGCTGGAAGAGAGGCAAGGTATTGATTTCGTGCGAGTCGTTCAGGTACATTCAATTGGAGAGACCGCGACGGGCCGCCCGGAAACCCTTCGATTCTCGACAAAAACTTCGAGCGCTTCGACGATTGTGTCGAATTGTGCCGCGACGGGCCGTCGGGGGATTGCGACTTCCGCTTGGCACCCGAACCTTCGTGGGTTATCGTAGACCATCCAGTGTCCCGGCCGCTCGCGCGGCGCGCCGATCGGACGTGTCTTCCGTCCGGCACACCCCACCGTTCAATCTTCCACTGCGAGGTGCCCGCGTCCACGATTCGATTCGTCCTCTCGAGCTTACGATCAACGCAAGAAGGAGGGGGTCCATGGCGTCCGACAGTCTCAGCATCACCGACAACCGCACCGGCAAGACCTACGAGGTTCCGATCAAGTATGGCACGTTCCCCTTGTACGGTGCGTCCATCCGGGGGGCCGACCTCAAGAACATCAAGGTGTCGGAAGAGGACTTCGGCCTCATGAGCTTCGACCCGTCCTTTCTGAATAGCGCCTCTTGCCAGAGCGCCATCACCTTCATCGATGGGGAGCGCGGGATCCTCCGCTACCGGGGATACCCTATCGAGCAGCTCGCCGAGCAGAGCAACTACCTGGAGGTGGCCTACCTGCTTCTCCATGGAGCTCTGCCGAACAAGGCGCAGTACGATGCGTGGGTACACGACATCACCTACCACACCATCGTGCACGAGAACATGAAGGAGGTGTTCCACGGGTTTCACTACGACGCACATCCGATGCCCATGCTGATCAGCACCCTGGCCGCCCTGTCGACCTTTTACCCTGCTTCGCGCAATGTCATGGACGAAGGGGTCCGGATGCTGCAGATCTACCGTCTGCTCGGGAAGGTCATCACACTGGCGGCGATGGCCTATCGGCACACCCAGGGGCTGCCCTACGTGATGCCGGACAACGACCTGAGCTACGTGGGCAACTTCATGAACATGCTGTGGCGGAAAGCGGAGTGCCGGTACAATCCCAATCCCGTGCTGGAGCGGGCCCTGGATGTCCTGTTCATCCTGCACGCGGACCACGAGCAGAACTGCAGCACAAACGCCATGCGGGTCGTGGCCAGCTCTCAGTCGGATCCGTACTGTTCGGCGGCCGCGGCCGCGGCCGCCCTCTACGGGCCGCTCCACGGCGGGGCCAACGAGGCGGTCCTGACGATGCTCCGCCAGATCGGCAGCAAGGACAAGGTGCCGCAGTTCATCAAGGACGTGAAGGATCGAAAGGCCCTCCTGATGGGGTTCGGGCATCGGGTGTACAAGAACTACGACCCCCGGGCGAAGGTCATCAAGCGGCTGGCCGACGAGGTCTTCGACGTCACGGGCAAGAACCCGCTGATCGAGCTGGCCGTGGAGCTGGAGCGGATTGCGCTCCAGGACGACTTTTTTGTCTCGCGGAAACTCTTCCCGAACGTGGATTTCTATTCGGGGATCATCTACGAGGCGATGGGGATGCCCAGCGAATACTTCACGGTCGTCTTCGCCGTGCCCCGCATGGCCGGGTGGCTGGCCCAGTGGCAAGAGATGATCTTGGACACGGAGCAGAAGATCGCGCGCCCGCGCCAGGTATACACCGGCGTGGCGATCCGCGACTACGAGCCCATCGAGAAGCGAAGCGCGAAGTAGCCTCGCCGCTCGACGCAATCGAAAGGACCGGGGTGAGAGTGCCGTTCTCGCCCCGGTTTTCTTTTTCGCCCAAACATTTCACCGCAAAGCTCGCAAAGACCGCAAAGAAAGCTAGGATCTGTGGATCGGACCTCGGACCACGGAGGGAAATCGACCGGCTCGCTCAGACCGGGTGATTCCGGAGCCCTCTGGAAACAGCGGGTCGTTCTTTGCGCCCTTTGCGCACCAACGGCCGTTGGTACCGGCGGTTCAACTGCAACGTTCGGGTTTAGCCTCGGGTGAGTTCGGGGGGCTATTGGGCGGGCGACCGGCCGTCGGGAGTAGGCAGGGGAGTGGCCGCGGGGGTCGCGGATCTCTGGTCGCCGGGGAGGCGATCGAGGAGCTCCGAGACGGTGACGATGCGGTAGCCCTGGCTTTGCAGCGTCCGCAGAAGCTGCGGCAGGCCTTCGTGCGGGCGGTCCGTCTTGCGGTGGGAGGCGAGGTGCATGAGGACGATCCCGCCGTTGAGCCCTTCCGGGCGACCGCGGCCGAACGCCAGGATGCGCGTCGCGATCTCCTCCCGGCTGCGGTAGATGCGGGACGAACGGTCGGCCACCCAGTCGCGCGTGTCCAGGTCTTCGGCCGTGCCGGCGCCCCGGGTCCAGGAGATGTGACGATAGCCGGCCTCGGCCGCCCAGGCCCGGATCTCCGCGTTGTGCTCGCCGTACGGCGCGCGCCAGTACGGGGCCATGGCCTGCCCGGTCAGCCTGTGAAAACTCTCCTCGGCGCGGCGCAGTTGGCCGACCAGGGACTCCCGGGTAACATTGGGAAGTGTCTGCTGGCGATGATTCTTTTCGTAGGTCGTCAGATGAGGATGGGCATCCGTGTGGTTGCCGACCTCGTGCCCCTCGTCAACCATCCGGCGCACCAAGTCGGGGTACACCCGGATGAATTGTCCCGTCAGGAAAATCGTCGTCTGGATCCTGCGAGCCCACAGGATGTCCAGGATCTCGCCGGCGACGTTGGCCTCGTCGCCGCCGTCAAAGGTGAACACAACTTCCCGGACCGTGAGGTCGCCCCGCGTGATGTCGTCCGCCACGACCCGCGGGAGCGGGCGGGGGCGCGTTGGCGCGGGCCGCTCCGCAGGTGGTGGCGATGGAGACACAACCGCGCGAGGCGGAGCGGGGGCCGGCGGCGGAGCCGGAGGAGGTGACGGGGGGGCCGGCTCGGGCGGCGCCACGGCGACGATCGCCGGTGGGGCGGGGGAAGGGGCAAGAGGAATCATCGCCCGCGTCTCGGGCGCCGGACCTCCCGCCGCCGCCCAGGCGATCAAGACCAGGAGCAGCGCAGCGGCCCCCCGGGGGGAGGGCAGCCAGATCCAGGGCAAGTCCTCTGCCCGAGGCCCGGCGTCCAGCCGACGATCCAGACGACGCTGGGCCACGGAGGCCCGCCAGAATGCCCGGAGCAGTCGCACCCGGTGCCGCAGGTTGAGGGATCGCCGGTCCGTCTCCAGCGCGGCCCGGTCCCAGGCCGTGCGGCTGGCTTCATCCGACAGCCAGAGGATGGCGCAGGGCTCGCTGCAGAATGGGCGCAGGCCGATGAACCGCGCGGCGTTCCAGCGAATGATCTCGCCGCATCGCTTGCAGTGCCGGCCGGGTTCGTGTGTTGGCATCAGATGGTTCCGCAGTGAATCGGTCCACTCCCTCGGGCCAGGTCGCCTCTAGTCTAGGGGCAGCAACACAAAAGAGTCAAGCGAGGAGAAGAGAGGACTTCAGATCACGCGGGCGGTGTTGGAGATGTAGCCGCGACGGAGCAGCCAGGCGGTCTCGGCCGCGGCGACCTGTCCCACGAGTTCCCGGGGGAGACCGGTGGCCTTTGCGACGGTTTCCGCCTCCGCCACGGAGTCCACGCACGCGCAGGGCGTCGTGCGATCTCGCTGCCGCCGACATCGGGACACCTCGGCCATGATGCAGTCCACCGTCCGGCGGTCGATTTCCGTGGCGAGGCAGATCTCGTGGTGGAGCTTGTCGAGGATGAGGCAGAGGGATTCGATGACATGGCGCTGCTCGCCGCCGCAGGCCTCGCATCGCCAGAGGACGGGATGCCCGATCTCGGGGGTGCCGACAGGAGGGCAGGTTTCCGTGTCCCAGACCGACTCGCTCCCGCAGCCCAGACAGCGGAGCAGGAAATCAGGAGGCATGGGCCCCCACCATGCGGAATGGGGTTTACAAGGGAACGGAGAGAGTCTATCCAGTGGGCCGGCTCGAAGTCAAGCGCGTCCTTGTGGCCGGTTGCGGCGGGCAGGGTAAGGAAGAGTGACGGACCTCTCACCCGTTGGATTCAGGCGGCAGGGGGCGTGGGCCGAAGGGCGAGGGCGGTCTTGATGGTGCGGATCAGTTGCTGCGGCTCGAAGGGTTTCTTGAGTGCGAGGGTCGCCCCGGCCTTGAAGGCCTTGACTGTGAGCTTGGGATCCTGCATCGCGGTGAGGATGATGATGGGGGCGTCCTTCAACTGGGGATCGGCGCGGAACTGGCGGCAGGCTTCAAACCCGTCTACCCCGGGCATGAGAATGTCCAAGAGGATCAGGGCCGGGCGTTCCTGCTTGGCCGTCTCCATGCCCGACGGCCCGTCGGTGGCCGTCAGGGGGTGAAAATCGTTCGCGGTCAAGAGGCCCGAGAGGTTTTCGAGGAGCAGCTTGTCGTCGTCTATGCAGAGAATCTTCGTCCGCTGGAAGCTGACGACGTCTTCCTGAACGGTCCCCTCCTCCACGGGATACCCGCACCGCCGGCAGCGGACGACGAGGTGGGTTCCTTCCATGTGGTCGAAGGTTTCCTGGATCGAGTTACAGTGAGGGCAAAAATAGGTGGTGGTGGACACCACGCCCCTCCTCTCCTTGTCCAGTCTTGCCCGCTTAACGCCGCCATAGGGTAAAGGAGGGGATGGGGGAAGTCCACCGCAAAATCATCTCGCCTCTCTTGGGCACGGGGCGCGCTGAGAAGCGCAGGGCATCTCAGATCGGGCGGCATGCGCCCGGGCAGAGAGTGGATATTGGCTGGAGCACGCGACTACGCCGAGACGGATTCGACTCCGAGCGGCAGGCGTGCTGTGGCGGCTCCGCGCGGACGGTGGCGATGGGCCCCTCCGCGTCTCAGTGTGCCACGATCCGGATCTCCACCCGCCGGTTTCGAGGCTCTCCGTGCGCCGGGTCGTTCGGAAAGAGCGGTTTGTGCTCGCCCAAGCCTCTCGCCGCCAGCCGGACCGGCGATATTCCCTGGGTCTCCACCAGATAGCGCACCACAGCCGTGGCCCGCGCCACGGACAGCTCCCAATTTGACGGAAACTGCGTTGATCGGATGGGCAAGGTGTCCGAATGCCCCTCGGCCTCGATGGCGTTTGGCAGTGTTCCGATGATCCCCCCCACCTTGTCGAGGAGGGCCTGGGCTTCATCCCGGATCTCCGCGCTCCCGCGCTCGAAGAGAATCGCATCCGGGAAACGCAGCACCACTGCGTCGGCGACTCGATCGATCTGGATCCGGCCCGCGCGCAGATCGTCGACCAGCCCCGCCGAGATCTGCTGCATCAGCGGTGGGACGGGATCGGTGCGCGCCGGGGGCTTCTGTGGCTCTTCGTGTCTGGCGGGAAACAGGATTGGCGGACCTCCACGGAAGGCCGCGTGGATCGAAATAGCCATGGCCTCGTACTTCTTCGCATCCACCCGAGACATCGCGTACATGACCACGAAGAACGCCAAGAGCAGCGTGATCATGTCCGCATAGGTCAGCAACCATCGGGCGGTTCGCTCCGAACGGGGGATCAGTCGGCTCATCCTAGGCTCCCCTGTCGAATCCAGAGTGGGCGCATCCGCTGATTCACGAGGGCGGGCACCCTGGTCTCTTGCGGCTGGCTGTGTCGGGGGGGCCTATAGTAGGCCATGAGCCGCAACTCCAGGAGTCGCGGGTTCAGTCCCGCCTGGATTCCCATGACCGCCTCGAATATCAACTGACGCTGGAACGCCTCGGCCGCGCTTTTCGTGCGTAGGTTGCTGGCCAGGGGGAGAAACAGGAGATTTGCGCTGAAGATCCCATAGAGGGTGGTCATGAAGGCCATGGCGACCCCCGTCCCGAGACCCTCCGTACCGCTCTCCCCAAGCTGCGACATCACATGCACCAGCCCGAGGACCGTTCCGATGATCCCCATGGTCGGCGCATACCCACCCATCATCTCCAGCAGGTCGATCCCGCGCTGATGCCGCTGCTGCATGGCCGCGATCTCGGCTTGGAGCACCTCCCGAACCATCGGAGAGCCGGCCCGATCCACTACCAGCTCCAACCCCTGGGCAAAAAAGGGATCCGTGGCCGGATGGGACGCCATTCCCTCCAAGGCCAGGAACCCTTCCTCTCGAGCCTGCCGCGCCGCGCTGACCACCGTGCGAATGAGGCTCTGGGGGTCGATGCCGGCGTGCCCGCGGAACGCCTTTCGACAGAGCGCGGGAAGGCGCATCACATCGCCGAGGGTCGTGCTGATCATCGCGGCCCCGAGGGTCCCGCCGCCGATGATCAAGAGTGCGGGGAGGTTCAGAAACCCCGGAAGACTGCCACCGTTGATCATCACGGCCCCGATGATACCCGCGAGCGCCACGACAAAGCCGATGGGGGTGCCAAGGTCAGCGCGCATGGCAGGAGCGCCGCGGGCCAGAAGACCCCGAATCCTGTCGATCATGGTGCTCTGCCTCCTATGCGGTGCTGCCAGATTTGCCCACAGGTTGGTGCATACGGCGGATGCGTCCCGCCTTATCGGATTGGCGCTATCAGTCAGACGTGTGCAGGGAGCGTGCCGAAGGCAGATTCAAGGCGGGATCATCCTGGTCAGAGTCGTCGAGAGGACCCGTAACGGCCCGGCAGGCCGACTCCTTCAGGCTTTGTCGTCCCAATGCTCACCTTCCGACCGAGTCGCACAGGAAGCTCTCCGGCGGCACGTCATGCCTACCCGTTCCCCCAATTTCCTCTTCTGTCCGGACAGCAAGGAGGGGAGAGACCGCCAGAAACCCCACCGACTCGGGAGAGTCCATCCAGCCCGATCCTTTCCTGCTGTGCGGGGCAGACCAATCCTTCCGGCTGGTCCGCTTCAGGGCCTTTGCGGTATTCCGTTGCAAAGGTTCGACAAAGTCGTTAGGCTTGTCACCCGAGACGTGATACGGGATCGGGGCGTGA
Source organism: Candidatus Methylomirabilota bacterium (assembly GCA_026387775.1). Lineage (GTDB taxonomy): Bacteria > Methylomirabilota > Methylomirabilia > Methylomirabilales > 2-02-FULL-66-22 > 2-02-FULL-66-22. Next base: position 2,721 of record JAPLLC010000073.1, on the reverse strand, counting down.
GGCTCCTTGCGGAGGGATCAGGCAATCCGGACATGATCCAGCTCTTCCATGTGCACAAGACCTTCGCCAGGGATGTCGAAGCGCTTGTTGACATCAACCTCCAGGTCGAGAAGGGCGAATTTGTCTTTCTGGTTGGTCCGAGCGGCGCGGGCAAGACGACACTCTTGCGTCTGATCTTCTGCGACGAGACACCAACCTCGGGGCAGATCCTGGTGAACGGCCGGAATGTGGGCAAATTGCCGGCACGGGCCCTCCCCAGCCTGCGGCGCAGCATCGGCGTCATCTTCCAGGATTTCAAGCTCCTCAGAGACCGGTCGATCTCAGACAACCTGGCGTTGGTGTATCGCGTACTCGGAATTCCCTCCAGCATCGGGAAGCGCAAGGTGGCGACGGTGCTGAAGATGGTCGGTCTGAGTCACAAGGCCCAGATGATGCCGTACAAGCTTTCGGGCGGCGAGCAGCAGCGGGTGGCGATCGCGCGGGCACTGATGAGCGATCCCTTGCTTCTCCTGGCGGACGAGCCGACGGGCGACCTCGACTCCGACCTGGCGGCGGACGTGATGCGCCTGCTTGGCGAGATCAACACGAAGGGGACGACCGTCATCGTCGCCACCCACGACATGAACCTGGTGCGCGACCTCGGACGGCGGACTCTCTTGCTGAAGGCGGGCCGCATCGTCGAGGATCACCCGTAGGCCGGCCCCTCGGAAGCGTCCGGGACCCTCGAGCGCCCGGCGCGTGGAAGACGCGTGGATCGTCTGCGATACATCGTTGAAGACGCCCTGACGAACATCCGGCGAAGCGGGTGGGGAGGTCTCGCCTCCATCGGAACCATCGCCGTCTCGTTCATCATCGTGGGAATTTTCCTGATCATCACCGGGAACCTGGGGGCGGTGGTGGCCGAATGGAAGGAGCAGTTCCAGGTCACGGTGTTTCTGGAAGACGGCATCACCGCAGAGCAGCTCGCCCTCTTGAAGAAGCGGATCCAGAACGAGGGGGCGGTGAAGACCATGACCTACACCTCCAAGGCGGAGGCGCTGCAACAGTTCAAGCGGGAACTGCAAGGGAAGGAGTCGCTCCTGGAAGGACTGGGGGAAAATCCGATTCCGGCGTCGCTCCAGCTTCGCATCCACGAGACCTACCAGACACCGGAGGCCCTGAAGCAGCTCACCGGATCGTTGGCCCGGCTGGAGGGGGTCGAGGATGTCATGTACGGACAGGAGTGGGTGGACCGCGTGAGCTCGGTCATCCGCCTCCTCAGGCTGCTGGGGCTCTCCGTGGGACTCGCCCTGGGGCTGGCCTCCCTCCTGATCGTGAGCAATACGATCCGCCTGACCGTCTACGCCCGATCCGAGGAGATCGAGATCATGCGACTGGTGGGGGCGAGCCGGTTGCACATCCGGGCCCCCTTCTTGTTGGAGGGGATGATCCAAGGTACGCTGGGGGCCTCTCTGGCGCTGCTCCTCCTGTTCGGTGCGTTCCGGGCGACGCTCTGGCAGTTGCAGGTGACCCCGGGGCAGGTGTTCGGGATGGGGATGGGGAGCTTTCTGGAGCCGCGCTGGGCGGCCCTGATGATCCTGGCCGGGGCCGGCGTGGGGGCCTTCGGGAGCTTGGCCTCGGTGGGCCGGTTCCTTCGGGCCTGACGGGGCGCAAGATGGTGCTGCCCGCTGGAAGCTCGGGTTACGCGCGCAAGGGATGGCGCCCCCTCTTGGGACTCGTCGCCGCCCTGGGGCTGCTCATGCCGGCGACCGCGCCGGCCGGTAGCCCCGAGGGGAAGGCCCCTCGGTCGCAGGACAGCCGGGATCGCCTCAAAGAAGTCCAGCGCGAGCTGGGCCGGGAGCGCGAGAAGGCCAAGGAAGTGGGTCGGAAGGAAGCCTCGCTGTCGCGAGAGCTGGCGACCCTGGAAGAGAACCTCAGGACCAAGACGAAGCTTCTCAGGGATCTGGAGGAGAAGCTCCGCGGCAGCGCGCAGCGGATCACGAAGCTTGCGCGGGATATCAGCGTCACCGAGGGGCGTCTTCAGCGCAGTCGCGCCTTTCTCAAGCGGCGGCTGCGGGCCATGTACAAACAGGGGCGGTTTGGCTACGTGCGGATGCTCCTCTCGGCCGAGGATTTCTCCAGCGTGGGTCGTCGCCTCAAGTACCTGTCGGCCCTGGCCACCCAGGACCAGCGGCTCATGCAGGTGTACAGCGTGAGCCTGACCGACTTCTCACGCAAGCGGGAGGAGCTGGAGCGCTACAAGCGGGAGGTCGCGGAGGCGACCGAGAAAGCTGCGGCGACCCGCAACCAGATCGTGGAGGACCAGCGACAGTACCGTGTCCTTCTGGCCAAGGTGCGCGAGGAAAAGGTCGGCCACCTGGCGGCGATCAAGGAGCTGGAGAAGTCGGCCAAGGATCTGCAGGGACTGATCGCCCGGCTGCAGAGCGAGGAGGAGCGCCAGCGACGCGCCAGCCGGACGACCCCCAAGCGCGAGCCGTCGCGGGGGGAGGCCCCCGGGAAGGACGAGATCCCGGACATCCGGGATGACGGGCGCTTCGAGCGACTGCGAGGGAAGCTTCCCTGGCCGGCCAGCGGGGCGCTGGCCTCGACGTTCGGCCGTCAGGAGCACCCCCGCTTCCACACCGTGACCTTCAATCGCGGGATCGAGATCAGCGCGCCGCAGGGGCGCGAGATCGTCGCGGTGGCGGCTGGGAGCGTCATCTACGCCGACTGGTTCAAAGG
>JAPLLC010000057.1 GCA_026387775.1 Candidatus Methylomirabilota bacterium | reverse complement strand
CTGAACGGGTTTCTCCTCTTGGGCGATGTCCGCTGTGCGGGGGTTCTGACCTCCTTGGTGAAGAACCGAACGGAGGTTTCGGTCCAGGCCCTGGCCAGGGATCTGGAGCGCGGGTTCTCCTACCGGCCGAGGCTGTACGCGCTGGGGGGCTCGGTCCGGACCCTGGAATGTGGAGGGGTGAAGAATTGAGAATCGATCCTGAAAAATGCATCGGCTGCGGGAATTGTAGCTCCTATTGCACCATGCTGGGCGGGATCATGCGCTTCGAGCGGGACCGGAAGAATCCGACCCGGATCTATTATGTGATCGACGAAGACGAGTGCGTGGAGTGCAGTGTCTGCCTGCGAAGCGGCTGTTGCCCCACGGAGGCCCTCTACCAGCCCGAGCTCGTCTGGCCCCGGATCGTGCGGAAGAATTTCAGCGATCCCCTGAAGATCCACCCGGAGACGCGCATCCCGGGCCGGGGCACCGAAGAGATGAAGACCAACGAGGTCACCGGCCGGTATCGAAGGGGGATGTATGGCATGGCGTGCGAGCTGGGCCGGCCCGGCGTGGGAGCCCGGTTCCGCGATGTGGAGAAGGTGGCCGGGGCCCTGGCGGCTCTGGGCATCGGCTTCGAGGAGAACAACCCCGTCACGAAGCTCATGATGGATCGGAAGAAGGGGCTCATCAACCCCGAGGTCAGGAACGAGAAGGTGCTGTCGGCAATCGTGGAGTTCATGATTCCGGCCGAGCGGCTTCCGGAGGTCCTGGAGGTTCTGGACCGGGTTTCGCAGGAAATCGGCACGGTCTTCTCCGGCGACATCATCGCCCGGATCGGGGAAGACGGCTCCGTTCCCTATCTGAAGGAAATCCAGGGAAGGGGCCGCTTCCTCTCCATCAATGGCAAGAGCAATGTCGGCCTGGGCAGGCCCCTGGCCGCTGTTTGACGGTGACCGAGGAGGAGTGGGGTGACGCACACGTTACACCGCAGGGGAGACCGGGAGAGCCTCGGCCAGGACTATATCGTCTTCACCATGTCGGCGAAGAAGCTCAACGAAGAGGGGTCGGCCGAGCGGATGACGAAGTTCCTGGGGATCCTCTTGAAACATCGCCCGGTCAACTACGGGGACATGGTGACGGGAAACTGCTACGTCAAGTCCCGGGAAGAGATCGTCCAGAACATCCAGAGCACCTCGATCGTGCACGGGGTCTTCACCGACGAAGAGGAGGTGGTCGAGATCCTGAAGGAGCTCAAGGAGGCCGACCTTGGGATGTCGGTGGTGGTCTCGGGGATCCACGACGCGACGGAGACGGGCTGCCGGAAGAGCGGGCTTGCCAAGCATACGGTAGAGAACTCCCTGGGGATCTTCGGGCAGTACAAGAAGCTGCCCGCGGACGAGATCCTGCAATTGACCACCATGTGCGGTCACGGCATGGTCCCGGCCAACCTGGTCGAGCGGGTGATCACCGAGATCAAGCGGGGGAAGAAGAGCGTGAGGGAAGGGGCCGTGGAGCTGACCCGGCCTTGCCACTGCGGGATCTACAATCCGATTCGGGCCGAGCGTCTCTTGGGGCGGTTGGTTCCGCTGGTGACCCTGGATGCCTAAGCCGTTGTCAAAGATTAACTTGACCGGAGAAATTCCGGAAACGGCATAAGGAGCCGTAACGAAATCCCAATGAATGGACAAGTTATTTCGTAACGGCTCCTAACCCCGCAACGATCCGGTGACGCATCGGATTTCTTGGCAATGGGGCATGTGGTATTCTTCGCATGGTGGGTGGCTCAAAAGGAGGAAAGACATGGGCGCAATCAAGGGTGGTCACAGAGTCCTGGCGGTCCTGCTGCTCGCACTGGTCGTCCTGACGGCCTTCGCGGCCGGGCCGGCGGCGGCAGGGGAATGGAAACCCACGAAACCGATTCAGTTCATCGTTCCCTACGCGCCGGGCGGAGGCAGCGACGTGCTGGCCAGATCCATCGGGCAAGTCATTCAGGGGGCAAAGCTCAACGCTACGCCGCTGATCGTGGTCAACAAGGGCGGCGGCAGCGGCACCGTGGGGACGACGTCTGTCGCCCAGTCACCGGGGAACGAGCACATGCTGTTGACCTTCATCTCCGGACAGGTGGCGGCTCCGTTAGTGGCGGGGAAAGGGGCGGCAACCTATAAGGATCTCACCCTGATCGGCAACCTGGCGATCGACGAACAGTTGATCGTCGTGAAGTGGCATTCTCCATACAAGACCATCGAGGAGGTTGTGGCGGCGGCGAAGGCGAAGGCCGGGACGATCACCATCGGGGGTACGGCAACCGGGCAGGAAGACCAGATGTGCAACCGGATCTTCGAGCGGGCCGCGGGGCTCACGCTTCGGTACATCCCCTTCAACAGCGGTGGGGAGGTGATCACGGCTCTGCTCGGCGGGCACCTGGAACTGGCCTGGGCCAATCCCAGCGAGTTCTTCCCCCAATGGGAGGCCAAGATGGTCCGGCCTCTGGCCGTCGCCAAGGAGACTCGCCTCCCCAAGTTTCCGGACGCCCCCACCTTCAAGGAAAAGGGCCTGGATGTGACGTTCAAGATGTTCCGGGGCATCGCCGCGCCTCCCGGGATCTCTCCGGCGGTGGCGGGGTACTATGAGAACCTGATGAAGCGCCTGGCCGAAACCCCCGCCTGGAAGGAAAAGTATCTGGACCAGTACATGCTGAGCCCCTCCTGGATGAGCAGCAAGGAGTTCGCCACGTTCGTGGCCCAGAACGAAGTACAGTTCAAGGCGCTCCTGATTGAGCTGGGGCTGCTCAAGTAGCCGTGTGTCATATCCAGTGCCTCCCCCACGTTCCGCCAGTCGAAACGTGGGGGAGGCCTTTCCGCCGGGGGTAAAGTATGTGGCACGCGAGAGTCTTCGGTGGAGTGGCCGTGCTGGCCCTGGGGCTGGCGGTGATCTTCTTCTCCCGCCAGCTCCCGTACCATTCGGATTATGGGCCGGGGCCCGGGTTCTTGCCCATGTGGATCGGGTATGTGCTGGTCCTGTGCAGTCTCGTGGTGACCGTGCAGGAGTTGCGAAGGTCGAACACGGGGGAGACCTTCTTCCAGCCGCGAACCAGAATGGCGCTCAAGGTCCTGGTCGTCATTGCCATCGCCTTTCTCCTGTTTCCCCTTCTGGGTTTTTCTGTCGTCTTTGGTCTCTTTATCTGTGCCACGATGCGGTTGATGGGAGGGCATCGCTGGGTCACCTGCGGCGTTGCGGCGATCGTGACGGCAGTTGGCATCCATTACCTGTTTGGCCACTGGCTGGATATACCGCTACCGACCGGCCTGGTAGGGTGGTAGGGAGAGACACGCATGGATCTCTTTCACAATCTGTATAATGGATTTGCCATCGCCCTCACGTTCCAGAACATCATGTACTGCAGCTTTGGCGTGTTCTTCGGGCAGATCATCGGCGTCCTGCCCGGCATCGGCGCGCCGACGGCCATCGCCCTCCTGCTTCCCCTCACATTTTCGGTCGATCCCACCTCTGCCATCATCATGTTCGCTGGGATCTACTACGGCGTCGCCTACGGAGGCACGATCACCTCTGTCCTGATCAACGTGCCCGGCGAATCCTCGACCGTGATGACGTGCCTGGACGGCTACCAGATGGCCCTACAGGGCCGGGCCGGCGCCGCCCTCTCGGTGGCGGCCATCGGCTCCTGGATTGCGGGCACCGCGTCCGTTGTCCTCTTGATGGCCTTTGCGCCGGCGCTGGCGACGTTCGCCCTCCGCTTCGGGCCCGCCGAATTCTTCGCCCTGACGATGATGGCCTTCGGCCTCCTGACGGTTTTCGGCGAGGAGAACCCGTTCAAGGTCATCATCTCCACGATGCTCGGCCTGCTGCTGTCGACCATCGGCCTGGACGTGGTGAGCGGGATGCCCCGGTTTGCCTTCGGCGTCCCGCAACTGCTCGGGGGCTTCGACTTCATCGTCATCATCTGCGGGATGTTCGGTGTCACCGAGGTGTTCAATAGCATCGAGAACCCCGAGGACGAGGGCGAGGTGCTGAAGGGCAAGCTCCACCTCCGCGACATGTTCCTGACGTGGGAAGACTGGGTCGCCAGCCGCTGGGCGATCCTCCGGGGCAGCGTCATCGGGTTCTTCATCGGGATGATCCCCGCGGGGGGCATCACGACCGCGTCGTTCATCGCCTACCTGGCGGAGAAGCGATACTCCAAGCACCCCGAGCGGTTCGGGAAGGGGGCCATCGAGGGGGTGGCCGCCCCCGAGTCGGCGAACAACGCGGCCTCCATCAGCGGCTTCGCCCCCTTGCTGGCGCTGGGGATTCCCGGCTCGGCCACGACGGCCGTCATGCTGGCCGGCTTCATGATGTGGGGCATCCGGCCCGGCCCCCTGCTCTTCATGCAGCACGCGAACCTGGTGTGGGGCCTCATCGCCAGTATGTACGTCGGCAATTTTCTGTTGCTCTTGATGAACATCTTCATGATCCCGGTCTTCGTGGCGATGCTCCGCGTTCCCTATTCGATCATGATGGGGTTCATCGTGGTCTTCGCGACCGTGGGGGCGTTCAGCGTCAACAACAACTTGTTCGACGTCTGGATGATGCTGGGCTTCGCGCTCATGGCTTACGCCATGATCAAGCTCAAGTATCCCCTCGTGCCCCTGATCCTGGCTCTCGTCTTGGGCAAGCTGTCGGAGAATTCCCTGCGGCAGGCGCTGATGCTGTCCGGCGGCAGCATGGCCATCTTCGTGACGCACCCGATCTCCGCCTTCTTCATGGGGGCGGCGTTTCTGGCGTACATGACGCCGGTGATGCGCTGGTACCTGAAGCGCCGGCGGGCCAAGGTCGTTCCGGCCTGATTTGGCGGAGGGATAGCATGGGCGCAAAGAGCGGTCGCCATCTGGGATTGGGACCCGATGCTCCGCGACAACCAGAGTGAACGGGCGGGAGTCACGGCTCAGCAGGCTGCTGAAAAAGGCCCATCTGCGGCGTTGGCTTGCTCGGGCACTCGCTGCGGCGTACCCGGAGTACGCCTCTCTCGGCCCTTCGCGCGCCGCCTTGCACCTGGACCTTTTTGAGCAGCCTGAGCGAAATCGGGTTTTTTAGCAGTTTCTTAGAAGGAGAGCGATCGGAAGGGGGAAAGACGGGTGAGGACGAGAGCGACACAGTTGAAAGCTCCGGGGCAGATCGTGCTCACAGAGCGGGAACTCACCGTGGGACCGGAGGAGGTCCTGGTGAAGGGGCACCTCTCGGGGATCTGCGGCTCGGACAAGGCGATGTACCGCGGCGACATTCCCGAGAAGATCACGCTGCCGCTCTGGATCGGCCATGAGAGCGGCGGGACCGTGGTCGAGGTGGGGGCCAAGGTTCGGGAATACAAGCCGGGCGACAAGGTCATGGTGTTCAACTGGTGCAATACCTTCGCGGACTACTACAAGGTCCCGGTGTCCGGTCTCCAGCCGGTTCCCGAGGGTCTCGACCTTGATTTGGCCTCCCTGGGGGAACCCATCGCCTGCGCCATGTACTCGGGGCTCACCTGCGGCGCGCAGTTGGGCGACGTGGTGGCGGTCTATGGCATGGGGTTCGCGGGGCAGATCATTGCGCAAGCCGTCAAGCGCATGGGGGCGTACAAGGTCGTGGCCATCGACGTGGCGCAGGACAAGCTGGACCTGGCCCGGCGGCTGGGAAGCGATGTCTCGATCGATGCCAAGGCGCAGGATCCCGTCAAGGCCGTGCTGGATTTGACCCAGGGTCGCGGCGCCGACGTGGTGGTGGAGGCCGCCGGCAGCGAATTCAGCATGAACCAGGCGACCGCCATGCTGAAACACAACGGCATCCTGGCGCTCTACAGCTGGATCACCCGGCCCATCAAGCTGAACATCGGTCGGTGGCACGACGACGGGTTACAGATCCGCACGACCGGCCTGGTCCACCATACCGAGCAGGAGTGCGTCATCTGGACGCCGTGGGCGCTTCGCCCCGTCGTGCAGGGGTTGGTGAAGGTTCGTCCGCTGATCACGCACGAGTTCCCCCTGGAGAAGGTCGCCGAGGCGTTTGAGGCGGCGGACAAGGATCCCACGGCCATCAAGGTCGTCGTCCGAAACTAGCCCAAACATTTCACCGCTAAGCTCGCAAAGACCGCAAAGCGAGCCAGGATCTGTGGATCGGGCCTCGGACCTCGGATGGAAATCGTACGGCTCGCTCAGACCGGTTGATTGCGAAACCCTCTGGAAACAGCGGATTGCTCTTTGCGCTCTTTGCGCACCAGCGGCTGTTGGTACCGGCAGTTCAACTGCAACGTCCGGAATTGGTCGAGAGGCCCGTCATGCCGATGACATCTGTGCCCCGACCCGCGATGGCACGCCAGGACGTCGAGGCCTGGCGCGATCGGACGTTCCGTCGGACACCCGAGCGCCGCGTCCGCGGCGAGCGGAGCGCGCTCCGGTTCGTCGACGAGGTCGGCTTCTGTTTCACGCTGAGCGACTTCGGCCTGCCGGTGGCCAGCCTCTACGTGGCCGTGTGTGGACGCCGGCATCCCCGCCGACCCAAACACACCCATCACGATCCGGAAATCGGCCTCTCGTGGAACCTGAAAGACAGCCTGCCGGCCAAACGGTTCACCTATTACGGAAAGCTGGTGAAAGGGAAGCCGACGCTGGTCTCCCTCACCCTTTTCCCCGCGTTCTGCGCCCTGATCCGGGAAGGGAAGGGGAGCGGCGACTACATCGTTGACTATCGCCAGGGGCGGATGACGCGGGCTGCGGTCCTCATCCTGGAGGCACTGAACGAACGGGGTGCTCTTGCGACGCCGGACCTGCGGAAGGCGGTGGCCATGCACGGCGCGGAGCGGACGGCCGAGTTCGACCGGGCCATGGCGGAGCTGCAGCGCGGCCTCTGGATCGTGAAGGTGGAGGAGGTTTACGACCCGGACTTCTACTACCGGT
>JAPLLC010000268.1 GCA_026387775.1 Candidatus Methylomirabilota bacterium | reverse complement strand
CTGCGAGACCTACAAGTCAAGCAGGTGCGAAAGCAGGGCTTAGTGATCCGGTGGTCCCGCGTGGAAGGGCCATCGCTCAACGGATAAAAGGTACTCCGGGGATAACAGGCTTATCGCGTCCAAGAGTCCACATCGACGACGCGGTTTGGCACCTCGATGTCGGCTCATCACATCCTGGGGCTGAAGCAGGTCCCAAGGGTTGGGCTGTTCGCCCATTAAAGTGGTACGTGAGCTGGGTTTAGAACGTCGTGAGACAGTTCGGTCCCTATCTATGGTGGGCGCAGGAGATTTGCGGGGAGCTGTCCTTAGTACGAGAGGACCGGGATGGACGAACCTCTAGTGTCCCAGTTGTTCTGCCAAGGGCATTGCTGGGTAGCTATGTTCGGTCGAGATAAACGCTGAAAGCATCTAAGCGTGAACCTCACCCCAAGATCAGATCTCCCTCCTGGCCGAAAGGTCGGGACTAAAGGCCCCTTGAAGACCACGAGGTTGATAGGCCGGAGGTGTAAGTCCCGTGAGGGATTCAGCTTACCGGTACTAATCGGCCGTGAGGCTTGACCTCATATTTCTTCTTCCATCCACATCCGGGAAGCAGAGTAAACACCCGACTCGCTATTCTTATCCTTCTATGCGACGCAGCTAGAAGCAGTTTGCGCGGATCCGGGATAGATTCTCGTTGGTCCCGGGAGCCAGTAAGGCGTCGCCGATCGCTATTCAGGGTTTCCGGTGGTCATGGCGGAGGGGTCACACCCGTTCCCATCTCGAACACGGAAGTTAAGCCCTCCCGCGCCGATGATACTGCCTGGGCAACTGGGTGGGAAAGTAGGTCGCCGCCGGGATTTATTCAAAAGGCCTCATGCCTAGCGCATGAGGCCTTTTGTATTTTCTAGGGTCGTCTCCGCGGTCGCGAGGCTTGCATGTCGACGGCCTGGATATTGAATAGCGACGTGATGATAACTGGTTAATTGACATGCGTGCAAGGAGTGTGTTAAAGATAGCTGGTAATCTCATTGGAAAACAAGGGATGGATTTGCGACAGCATAAGACATCCACTATCATTCGCTCCTTGAGGTTCGGCGCGGGCCTTCTGGCCGTGGTGCTCATCCTCTTTTCCTTCGGGCGAGAGAGTCTCGCCGCGACGCGCGAAAATTCGTCAAAGCCGTCAGCCGTTCCACCCGCCCAAGGTCGTCATTCCAAAGCTCCCTCTGATACCAGCAAGGAAACAGTCACGAAGCTGCGGGTCGGAGCGCACCCGACGTTCACCCGGGTGGTCATCGAACTGACGGGGCCGCAGGAATGGTCGGTGGAGCAGGCCGGCGCTGACGTCCGGGTCATCGTGCCCGGGGTCGGCATGGATGACGGCATCCGGCGAGTTGATCAAGCGCGCGGCCAGGTGCGATCGGTGCAGGTCGTGCGCCGGGCAGGCGGGGTAGAGGTGTTGGTCGTGTGCGAGTCGCCGCCGAAGATCCGGAGGCTAACGCTCACCGATCCCGATCGAATCGTGGTGGATTTTTTCTCCTCGAGCGGCGAGGGGGAGGCGCAGGCATCGGTGCAACAAGAACCGGCGGCTCGACCTTCGGTTTCTGCATCCAGCGGAGGGGGAGGGACTCCAATTAGGGTCCAAGCCCGGTCCGGCCCCGTGACGCAGGGTCGGGAGGCTTCGTCCCCCGTCAGAGAGGCGGCGCAACCCGCGTCCACTCCCCCCGCACCCGGGAAGGATCAGCCGGGTGGCCTGCGGGACCCAGGGGAGACGCAGCGAGAGGAGGAAGCTCAGCCCCTCACGATCGTTCTGGATCCCGGTCACGGCGGCCACGACACCGGAGCCATCGGGCCCAGCGGCCTGATGGAGAAGGACGTGGCGCTGGACCTAGCCGTCCGATTGCGGAAGCTCCTCCTGGATCGCCTGGGCGTCCGGGTGCTGATGACCCGAAGCGGGGACGTGTTCGTACCGCTGCCGGAGCGGAGTGCGATCGCCAATCGCGCGAAGGCGGACTTCATGATCAGCCTGCACGTGAACGCCGCCAACTCACGGGGCGCGGTGGGCTTTGAGACCTTCTATTTCACCCGCGAGCCCTCGGATAGCGATGCGCGCGCCTCGGCGCAACGCGAGAACCTAGTCATCGAGAACAATGGGTCCACCGGAAAGGATCTCGAGCATCTTCTCAAGACGACTCTCGCCGACATGGCGGTCACGCGCGACATGAAGGAGTCGAGCAGCCTGGCCGAGCGGATCCTGGCGGCGCTGGACAAGATCCTCAGGGTCGACAACCGCGGGGTCAAATCCGGGCCGTTCTATGTCCTGGCCACCGCCGCGATGCCGGCCGTCCTCGTGGAGAGTGCCTTCATCACAAACCCAAGGGAAGAGCGTCGGCTCCAGCGCGAGGAGTATCGGCAGCGGATCGCCGAGGGGTTGTATGAGGGAGTCGCCGCCTACAAGATCCGCTACGAGCAGCGGCTGGGCCTCCGGGCGGTCCCAGCCGGCGTCGGGTCCTGAGCCGGTGGTCAGGATGGGCCGCCGTCGGCCGGCACTCTGGCCGTGGGTCACCTTGCTCGCGGTGAGCGTGGGGACGATCGGAGCCATCGGCTGGGAGGTTTGGCCCTGGACGGTGGAGATGTCCTTCGCTCGTCCCGGCCCGACGGGCGTCGCACCCCCACCCGCGCCGAAGACGGCCGAAGAGATGCGCGTTCGCCTCTTCTTCCCCCAAGAGGCAATAGGCATCCTGATGGAGGAGGAGCGCGAGATCCCGCAGCGACCCGCCTTCGCGGAGAGGGTGCGGGCTGTCTTTGTCGAGCTGGTCAAGGCGAAGGGGGCCGAGACCCGGTCCCCGCTTCCTCCGGGGGTGGAGCTCCGGCAGGTGTTCCTGGACGCCTTTGGCATCCTCTATCTCGACTTCGATAAGAAGATCCAGGCGCTGGCCGCCGGAGACGCGATCCAGACCGACCTCGCCACTTCGTCTATCGTGCTGACGCTGACGACCAATTTCAGCGAAGTGAGGCGGGTGCAGTTTCTGTCGGAGGGGGAAGAGCTGATCCTTCTGACGGGTGGTGTGGACCTCCGGAAGCCGCTTCAGCCGCGCTTCCCGGGTGAAGAAGCCCAGTCGCTCGGCTCGCAACCACAGGAGGCGAAGTAGGAGGGGGCAGCGCAAGAGATTCCACTCACGTCACAATCACCACGCGCGGGTCTCGAGCATTGAACCGCGACGTGCAGACTTCGCATCTCAGTCCTGAACGGAGAAACTATGCGGCCTGATGGGCGGCAACCGAACCAAATGCGCCCGGTGACCATCACCCGGGATTTCCTGCGCCACGCCGAGGGGTCGGTTCTGATCGAAATGGGGGAAACGAAGGTCGTGTGTGCGGCGAGTGTGGAGGACCGCGTCCCGCCATTTCTACGCGACACCGGACAAGGCTGGGTGACGGCCGAGTATGGGATGCTGCCGCGCGCGACCAAGACCCGGACGACACGCGACGCGACGAGCGGCCGGCCCAACGGCCGCACCTGCGAGATCCAGCGGCTGGTGGGGAGAGCCCTGCGGGGCGTCACCGACCTGACCGTCCTCGGGCCGCGGACCATTTGGATCGACTGCGACGTCATCCAGGCGGACGGCGGGACGCGGACAACGGCCATCACCGGGGCCTACAT
>JAPLLC010000269.1 GCA_026387775.1 Candidatus Methylomirabilota bacterium | reverse complement strand
GCCGGGTTGACGTTCGGGGCGGTGAAAGGCTGACGGCTGAAGGCTTTCCGATGACGTTTCGCGAGTGGCTCGACGGGTGGCGGCGGTGGTTCCGCGGTGTCCTCTTCGGCATGGCCCTCTACGACGGGGTCATGATGTTCCGAAAGCAGCGGGGGGACCTGGAGCACCTCTTCGTCCTGATTGTTTTCGGCGACATCGTGGGCGTTCCCATCCTGCCCCCGTACTACACGTTGCGCCTGCTCCCGTACATCATTCCGGAGGTCAACAACTGGAAGCGGCGGATGCTGCGCGAGAAGGACCTCACCGATCTCGCGGGTGCCGGCTGATGAACATCAATTGCGAATTGCGAATTGCGAATTGCGAATTTGAAAGAGCGAGTGGCATAGCCCCGCACGCTTCCCGGTCCGCAACGCCCGATCTCCCATGTTGAACTTCCCGCCCACCGGAACCGATCTGGTCATCGGTCTGGCCGCATTCCTGCTGGGGTGGTACCTCTTCGGCCTGCACCTGAGCCGCCGCCGAGGCGGCGCGCTTGTGCGTCAGATCCGGGACTCGATTCAATTCTTCGGGGGAGCCGCCACGATCCGATGGATCGGCCGAAGCGCCTTCCGGATCGAGGTGGAGCCGCTCGCGCCGCCGCTCTCCCGGCTGGGTGTGAGCCTCCTCCTGGAGCCGCGGGAGACGTTCCTGCTCTGGGCCTTCGGACGCTTGTCCGGCCGGCGGGACTGGCTGATGGTGAGTGCGACACTCAGCGGCGGAGTGAAGGGGGCCTTCGAGGTCTATCACCCCAGGCGGCGCGGGGGGGGCGACAGCGCCCATGAGGTCCGGTCCCTGGGGTGGGCGGTCGAGCCATTCCCCGGGCGTGCCGAGCTGCTCTGCGCGGCGCCCGGCCCGGACGGACGGGCTCTGGCGCAGGAAGTCATGGGCGCGTTGCGCGGGCTGGAGATCTGGGGAGTTCGGGTCCGGAACAAGGAGCCCCAGCTTACGGTGAGCCTCCCGCTCCCGGTGACCGAGACCCGGGTTCCCCTGCCCATCTTCCCTCTGCTTGCCCATCTTGCCCAGCTCATCCTGGCAGGTGGATTCTCTCACGAACCCCAAAAGGAGGAGAAACGATGAAACGGTGTAGGTGGCTTCGCCCGATCCTGACGCTGGCGGTGCTGGCGGTGTTTCTGGCCGCGCCGCTGGTCGCCTCCGCCGGTCAGCCGATCAAGCTGACGCTGTGGAGCGGCTATCCGGAGATGAAGCCGTACTTCGACGCGGCGGCCAAGTTCTACCACGAGTTGCACCCCAACGTGACGATCGAAGTCTCGACATTCCCGCTCCGCGACATTGAGCGCAAGTACGCGGTGAGCCTGCCGACCAACTCGGGCCCGGACATCGCGGAGTCGCACATCTACATCGCGCAGATGCACATCGAGAACGGCAGCCTGGCGCCCAACCCACCCGAGGTGACCAAGTTCCTGAAGAGCGGCGTGTTCCACCCGCTGTTCGTGTCGGATAGCACCTGGCAGGGGACGGTGTACGGGGTTCCCGTCCTGTTCAGCCTGGACAGCCTGCTCTACAACACGCAGATGCTCAAGGATGCCGGCCTCTCGGCCCCGCCCAAGAACTGGGACGAGATGATCACCATGGGCAAGAAGCTGACCAAGGTTGACGCTCAGGGGAACGTGACACGCAGCGGCCTCGGCCTGCGTCTGTTTGGCGCCGGCAGCGGCGTGGCGGCCAAGTGGTGGTACTTCCTGAAGTCGGCCGGCGGCGACCTGTTCGAGGAGTGCGCACCCAAGAGCGGCACGTATCGGGCCGCGTACGACAACGAGGCCGGCCGCGACACGCTGAAGCTCTACATCGACGCCCTCTACAAGCACAAGATTCACGAACCCAAGCTGAAGCAGGACGCCGAAGGGTTCGCCAACCAGCAGGCGGCGATGTTCGTGCGCGAGTCGTGGCTGGTCGGATATATGAAGAAGAACGCCCCGACCGTCCAGTACGACGTGGCCCCGCTGCCGGCCTACAAGAAGACGAACACCTTGTTGTTCTGGACCAACCTCTACGTGACCAGAAGCTCCAAGCAGCCAAAGGAGGCCTGGGACTTCGTCATGTTCATGGCGAACGGCCCCAAGCTCAAGGAGCTGGAGCAGATCCTGTACAATACCGTGGGCTGGATGCCGCCGCGCAACGACGTCGTCAAGCGGCACGCGAAGATCTACACCGAGGTGCCGCAGTACAAGTACTTCGCCGAGGTGCCCAAGAGCTACGAGCTGTACGCGTACCCGCGGCTCCCGGTGACCGACGAGTCGTTCACCAAGCTGGCCGAGCGGCTGGTGAAGGCCTACCAGGATAAGAGCCTATTGGATAACCCGACCGGCATCGCCAAGGTGATTCACGAGGCCGCCGAGGAGACGAACGAGATCCTGAAGGAGAACAAGCTCTACTGCGGGAAGTAGCGTTCACTAAACCCTGGCTCCGCCCCTTCCGGCAACGAGAGGGGCGGAGCTTTCAGATGGGCATCGCGTGAGTGACCTTGTTTCCAACACCGCCCAGAGTGGCGTCGGTCCGTGGGCGCGCTGGCGCTCGCAGTGGCGCTGGTATGGGCCCCAGTGGAAGTATTGTCTGGCGGTCCTGGGGCCGGTCTGCCTGGCCTACCTCGTCATCCGCATCATCCCGATCTTCGACACGGCCTGGATGAGCCTCCACAACTGGAGCCTGGTCAAGCCGGTCCGGCCGTTCATCGGTCTGGACAACTATGTCAAGCTGGCGGGCGATCCCCTCTTTCGCATGGCCCTGTCCAACACCACGCTGTTCGCGGTGGTGACGGTGCCCGTGACGCTGGTCCTGGCGTTCACCGTGGCGGTGCTGCTGGATCGGCCGATGCGCGGCCGGCTGGAGAACGTCTACAAGTTCCTCTTCTTCCTGCCCGTGGTGCCGACGATGGTCCCCGTGTCGGTCGTCTGGAAGTGGATATACGATCCCTCCTACGGCATCTTGAATTACGCCCTCGGATTCCTCGGCGTGCCGCCCCAGGGGTGGCTGATCAATTCCAAGCTCGCGATCTGGGCGATCATCCTCATGACGGTGTGGAAGAGCGTGGGCTACTACAAGGTCCTGCTCCTGGCGGGATTGAAGGACATCCCGGTGGACTACTACGAGGCGGCCAGCATCGACGGCGCCACGGGCTGGCAGCGCCTGACGCAGATCACGATTCCCCTGATGCGCCCCATGCTGCTCTTCAACGTGGTCATCGCCACGATCTTCGCCTACAACGTCTTCGCGCAGGTCTATGTGATGACCGAGGGGCCGCAAGGCTCGCCCGCCAACCCGGTCCGCGTCATCGTGATGGACATGTACGAGAACGGGTTCCGCTACCTCAAGATGGGATACGCCTCGGCCGAGGCCATGGTCCTGCTTGTGATCGTCTTCGCCCTGACGATCTTCGAGTTCCGCTTCCTGCGGCCCAAGGTCTAGGCCGTCATGGAGATCCGCCGCATGCAGAGACGCGCCTTCCGCCGCTTCCTGGTCGAGGACGGGATCCGCCACCTGATCCTGGCGCCGCTGGCCTTCCTGATCGTGTTTCCCATCGCCTGGATGGTGCTCACGTCGCTGAAGCCCAGCGCCGAGACGGTCCTCTGGCCGCCGCGGATGCTCCCCCAGGTGCCGACGTTCGAGAACTACCGTGAAGTCTTCCTCCGCTGGCCATTCTTGCGGTTCTTCTTGAATTCGCTTCTGGTCTCGGGCGTGTCCACGGTGATGATCCTGCTCACCTCGTCCAGCGCCGGCTACGCCTTCGCCAAGATCAAGTCGCGCGCCATGAACGTCATCTTCTTCATCTTCATCGCGACGATCATCGTGCCCTTCGAGTCCTACATGATCCCCGTCTACCTCCTGGTCAACCGGCTGGGATGGCTGGACAGTTACCCGGGCCTCATCCTGCCCTTCATCATCATGGCCTTCGGCGTCTTCTTCATGCGCCAGACGATCCAGGCCATCCCGGACGAGCTGATCCAGGCCGCGCGGATCGACGGCTGCTCCGAGTTCGCCATCTTCTGGCGAATGATCCTGCCCCTCTCCGCCGGGCCGCTCTCGGCCCTGGCGATCTACGCCTTCTTGAACGTCTGGGGCTTCTTCACCTGGCCGCTGATCATCACCAACACGCAGGAGATGTACACGACGGAGATCGGGCTGGCGCTCTTCCAGAGCCAGTTCTTCATCGAGTACGGACTGGTGGCGGCCGGCGCGACGGTGACGGCGCTGCCGCTCCTGCTCGTGTTCTTCGTCTTCCAGCGGCGCATCATCACGGCGGTGACGCTGACCGGACTGAAGGGGACGTGACGGAGATTCGAGGACGGGACAACGGCAATCATGCGATAGGAGTCATCTGAGATGAGCGGAGAGGTATTTCGTCTCGACGGGCAATTGGCGCTGATCACCGGGGGCGGGACCGGCCTGGGTTTCGGCATTTGCCAAGCCATGGTGGAGGCGGGTGCCCGCGTCGTGATGACGGGCCGCCGTGAAGACGTCTTGCGCGATGCCTGCATGCACCTAAGCGGCGGCGCGCAATACATGCTGCACGATGTCGCCGACCTGCGCTCGATTCCGAAGCTGGTCGAGGAGGTGGAAGAGCGATTCGGGCCTCTGCATATCCTGGTCAACAACGCGGGCAATCACCTGAAGAAGCCTGCCGTGGAGACGACGGACGACGAGTTCGCCGTCGTGCTTCAAACGCACCTCTTCGGGGCCTTCGCCTTGACCCGGGAGTGCGCCCGCCGCATGATCGAGCGGCGCGGCGGGGCGATTGTCATGATTGCCTCGATGACTTCCCTCTTCGGCATCCCCTCGGTGTCGGCGTACGGAGCCGCGAAATCCGCCGTGGCCGGCCTTACCCGGCTGCTGGCGACGGAGTTCTCGCCGCACGGGGTGCGGATCAATGCCGTCGCGCCCGGCTGGTTCAACACCGAGCTGAACCGCCAAGCTTTCGCCGGCGATCCTGATCGGGTGCAGAGGATCCTATCTCGCACACCGCTGGGCCGCGTGGGGGAACCGATGGACGTCGGCTATGCCGCGGTGTACCTCTGCTCCCTGGCGGCCAAGTTCGTTACGGGAGTCGTCCTGCCGGTGGACGGCGGAGCGAGCATCGGGTTCTGATCGCCTGAGATTGAATTGGAGTCTCTTGGCGCGGTCGGCGCTGCCACTGTCCGCGCTGCGGCCGCAGCCCCACGTCATTACTGCAGCCTCGCCGGTGCCACGCCCCCCTTGGGCGCAGCGCGTTGTGAGCCGGTGAGCGCCTCCATGAACCCGACCATATTCGCGACGTCCCTTCCGCGTTCAGCGCGCCAGGTGCTGGGTGGGAGAACAGACGTCCCGCACCAGGAATCTCTGCGTTTGCGCGAGGAGGCGAGGGCTGACCATCGGGGGCCCAGCGACCAGGAGGCCCCGCGCGGCCCCAAGATCCACATTGTCGTTGAAGCGGTAATTGTAATAGAGGTCGAACCGCACTTCCGTCCCGGCCGTTTTGAGGGTGAGCTGGAATGGAGCGGTCTGGTTCGTCCGGATTTGGAGGTCCCGGGCCGCCTCGGCGACCTGCGCGGTCTGCCGCTCCTGCGCATCCACGCCCACCAGTTCGAACTCCAGGTATTGAATCGGCTGCGCCTGCCAGGGATTCTGGGCCACGCCCTCTACCCGCAGCTGCCCTGGCTCCGGCTGGAGGCAATTCCAGAGCAGGACCACCTCCGAGGTGGCGACGCGGTGGGCGAAGGTTTCGAGCGTCCCGCCGGTCCTGCCGCCCTGCGGCATGTCGGTCACCGCGCAGGCGGTCAAGACTCCCGCAAGAATGGACACAAATCCGAGATGGCGAAGCATGTTCCTCCTCCTGTGTACGCGATCCGCTTGTTAGGCCTCTTTGGGCACCTCGCTGAGCGGAATGCCCAGTGCAGCGGCTATCCCCTTGCCATACGCCGGGTCGGCCTTCAGGCAGTTGCCGATGTGCCGGATCTTGATCGCTTTGGGGGCGTCGCCCAACGGGCGAGCGGTGTTGGGTCCACTCAACCTCGACCTGGTCCGGGATAACCGGATGCCAGGTCGAGGTTGATCAGCATAAGACCTTCAAGGCCTATCCTCTGAGATCACGCAAGGTCGAAGCGATCAAGGTTCATCACCTTGTTCCAAGCCCCCACAAAGTCACGCACGAACGCCTGCTGCGAGTCGCTGCACGCATGGACTTCCGCGAGGGCTCGGAGCTGGGAGTTCGAACCGAAGACGAGATCAACGACGGTACCCGTCCACTTGAGCGCGCCTGTCGCCCGATCGCGCCCCTCCAACACGACTTCCGATGTGGCGGACTTCTGCCACTTCGTGCTCATGTCGAGGAGATTCACGAAGAAGTCATTGGTCAATGCCTCGGGTCGCTTGGTGAAAACACCGTGCTTGGACTGCCCGACGTTCGCATTCAGGGCACGCAGGCCGCCGATCAGAACCGTCATCTCAGGGGCGGTCAGCGTCATCAATTGCGCTTTGTCCACCAGCAACTCAGCCGCCGATCCCTCGAGCCCCTTGCGCAGGTAGTTGCGGAACCCGTCTGCGGCCGGCTCCAGTACGGCGAACGAGTCCACATCGGTCTGCTCCTGCGACGCATCCATGCGCCCCGGCGAGAAGGGAACTTTCACGTCGTGACCGGCCTTCTTCGCAGCTGCCTCGACGGCTGCGCAGCCGCCCAGCACGATCAGGTCGGCCATCGAGGGGCGCTTGCCCCCGGCGGCCCGGGCCTCGAAGCCGCGCCGCAGGTCCTCGAGCGTCGCCAGCACCGAGGCGAGCTGCTCCGGCCGATTCACCTCCCAGTCCTTCTGAGGCGCCAGACGGATGCGCGCGCCGTTGGCGCCGCCCCGCTTGTCGGAGCCGCGGAAGGTCGAGGCCGAGGCCCAGGCGGTCGCGACCAGCTGCGGCACCGTCAGCCCCGACGCCAGGATCG
>JAPLLC010000170.1 GCA_026387775.1 Candidatus Methylomirabilota bacterium | reverse complement strand
GCTGAAAAAGGCCCACCTGCGGCGTTGGCTTGCTTAGGCACTCGTTGCGGCGTACCTGAAGTACGCCTCACTCGGCCTTACGCGCGCCGCCTTGCATCTGGACCTTTTTGAGCAGCCTGCGCGTACGCGGGCTTTCCAGTATCCTACTATCAGTTTTCTACTGGGAGATATTTAGCAGGAGGAGGCAGGGAGATCAAGACAATATGGAAAGATATCGGATGCCCGACGGGGAGGAACCTGGAGGGCGCCGGATGGTGACGGCAAGCGCCACGCCCGGCGGTCGCCCCACCCGAAGTGGACTACTTTCCGGAGAAACGATATTCGAAATCCTTGAGGAGTCCCTGCGCGTCAAGCCGGATGGTCAGCATCTCGATGCGCTCGGATGTCTTGCTGATCCAGCCTGAGGTTCGCTCCCGGTAATAGATAAAGGTTTCCAGACCGGGCGAGAGCACGACCTCCTGCGGAATCCCGAAGCGCTCCCGCACCTCGTCTTTCGTCGTCTTCCCCTGGACCAGCGACTTCAGCGCCGCCTCGTCGGCGATCTGGGCGCCGGCGGCCCGTAAGGAGGGCGGCGGCGTTGGGGCCGGTTGAACCACGGGAGCCGCAGGAGACGCGGGTGGAAGCGGCGCCTGGGCGGCGGCATCCGGCGTATCCGACGGCGCCTTCGACCGAGAGAACCACCCGCATCCCGTAGCGGTCGTCAAGATCAGCCCGAAGAGCGCAACCGCCACGATGACTCGGCATCGACCCACGTACGTCATCTGCACAGTACCTCCCCGGTGGTCGACATGCGCCACCGGCCGTCGTCTCGCGCCATAGAGGAACTCTCGTGAAAAACTGGGGGGAATCTAAGCCAGCGGGGTGCCATCCGTCAACCCATTTCCCGCTCGGATCGCCGTCAACAATCGCGCGCGCCGCCCTTTCCCGGTTCCGCCGGCCCCAACACGCCCGCGACCGCGCGAAAGATTGGCCGCCACGCCGGTCAGGCGCGAGCCAATATCTCGATCCGCCCCGTCGCACCATCGATCCGCACCCGATCGCCGGTCCGGAGGGCCTCCTGAGTCGCAAGCTCCAATCCGTCCACGATTGGAATCGCGACCTTGAAGAATGCCTCGGCGAGGATCGCGCACATGATGATCATGGGTTCACTCTTCACATTGATGATCGCCGCCGGGGCGCAGCCGTTCCGGACGGCTTCCAGGAAGATCCCGGGCGTCCCGGTCGAGCCTCGCCCATAGGGAAAGATAAAGGCTTTGCCTTTGATCGTCGCACCGCAGCAATCGTGGCGCTTGTCGATGACCACGCCGCTTTCCGGATCAAGCCCCTGCCAGAACCCGAAGGGCTGCTGCGACACCACCACCTCGCCTTCGAACTGGCCGACGGCGCATCCGTGCCCCTGCAGCACGCGCTGTGGCTGGCTCATGATCGCTCCACCTTTCCCGCGATGGCGGCCTGGATGCAGGCCTCAGTGCTGCCGAACACACACTGGGTTCCGACCGTGGTCGGCGTATAGTAGGCAAACTTGCCGGAGTCGGTCATCAGGCGACGAAAGCCCCACGCCCCCAGCGGGCAGTCGTTGTGACACGTCCCCACCATGAGCTTGGCGCCGGCTCGCTCGATGATCCCAACGTAGCCCATCTTGCGGGCCATCTCCTCCACCACAACGTTGGTACACACCCAGAGTTCGGTCCCGGAGTGGATGCGCTTCCCCTCCAGCAAGGACGCGTAGCGCCGCATCTGATCGATCGAGGCATGGGGGCAGCCGATCCCCACCACGTCCACGGGGCCGTCGACCACTCCCCCCATCTGCTCCATCACTGCCCCGATCTCCCGTCGCCCCACGACGACCCGCTCCGCAGGCGCCTGTCTTCCACAGGCTTCCTCCAGCGTCCGCGCCTCCGGCGTAATGCCGACCATGTGGTAGAGGGCCACCGAGCCGCTGGCCGCCGAGGCCGCCCCGAAGGCCTTCAACTGATCGAAAGTCGCCTGGCGCAGCCCGACGATGACTGGCACCTTGTCGCCGACCGTCTGCCCGACCAGATAGCCCAGGGCCGGGAAGTAGTGGTCGGCGAAATCCGCCGTCAGATCGGGAGTCAACTCGAAGACGACCTGCCCCCGCCGATTCTCCGTCACGTGCAGGCCGAAGTAGGGCACCCGGCCGGTGAGAGCCGCGCACAGATCCACGTACGCGGCCAGGCGGTTCGTCCGCGCCCCGATCACCGAATTGACGAAGACCACGGCGCTCGATTCCGACCAGCCCAAGTGATCCCCGAATCGCGGCAGGTTGAACGTGGCGTAGGGGGTGCAGGTCCAGGTCGGAATCACCCCCATCCGATCCAGCAGCTCGGCGATCTTCACCTGGCGGGCGGCATAGTCTGCGGGTGTCTTGAACTCCCTCCAGCGCGCGAAGTCGATCGACCCCGGGTCCGAGGTGGTCTGTACCGCGACCCGGGCCCCCTGCGCGACGAGCTGGCTGTAGATCTCGATCCCGGCCTCGCCGGCGATCTGGTACGAGGAGGCCACGAGGTGGGCGCTGACGATCGGAACCATCCGCTCCGCCCCGCAGGCCTCGCCGAGCTTCACGAGGACCCGGAGCGCCACCCGTTGCGGGTCTCCGCATTTCCCGTCCAGAATCCGCTGTTCCTCGTCAGTCAGATACATGCTCTCTCCCATCCCGCCCGTCATCCGTCGGCCCCAGGACCTCCCGTCCGACCATCGGCCATTCGTCACTCCTCATTCGTCATCGGCCGTCACATGCCGAGATAGGCCACTTTCACGTGCGGGTTGTCGAGCAGTTCCCGGCTGGTCCCTTGCAAGACGATGCGTCCCTGCTCCAGGACATATCCGCGATCGGTCAGGCCGAGAGCGCGCTGCACGTTCTGCTCCACCAGAAGAATGGCGATGCCTTGCCGGCGCACCTCGGCGATCTTGTCGAAGGTCGCGTCCACGATGATGGGTGCCAGGCCCAGGGACGGCTCGTCCAGCATGAGAATCCGCGGCAAGAGCATCAGGCCCCGACCCACGGCCAGCATCTGTTGCTCGCCGCCAGACAGCGTCCCGGCATGCTGCAGGCGCCGCTCGGCAAGGCGGGGGAAGATCTCGTAGATCCAGGCCAGGGTCTCCTTCCGGCGGGCCTTGGGCTTGGGCAGGTACGCCCCCAACTCCAGGTTCTCCTCCACCGTCATCTCGGGCAACACCCGACGGCCTTCCGGCACATGCGCGATCCCCAGGGCCGCGATGTCGTACGCGGGAAGCTGATCCAGGCGGCTGTCGTCCAGCGTGATCGCCCCGCTCCGCGGCCGGAGCAGCCCCGAGATGGCCCGTAGCAGCGTGGACTTTCCTGCCCCGTTGGCCCCCAGAACGGAGACGCTCTCGCCTTCGCCCACGGTCATCGAGACCTGACGCAAGGCCGGCACCTCTCCATAGGTAACGTCCAGCTCCCGCACCTCAAGCACGCTGATACTCCTTGCCAAGGTACGCCTGGATGACCCGGGGGTCGGCGGCGATCTCCCGCGGGGGGCCCTCGGCGATCTTGCTGCCCTGATTCAGGACCACGATCCGATCCGAGAGCGACATCACGGCCCGCATGACGTGCTCCACCACCACGACCGTGAGCCCTTGCTCCCGGAGGCCAAGGATGAGGCGCATGGCCTCGTCCACCTCGGTGGGGTTCAGGCCGGCCATGGTCTCGTCCAGGAGCAAGAGTTTCGGCTCGGTGGCCAAGGCCCGCGCCACCTCCAGTCGCCGCTGATCGATCGTGGTGAGGCTCCCCGCCGCCATCGCGGACCGCTCCTCCAAGCCGACCCGCCGCAGGATCGCGTCAGCTCGGGAGCGCGCCATCGTGGGATCGGGCTGCCGGAGGAGCGCCCCTATCAAGACGTTGCGGTGGACCGTGATCTCGGGAAACGGCTTGGCCACCTGGAACGTGCGGCACAGCCCTAAGGCGCAGACCTCGTAGGGCGGCTGCCCCGTGATGTCCCGACCGTTGAACTGAACGCGGCCCCGGTCCGGCCGATGGAACCCCGTGATCAGGTGGAAGGTGGTGGTCTTCCCCGAGCCGTTCGGCCCGATCACCCCCAGGATCTCCCCCTCGTGAACCTGGAAGGAGAGGTCCAGGACCGCCTGCACCCCCCCGAAGTGCTTGGAGAGCCCCTCCACGTCGAGCAGCACGCGCGCCGGGCTCACGCTCGCCCTCCCCTTGCCCCCGGCAACCGGGCCAGGAGCCCCTGATACAGCCACTCAAACCACGCATAGACCCCGCGCGGCCGCCAGAGGATCACCGTCACCAGGAGTCCCCCGTATACCATCAGCTCCAGCCCCGGATACTGTCCCGCAAAGACGATCTGGGTGGATTGGATGAAGAGCTCCATGATCACCGCCCCGAGGACCGGCCCCAGGATCGTGCCCACGCCGCCCACGATGGCCACCATGGCGATCTGGATGCTGTGCCCGAGGCCAAAGGCGCTATCGGGGTGAATCACATAGGTGTACTGCGCGTAGAAGACCCCACCTATCCCGGTGAGGAAGGCGCTCAGCATGAGGGCCTGGCGCTTGGCCTTCGCCGAATCGATCCCCAGGGCTTCCGCCGCGTCTTGGTTCTGGCCGATGGCCACCAGGTAGTGTCCCAGCCGGGACCGTTCCATCCGCCGGGTGATCAAGAGCACCCCGACCGCCATCGCCAGCGCGATGTAGTAGTACGGCATCTTCGAGTCGAACTGGAGCAGCCAGGGCGCGTCCCCCTTGTAGGGCACCGTGAGCCCCTGGGCGCCGTTGGTGATCCCCCGGAAGTGGAGTACCAAGAGGCGCAACGCCTCCCCCAGGCCGATCGTGGCAATGGTGAAATAGGGGCCCTGCAGCCGGAAGCAGAGGAGTCCGACGGGCAGGCTGAGGACCAGCGCCGCCAGGCCGCCCAGCCAGAGCGTGATCCAGGGAGAGATCCCGTAGGCGTTCACCAGCAGCGTGGACACGTACGCCCCGGTGCCGAAGAAGGCCGCGTGCCCCAGGGACAGCTGCCCCGCGTACCCGCTGAGGATGTTCCAGGCCCCGCCCAGCACCACGAAGATCGCCATCATGACGATGATGTGGACATAGAATGGGTTAGGCAGGAGATAGGGGACCACCAAAAGGAAGGCCAGGATGGCGGCCGGCACGTATCGCCCTGGAACGAGTGCGGCTTTCACACCCATCCCCTCCCTCTCGGCTCTCGGCTCTCGGCTCTCGGCTCATCGCCTCCCCATCAATCCAGACGGCCTGAAGACGAGAGTCACCACCAGGATGGCGAAGACCACCACCAGGCCCAAGTCCGCCCCCGCGAAGAGGATCCCCAGCGACTCGGCCACGCCGACGATGAGGGAGGCCAGGAGAGCCCCCTCGATGCTGCCCAAGGTTCCCAGGATCACCACCACGAAGGCGATCAGGCCAAACACGGCCCCCACGGTGGGAAACACATAGAAGAAGGGGACGATCAGGCTTCCGGCCGCACCCGCCAGTGCTGCCCCCAGACCGACCGCCACGAGGTACATCCGTTGCGGGTTGATCCCCAGCAGCATGCTCACCTCGCGATCCTGCGCCACGGCCCGGAGCGCCTTCCCCATGTCGGTCTTGTTCAGAAACAGCGTGAGGAGACCGGCCAGGAGGACTGCCCCCAGGAACGCAAAGAGCCGGGTGACGGGGAGCGACACCCCGCCCAGGCGCCAGACCCACTCGCCGTAGGCGATCTTCACGGAGCGGAAATCCGCCGTGAACAGGAGCAGCGTGACATTCGTCAGGATGACCCCGAGCCCCACGGTCATGAAGATCTGGGCGAGGTCCGGGGCCCGCAGGATCGGCTGCAAGAGGAAACGCTGGATCAGGACGCCGAAACGGAAGAGGACCGGCATCGTGACCAGGAGGGAGAGATAGGGATCGATCCCCCTGAGCTTCCAGAGCCAGAAGGTGAGGTACATCCCCAGCATCACGAACTCGCCGTGGGCGAAGTTCACGATCCGGACCACGCCGAAGATGAGGGTCAGCCCGATCCCCACCAGGGCGTAGATCCCGGCCATCAGAATGCCAGTGATGAGGGCCTGCAGAAAGGTCGTGAGTTCCATGGTCACAAAACGGGGCCGGGGGGCGTCGAGACGTGAGGCGTCCCTGCTTCCCCGGCCCCTGTTGACTCGTGTTATCCGCGCTTGTCCCAGGCCGGGATCGGCCAGGCTGGCTTCACCCGGGCATCCGATTCCGGGTACACGCAGCGCAGCTTCCCACCCTGCCACTGAGTCATGACCGGATGGACCTGTTTGTTCCAGCCCTTGTCGTCGAACTCGACGCGGCAGCCGGGCATGACCGAGCCGGGTCCCTTGGTCAGGTTGGTCTTGGCCATGGCGTCCCGGACCTTCATGGGGTCCGTGGAGGCGGCCCGCTCGATCGCGTCGGCGATGACCCACATCATGACGTACGCCTCTCCGGCATGCTCCATGAGGAACTCGCCGTACTTCTTCTCATACGCCTCGGCGATCTTGGACACCTCGCCGCAGTTGATGTCGTTATTCCAGGACGCCACCGAGAAGACGTAGTTGGCGTCCTTGCCCATGTCTTTAACGAAGTCGGGGATGAGGTATCCTGCGCCGCCCCCGAAGATGCCCGCGTTCACGTTCATCTGTTTCATCGTCCGAATGATGAGCAGGGCATCGGTGATGTAGGACACCGGGAACAGGAAATCGGGTTTGGACGCCTTGATCTTGTTGACCAGCGGGGTGGCGTCGGTGAACTTGGCCACGTACGGCTCGGACATCACCACTTCGAAGCCGACCTTCTTGGCTCCATCGATGACCCCCTTGGACGTCGCGGTGCCGTAGTCCGTATCTTCGTAGATGATCGCGGCCCGCTTCCCCTTGCCGGCCATCTTGGCCGCGAAGTCCATCTGCATCTCGCCGAACATGCTGGCCTTGGGGGAGACCTGGAACGTATACTTGAACCCCCGGTCGGTGAGTTTGTCCGCGACCGACCCCGTCACGAACGGGATCTTGTAGCGCTCGGCCACCTCGGTGGCGACCAGAGTGAACGTGCTGACGTAGCAGCCGGTGGCCGCCGCCAGGTTCCCCGCGGCCATGAGGCGCTCGGCCTGGTTTCGCGTCACCGAGGTCTCGCTCTGGATGTCGGCGTAGATCGGGTTCATCTTCGCGCCGCCCAGCGACTTGATCCCGCCGGCGCTGTTGATGTCGTCCACCGCCAGCTTGATGGCATTCACGCACATCTGGCCGAAGCTCGCATTGGACCCGGAGGTGGGGTACAGGACCGCGACGTTGACATCCTTGGCCGTGCCCGCCAGCGCCCGGCGTGCCGGTAGCCCGACCAAGCTGGCACCCACCCCGAGGGCGGCCGCCCCTTTCAGGAAATCCCGCCTGCTGAGCGAAGCCTGGCTTTGGCTGTCACGGAATCGGCGATCTCTTTTCATCTGATCTCCCTCCTCGTGAGCGTCTCTGGTTTCCACGTCCTCTGTGCACCCTCGATTGGGAATTTGCTCCTGGGGGCCGCGTGACGATCCCGGTGCCGTGCCCGGCGGATCCTCGGCAGGAGCCTGCGCGGGCAGGCTCCCCCGCCGCTCACCCCGTACCTCTGAACGCGCGTGGAGTATCCTGCACCCCGACCGTGAGTGTCAAGGGCAAGAATGTCTTCTGCGATTTCAGCGTTGCCGGGGGGCGGGGGGATGTGGCATGCTATTTGTCCACGTTGCGGAAGTGACACCAACACAGGAGTGAAAACGATGAGCGCATTCGAATCCAGCATCAAAGGCAAGGCCGGGATTCTGACCGGCGGTTCGAGCGGTTTCGGTTTCGAGATGGCCAAGGCCGTTGTGGCCCGGGGCGGCCGGCTGGCGGTGTTCTCGGCGGACGAGATCTCCGACGCGGGACGGCGCGAGGTCGAGGCGGCGGGTGACGGCGAGGCGGTGTTTCTGCACCAGGACATCACCGCCCCGGGCGCGGCGGACGCGATGGTGGACGAAACCGTACGGCGCTACGGCCGGCTCGACTTCCTCCTCGCCAATGCCGGCTTCGCGATCCGCTTCGAAGAGCCGTTGCTGGAGATGCCGGCAGAGAAGATTGCGGCGGCCATGCGCACGCAGTTCGAGATCTTCCCCATCGCGTTTGCGACTCTGGCCCTGCGCGCGGCGCGCGTCATGGCGCCGCGTTATCGCAATCTGCCCACGAACGAGACCGGCCATCGCGTGGACTCCGGGGCCATCGTGGCGACGCTCTCGGTCGCCTCGGTCATCCCGCTACGCGACGACCTGCTGGCCTACGCGGCGGCCAAGCGCGCGGCGCTCTCGGTGACCGAGAGCCTGGCGGCCACGCTTGGGCCGGACAACATCCGCGTGAATGCCATCGCGCCGGGCTTCGCCAACACGGCCGGTCCGAGGAAGTTCTATGACCGTTTCCCGAACATCCGCGCCGACATCGAGTCGCACACCCACCTCAAGCCATCGTTCCTGCATCCCGGCGCGGTTGTCCCGACGGTGATGCACCTGCTGACCGACAACTACGCGACCGGCCAGTGCGTGGTGCTCGACGGCGGCTATACGAACAACACAAGGCTTTACTTCCAGGAGAAATGAACATGATGCAATCTGACATGCAGGAACTGGAACGTACCGCCTGGCGTATGCGGCTCGAACTGCTGCGGATGTTCGGTGTCGGCAAGGCCCACCACTTCGGCGGGTCATTGTCCTGCACGGAGCTGGTAACGGCGCTCTACTTCCATAAGATGAACTATTCCGCGGCGCTCCAGAACGCGCCGGAACGCGACCGGTTCATCATGAGCAAGGGTCACACCGTGCCGGTCCAGTACGTGGCCCTGGCCATGCTGGGGGTCCTGCCGATGGAGGAGCTGTGCACGATCAAGCGGTTTGGCAGCCGTCTGCAAGGC
Source organism: Candidatus Methylomirabilota bacterium (assembly GCA_026387775.1). GTDB lineage: Bacteria > Methylomirabilota > Methylomirabilia > Methylomirabilales > 2-02-FULL-66-22 > 2-02-FULL-66-22. The sequence continues at coordinate 3,717 of JAPLLC010000170.1, read as the reverse complement.
CATCCCGACATCCTGAAGACGCCGGGCCTCGAGACGCCCACGGGATCGCTCGGACAGGGCCTCTCCTACGCCAACGGCATCGCGCTCGCGGCGCGGCTGGACGCTCTGCGGTTCAACCTCTACCTGATCATGGGCGACGGCGAGCTCCAAGAAGGTCAGCCCTGGGAGGCGGCGATGACGACCAGCCACCACGCCCTGGGGAACGTCTGCGTCCTGATCGACCGCAACGGTCACCAGAGCCAGGGGCGTGTCTCGGAGATCATGAACATCGAACCGCTTGAACGGAAGTGGGAAGCGTTCGGCTGGGACGCCGTCCGCGTGGACGGCCACGACATGGCGGCGGTCTGCGGGGCGCTCGACCGCTTCGACGGGAAAGGAAAGCGCCCGCTGGCCATTATCGCCGACACGGTGAAAGGCAAGGGCATCAGTTTCATGGAGAACACATTTACGTTCCACAACGCCAATCTCACCGAGGAGCAGTTCCGACTGGCGGAACACGAGTTGCTGGCGCGATTGGAGGGAAGGTAATACATGAGCGCGACAAAGACACGGGAAACGCGGGATGGGTATGGCGAGGCGCTGGTGCGGCTGGCGCACGCACACAAGGACGTGGTCGCGCTCGACTGCGACCTGGGCCGCTCCACGCGCGCGCACCGCATCACCGAGGTGGACGCCGCCCGCTTCTTCGACATGGGCATTGCCGAGCAGGACATGATCTCCACCGCTGCGGGCATGGCGAAGATGGGCAAAACCGTTTTTGTGAATTCCTTTGCCGTGTTCGTCACCGGCCGGGCATTTGACCAGATCCGCCAGCAGGTTTCCCTTCCCAGGGCCAACGTCAAGATCTGCGGATCGAGCTCAGGGATCACACAAGGGGCGGATGGCGCGACGCACCAGTCGGTGGTGGACGTGGCCCTGATGCGCAGCCTGCCGCACATGACCGTGATCGTGCCGGCGGACGCCCGGCAGGCTGAGCAGGCCGTGGAGGCGTTGTACGAACTCAAACGGCCGGCCTATCTGCGCCTGTCGCGCTACCCCACCCCGGACTTCGTCCCGGCGGAGTGCGACTTCCGGATCGGCCGCGCGCAGGTGTTGCGCGAGGGGAGCGACATCTGCCTCTGCGGCTGCGGCCCGGTGTTATTCAACGCGCTGGCGGCCGCGGACCTCCTTGGCGGGGAGGGATTCCGTGTCGGCGTCGTGAATTTCCACACCCTCAAGCCGTTCGACGTCGAAGCCGTCGCCGATCTGGTCGGGAAGTACCGCCGACTTGTCTCAGTCGAGGAGCACAGCATTATCGGCGGCCTCGGGAGCGCCTTGGCCGAAGTCCTCGCCGAGCGGAGCCAGGGAACTCGTCTGCTGCGCCTCGGCGTAGCGGACACGTTCGGCGAATCGGGCTCGGCGGACGAACTCCTGGCCAAGCACGGGCTCGACGCCTTGGGTATCGCGGCAGCCGCCCGGCAGCTACTGAAGGACTAGGGTGGGCTGATTCTCTGTGGAGAAGTCTTGGCGGGTATCGTTCCGCCCCCGCGCGCAGCGGATTCCCTTAAGCGCGCGGGGGCGGAACGCTATGAAGCCTAGTTGTTGACTGGACCGGTCCCGACCAGGCTAGCTGTCACAGGCAGCGGCATGGGGACGTTTTCCACATCCAGTTGCGCTTTGGCAAGCGACCACACAAAGGCGACCGCTATGGCTGTCACTGCAATCGTGAATGGCGAGTAATTCTTCATGGTCCTATCCTCCTTGTTTGTCTCGTTTGCTCGATTTCCTAGTGGCACCGTGAATTCCTAACTACAGTATGATCTATACCGAATCACTCCTGTATTGTCAAGAACTTTTTATATGCGTGGTGAGACTACCATGCGCAATCTTAGGCTAACCGAAGATCTTGTCTAATGTTTATGATCTAAAGATTCGGAAATGAAGGCTTAAAATACAATCTAAGGACGGGTTGCCTCCTCCAAGAGATAGAGGAAGGATCTGTATATCCGACCGGTTGCCCGAGTCATCCCGATCTCGCAGGTACGGCTGCTGGAATAGTACCCGTCATGCTGGCCCGCCATGACCTCAATAGCCTCCCGCCGAGTAGCCGAGGCCGTCAGCTCGGGAAAGAGGAAGCCGCGGTCGCCGGCGAACCCACAACAGCCGGCCTGGGTGGGCACCAATACCCCATCGCTACAGGCTCTCGCAATCCCCTCCAGCTTTGGCGAGAGATTCATCTTCACCACCGAGCAGACCGGGTGCAGGGCCACCGACCCGACCTTACGCTTGATTGCCAAGTTGGGCAGGAGTTGGTCGTGGACGAATGTCGTGCCGTCCAGGATGCGTAACTGGTCGAATTTCTGCTGGTTCTCCGGGGTCAGGATTGGCCGACAGGTCGTCAGTCCATAGGTGCAAGGGCTGGTGTCCACGACTACCGGAAGCCGGCCGTGATCCGACCACGCCCAGAACCGCTCGATGGCCCGATTCACGGCTACCTGATGCGCCTGATCGTATCCCTTGGAGGAGAAAGGGACCCCGCAGCACGTCCCCTCCACATCCTCGGGGATCCAGATCGGGATCTTCGCCCGGTGGGCGACCGTGACGAAGGCCTCCATCAGCGTCATACCGTCCGGCTCTCCCGGCAGGTGCCCTATCACGCGGGAGATACAGGCAGGAAAGTAGACGGCCTGGGCGCCGGCCCTCTGCGTGGCAGGGGCGCCTCCCTTCGCAGGGAGAGGCATCTCGGCGCTCCACTGTGGGAAGGGCTGGCGGACGATCGCCCGCATCACCCGCGTGAGCCCGATCATCGCTTCCGCACCGAGAAGAGTCTGGACCAGATGACCCATCCGAAGCCCGAGTCGCATTGTCGGTTCCAGCAGGGAAAATCGCTCCGCCAGACGACGGGCAAGACCCTGGGCCCACTCGGGATGGCGAAGCCGGCGGAAGCGCTTGGTGAGATCCCCGGTGTTGATCGAAACGGGACATGCCGTGGCGCACAGGCCGTCCACCGCGCACGTATCGAGCGCCATATAGGGGAAGGTAGCTTCCAGCGCCCTGGCCAGCTCGGGGTCGCCACCCTGCTCCTTCAGCCGCACCATCTCTCGCCGCACCACGATGCGCTGCCGCGGCGTGAGACTCAGGTCCTGGCTCGGGCACTTCGACTCGCAGTACCCGCACTCGATACACTTGTCCACCTCATCCTCGACCCCCGGCATCGACTTGAGGTCGGCGAGGTGCGCTCTTGGATCGGGGTTGAGGATCACGCCGGGATTGAGCAACCCGTCGGGGTCCACCAGTTCCTTGAGGCGCTTCATCACGGCGTAGCCCTCGGGGCCCCACTCGGTTTCGACGAAGGGCGCGATATTGCGCCCGGTCCCATGCTCGCCCTTGAGCGCCCCGTCATACTGCCGCACCACCAGGCGGACCATGTCGTCCATGAACCGCGCGTATCGGTCCACCTCGGCCTGTGTGTTGTACGATTGCGTGATCGTGAGGTGCAGGTTCCCGTCTTTGGCATGGCCAAAGACGATCGCTTCCTCGTAGCCGTGCCGTCCGGCGACGCGGATCAGCTCCACGGTGGCGTCCGCCAAGCTGTCAATCGGGAAGACCACGTCCTCGATAATCACCGTGGTGCCCCGCTTCCGTGCGGCTCCCACGGACGGGTACAGCCCCTGGCGGATCTTCCAGAGCAGTGCCTGTTCCGCCGCGTCGTGGGTAAAGCGCCCCGGCTCGAGCAGT
>JAPLLC010000207.1 GCA_026387775.1 Candidatus Methylomirabilota bacterium | reverse complement strand
TCGGCGACAGTCCGACCTCCTCGATGATCCGGTGTTCGAGCGCCGCAGGCTCCCCGCGCGGGACCGACATGGTATACCCCACGATCGGGCCGGTGGGAGAGACCTCGAAGCGGGCGGCGCAGGGCTGAACGATCTCCGCGTCCTCCACGGCCAGGACCGCGCCGGTGAGATGGGAATACACGAGGTCGCCGGCGAGGACGCGATCCACACCGGGGACCCGCTCCGCCAAGACCCGGTTGAAGATCCAGGCCTGGTAGGCCGACACATAGAAGCCCAGCACAGGGCGGTCGAGCCCGAAGATCGATCGCCGTGCGTTGCCTGCCGTCCGAGCCAGGAGTCGGCACAGGTGGGCGCAATCACGGAAGCCGACGGGCCACGCACGCGCGGCCTCGCCGAACTGGCCGGCGGTGGCCAACTCCCTCGCGCGGCGGACGGCTCCGGTCTCCCCCGCCGTCGGCCGGCCGACGATGAGCCGCACGGCGCCATCGAAATCGCCGCAGAGGAGGGCGCGGCCGACTTCCCAGGTGTCGCCCCGCATGCCGAACCGCTGGGGGCCGAAGTAGTTGGGCACGCCCCGCCGGGCGAGCACCTCCACGATCCTGTCGATCTCGCCGATCCGGTCCGTCGGGGTCTCGCGCAGACGGACGACGAAGCGATTGGCGCGAAGTGAGCCCGGGCGCAATTTGGTACGGTGCCGGGCCGCGTCGAGGATCCTGATGCCGGGGAGTGCGAGCGATCGGATCCGGGCCGGGTCCGCGCCGTGGACGCTCACCATCTGGCGGGTGACTCCCCGAGCGTCCTTCTGGCCGGCCACGCCGATCGCGGCGGAGGGAACACCCAGCGCCCGGGCGATATCCAGGACCGCGCGCCTGGTCGTCATGCCCACCTTCTCGATCAGGGCGTAGACATGGTCCCCGCTGCCGCAGGGATCGTACAGGGGCACCTCCTCGACGACGAAGTCCTCGTCCCGCCGCTTGATGCCGGCCGGGACGGAAGGGATATCTGCGGTCAGGTACGGCCAAACCGAGTCCACTCGATTTCCTCCAGGGGGCACGATAAACTTCTATTTTGTCAGGGACTGGCGGAAGCGCAACCCTTTTGTGCTTGACGTGCCCCGGTCATCTGCGCTAAAAGTCGACTGTCGACAATCTATGCCAACGGCCTGAGATCGACGCGGACAACCTGGAGATCCATGGCCATTCCCGGTCGCACTGTCGTCCCGCGCGCCACCCGCCCTCTCAGCGGGGTGTCCCCGATCGCTTTCCGCACGATCGCGGAGCAGATCGCCGGCTCCATCCGCGAGGCGATCGCCCAGGGCCGCATCGCGCCCGCCGCCCGTCTGCTGGAGCTCTCTCTGGCCCGGGAGATGGGGACCAGCCGCGCGCCTGTCCGCGAGGCCCTCAGCCAACTCGAGCGCGAGGGGCTCGTGGTCAAGGAGCCGAACCGCGGCGCCCGGGTCGTGGAGCTGACCGAGGAGACGGTGCGCGAGGTGGCAAGCTTGCGGGGACTCCTCGAGGGCTTTGCCGCATCCCTGGCGGCGGAGCGCCTCACGACGACCGAGTTCAAGACCCTGGATGCCATCCTGTCGGACATGGACCGGGCCGCGCAGCGAGGAGAGTACGCACGCTTGGTGGAGCTGGACTACCAGTTCCACGCCTTCATCTGCCGAGCCTCGGGCCACCGGACGCTGTATGAAACCTGGACGGTGATCTCGGGGAAGGTCCGCCTGTACCTCTCCACCACGAACCTCATGTACCGCGATCTGAAGGCCGTCGTGCGGGGTCACGGCGAGATCCTGGCCGCGCTCCGGTCTCGGGACAAGGCGCGGGCGAACCGGGTGATGCAGGAACACCTGGGCGAGATGCTGAACGACTTCGTGGCGAAGGTTGCCCGGACGAATCGTCGCGGAGGGCCGAAGCCGCAGTCCGTCACCTTTCAGGAATCCAGACGCGCGAGGCGTCTCGCGGTGGCGCGGCTGAGTCGTGGGGAGAGCTTGCAGGGAAGAAAGAGGTCGCAATAGAGGAGTGGCTCGGTAACCCGGCGCCTTGGATCGGCGCCACCACACAAAGGAGGAGGAGTCATGCGAACGCGTGGGCTGTGGTTGGGTTTAGTGGTGGGAATGTTCGTGATCGGCCTGATCTGTCCCGTGCCGGGCCTGGCGGGCGAGGCCGGTCCCCAGATGCAGGACACCCTGAACGCAGTCATCAAGAAGGGAGAGCTGACCGTCGGGACGTTCGACTTCTACCCCCCCTGGGGCTTTCGGGACGCCCAGAACAACATCGTCGGCATGGACGTGGACATCGCGAAAGAGTTGGCAAAGGAGCTGAAGGTGAAGCTGACGCTGGTTCCGGTCCCCACCACCCAGGACCGGATCAATTTCCTGATCTCGGGCAAGATCGACGTGGCGATCTCTAACTTCACCGCCACGCTGGAGCGGTCCAAGGTTATCACCTTCAGCGATCCGTATGTGATCGACGGAATTGGGGTGATCTTCCGGAAGGACGCCAAGATCAAGAACTGGGCGGATTTGAATGGGAAGCGTGTGGCGGTGACGACCGGCTCGACGGGCGAGGAGTTGCTCAAGAAGGAAGCCCCCAAGGCGAAGATCCTGGGCTTTGACCAGGCATCCACGGCGCTCTTGGCCGTCCAGCAGAACAAGGCGGATGGCCAGATCGAGGACTACACCTACACGGTGTACCACGCCGGGCGGGACAAGAACTTGGGCTTTCTGGACAAGCCCCTCTCCTTCCAGCCGTATTGCTTCGGCGTCCGGAAGTTCGATCAGGAATGGCTGAACTACATGAACTTCTTCATCTACCGTCTGCAGCAGAGCGGCAAGATGAAGGAGCTGTACAAGACCTGGTTCGCGGCGGAGCCGTTCCCCGTCTCCCCCAAGTGGTAGGTTGCATCGCGGGTGTCACCCCCGGCCTGAGGCCGGGGGTGACACCCGTCTTCCATGTTTCCTCGAAGAGGTTCGCCGGCTCATGCACGGATATGTGTTTCAGTTTCGTCCGGTCTTTCAGGATTTCCCCATGCTCCTTGACGGCGCCCTGACGACGCTGCATATCTCGCTCCTGACCCTGTTCTTCAGTTTCGTCGTGGGCACGGCGGGGGCGCTCTGTCGAATGTCCCGGGTCCGATGGCTTCACGGTCCGGCCACGTGGTACGTCGAGTTCATTCGGAACACCCCGCTGCTGGTCCAGCTCTTCTTCATCTATTTCGGCCTGAGCCAGGTCGATATCCAGGTGCCGAACTACATCGCCGGTCTTATCGGTTTGGTGGTGAACAACAGCGCGTATCTCACGGAGATCATCCGGACGGGAATCCAGGCCGTTCATAAGGGACAGTTCGAGGCTGGCCTGTCGCTGGGGTTGAGTTTTCCGCAATTGATGCGGCGTGTGATCTTCCCGCAAGCCTTTCGTGTGATCTACCCGCCGCTCTGCAATCAGTTTGTCGGCATCATTCTCTGGTCCTCGCTGGTGTCTACGATTGCGGTGGAGGACCTCGCCATGCGCGGGAAGCAGTTGGCTTCCACCACCTTCCGATCCTTCGAGACGTACATTGTTCTCACCCTGATCTATGTTGTCATGACGCTGACGGTCTCAGGAATTCTGAAACTGGTGGGGCGGAGGCTGTTCCGCCGTCCCGCCTGAACCCATCGCTCGTCGGCGAGAATAGTCGATCGGTCATGCCACAATACGTTCAAGATCGCCTGAACTTTTATGATGCCATTCTGTTCCTCCAGGGGCTCGGCAACACGGTGCTCCTCTGCGTTGCGGGCCTCGGGCTGGGGCTCGTGATCGCCCTCTTTGTGGGGCTGGCGCGGGCCTCCAGCCTCCGGTGGCTGTCCTGGCCGGCGGCAACCTATATCGAGATCGTCCGCGACTCGCCCCTCTTGATGCAACTCTATCTGGTATTTTTTGCCCTGCCATTGCTCGGCTTTCAGGTCCCGATCCTGGTGGCGGGGATCGTGACGCTCATGATCAACTCCAGCGCCTTCATGGCCGAGATCGTCCGCGGGGGGATCGAGTCAGTGGGCAGGCCCCAGTGGGAGGCCGCCCGCAGTCTGGGGATGGGGTACCTCCAGGCGATGCGGTGGATCGTGCTGCCGCAGGCTTTCCGCGTGATGATTCCCCCGGGGGTCGGACTGCTCATCGGTCTGATCAAGGACTCCTCGGTGATCTCGGTCATCAGTTATATGGAGCTGACTCGGGTGGGGCAGATCCTCACCGAGAAGACGTTCCTGTCTTTCCAGGTGTTTGGGATCGTTGCCGGACTCTATTTCCTGTTGTGTTATCCGCTCTCTCGCATGGCCCTGTACGCGGAACGGAGGTTGGGAGTCAGTGGTTAAGGTCAAGGATGCCCACAAGCATTTCGGACATCTCCATGTCCTCAAAGGCGTCAATCTGGAAGTCGCCCGCGGGGAGGTGGTGGTGATCATTGGGCCCAGCGGATCCGGCAAGAGCACGCTGCTCCGCTGTCTCAACTACCTGGAGCCAGTCCAGTCGGGCGAGGTGTGGGTCGACGGGATTCGGCTGGATCACCACAAGACGAATATCCGACAGGTCCGGGCCGAAGTCGGGATGGTGTTCCAGTCCTTCAACCTGTTTCCGCATCTCACCGTGCTGCGGAATGTGATGCTGGCGCCGGTGATCGTGCGGAAGCGTTCCGAGGCCGAGGTGCGCGAGGCCGCCCTGGCTCTCCTGGCCAAGGTGGGCCTCCAGGACAAGACCGATGCCTACCCGTCGCAGCTTTCGGGCGGCCAGCAGCAGCGGGTGGCGATCGCCCGGGCGCTTTGCATGCAGCCCAAGCTGATGCTATTCGACGAGGTTACGTCGGCCCTGGATCCGGAACTGGTGCGCGAGGTCCTGGATGTCATGAAGCAACTGGCACGAGACGGAATGACGATGATCGTGGTCACCCACGAAATGGGCTTCGCTCGCGAGGTCGCGGATCGGGTGATCTTCATGGACGAGGGGCGGATCGTTGAGGAGGGGACTGCGGAGGACGTCTTCGACCGGCCGCAGCACCAACGGACCAAGGAGTTTTTGGGGAAGATCCTCTGAGCGGTTCGCCAATCAACGGGGCTCGTGGCCCGGTGCGGGGCCGACAGGAGAAAGACCATGGAACTGGACGGCACGATGAAGCAGGCGGTGGTCGGCTGGGACCTGAGCCGGGTGGTGTTCCGAGACCTGGAGCGGGAGTATCCGGTGGTGGAGCGCGGGGAGGGGATCTACCTGTACGATACCAAGGGGCGGAAGTACATCGACGGCTCGGGCGGCTCGTCGGTGGTGACGTCCATCGGCCACGGCAACAAGCGGGTGGCCGCCGCGATGGCGAAACAGGCGGAGACGATCGCCTTCAGTCCGGCGCACTGCTTCGCCAACCAACCTCATATCGAGCTCTGCCAGAGGATTGCCGAGATCTCTCCGCCGGAGATGAAGCAGACCTTCCTGCTCTCGGGCGGCTCCGAGGCGGTCGAGAATGCGGTGAAGTTCGCTCGGCAGTACGAGTTCGAGCGAAACAACCGGGGGAAGACCACGGTGATCGGGCGCTGGCAAGGATTCCACGGCAACACGTTCGGCGCCATGACCGTGAGCGGGATCACCTACCGGCGTCGCATCTACGGTCCGATGATGGGCCACTCGGTCAAGATCCCGCCGTGTTTCTGTTATCGCTGCGACTTTGGCCTGACCCACGGGAAGTGCAATCTGGAATGCGCCCGGGCCCTGCGCAAGGCCATCCGGCAGGAGGGGCCAGAGAACATCCTGGCCTTCATCGCCGAACCGGTAGTGGGCGCGGCCTTGGGGGCGGTTCCGGCAGTGCCGGAGTACCTCCCCCTGATCCGGGAGATATGCGACGAGCAGGATGTCCTCTTCATCGCCGACGAGGTGATGACCGGCTTCGGGCGGACGGGAGCCAACTTCGCCGTGGATCACTGGCACGTGATCCCGGATATCATCGCCACGGCCAAGGGGGTGTCGGGGGGCTATACTCCGCTGGCGGCGGGGATCCTGCGGGACAAGGTCATGGAGCTGCTGCGGGAGAAGCACAGCAACTTCCGCGGGGGCCACACTTACTGCGCGAATCCTCTGTCGGCGCGGGTCGGGATCGAGGTCCTGAGCATCATCCAGGAGCAGAACC
>JAPLLC010000202.1 GCA_026387775.1 Candidatus Methylomirabilota bacterium | reverse complement strand
CTCACCGGCATCCAGGTGGACATCGAGGTCTACTCCCAGGATGACCTCTGGAAGACGCTGGACACCGATCTGAAGCAGCCGGGCCGGGTGGACGTGTTCTCGGTCATACCGAATCTGGACGGGCTCCATTACCTGCGCGCCGGCCAGATCCAGCCGGTAAATGCCTACCTCAAAGACCCCGCCCTGACCGCGTCGGACTACCAGTGGGAGGATTTCTTCCCCAAGTTCCGGGCGGCCATGGAGGTCAGGGGGGCCATCCTGGGACCGCCCGTCATGGCGGAATATCTCTCCCTCCTCTACCGAAAGGACGTCTTCAAGCAGTATCAGGTGCCGGTCCCGCGCACCCTGGACGAACTGGAGGCGGCCGCTCGCCTCTTGCACAAGAAGCCGATGGGGACCCAGGGGGCGCCGGGCGTGGGGATCGTCAGTCGCGGTCACGGGCCCGTCACGACCGGCCTCTATGCCAGCCTTCTGCACTCCATGGGAGGAACCTGGTTCACCAACGGGGGCCGGCCGACGATGAATGGGCCGCAGAGCCTGGCCGCGCTGGAGTGGATCAGCCGTCTGCTCGGCCGGTACGCCCCGCCGGATGTCGCGAAGTTCAACTGGCCCGAGGCCGTGGCGGTCTTCCTGGACGGGCGGGCGGCCATGTACATCGAGGGAAGCTCCATCTACCCGCTGATCGAGACCTCCAACTCCCGAATCGCGGAGCAGGTCGGCTTCGCCCCCTTCCCGTCCGGGCCCGGCGGGGCCGGCGGCACCGTGGCCGTGCGGGGCCTGGCCATCGCCAAGCAAAGCGCGAACCCGGGCGCGGCCTGGCTCTTCATGCAGTGGATGAGCGGTCCCGAGATCGTCCGCAAGGCGCTCATGCACGGCGTCCTGGTGGCGCGGGAGTCCACCTGGAAAGATCGGACCGCCCGCAGCGAGGTGCCGCCCGACCTCGCGGAAGGCCTGCAGCAGGCCGGACGGACCGGCGTCATCGATTGGCTGCCCCCGATGGTCGCCGTGACCTCGGCCCGAGAGGTGATCGGTCAGGTCATCACGTCCGCCATCCTGGGTCAGGACGTGCGCGCGGCGGCGGCCGCGGCCGAGCGCCGGCTCACGGAGATCCTGGCCGCCACCGAGAATCGATAGCCGGCCACGGCGGGGCGGTCGCCCCCAGCTTGAAACTCGATTCGACCTGTGCTATCTATCAGGGCATGGTGGGTTGTGGGGGTTCCCTCGGTACGCCTGCCGTACGGCAAGGCGCGTCATGTCTTAAAGGAGGTACGCTATGGGCATCGCACGGCGGGTTTGGTCCCTCGGGTTGATCCTCGGGATCCTGGCACTGGCGCTGGCCGCGACCAGCGAGGCGGCCCAGTTCAACTGGCAGCAGTTCAAGGGGACGCAGCTTCGCGTCCTCCTCAACAAGCATCCCTGGCAGGCGGGCATCGAGCCTTCTCTGAAAGAGTTCGAGGCGCTCACCGGCATCAAGGTCGTCCTGGAAGTCTATCCGGAAGATCAGTTCCGGGCCAAGACCCTGGTAGAGCTGACTTCCGGCGCCAGCAGCATGGATGTGTTCATGACCATGCCGGGGCAGGAGGGGCTGAAGTACATGCGGGCCGGCTGGTACCAGCCGGTGGATGAGTTTCTGAAGGATGCCTCCCTCACCACTTCCGACTACAACTGGAACGATTTCCTCGACAAGGCACGCGACGCCATGGTCATCGATGGGAAGACCATCGGCCCGCCGATCCAGATAGAGAACTCGGCCCTCATGTACCGGAAGGACGTCTTCCAGAAATACAACGTGAAGGTCCCGACCACGCTGGACGAGCTGGAGGCCGCCGCCAAGGCGTTGAACGGCAAGCCCATGACGGATGACGGCCAGCCCGGCTTCGGCTTCGTCGCCCGCGGCAAGCGGGCCGCCGCCACGTCCCAGTTCGCGGGAATGCTCTTCGCCATGAACGGCACCTGGCTCACGCCGAACCGCGAGCCCGCCATCAACAGTCCGGAGGCCGTCAAGGCCATCGACATGTGGGGCCGCCTCCTGCGCCTGTATGGGCCTCCGGGCTCCGAGAACAACCACTGGTACGAGGCCAGCTCCATCTTCTCCCAGGGCAAAGCGGCGATCTGGGTGGATGCAAACTCCCTGTTTCCGGTGATCGAGGACCCGCAGAAGTCCAAGATCGTCGGCAAGGTCGGCTACGCCGTGTTCCCGAAGGGCCCAAACGGCCATCCCGGCGGAACCGTGGCCCCTTGGGGGTTGGGTATACCGAAGACCAGCAAGAACCAGAAGGCCGCCTGGCTCTTCCTGCAGTGGGCCACAAACAAGGAGCAGGTGCTCAAGCTCCAGAGCGGGGCAGGCGTGCTCGGCGCCCGCGACTCCGTGTGGAAGGACCCGAAGGGTCGTGGGAAAGTTCCAGCCGACCTGGCCGAGTCCCTGGCCCAGGGCTCCAAGGTCGGCACGCCGCTCTGGAACCCGCCGGTGGTGGCCGTGGCCGAAGTCCGCGACGCCATCGGCAACGCCATCGTGACCTCGATCCAGGGGGGCGACGTGAAGGCGGCTGCCGACAAGGCGGCTGCCGACATGAAGCGCATCATGGCGGAGACCGAGGGCAAGTAGCCGTCTCGGCCCGACCCGTCGCAGAGATCTCTGGAGGAGGCCCGCCGGGGCCTCCTCCCTTTTCGTAAGTGGAGCCATGACAGAACGAGGAGCCTCGGGACAAGAACAGGTGTGGGCGGCTCCGGCCGGATCGGGGGGGCGGTTCTCGCACTTCATCGAACGGCACCCGGTGCTCATATTCACCGCCCCGGCGTTGGTGGTGGTGTTCGTCCTGATGGTCTTCCCGGTCTTCTACACCCTCTACATGAGCCTGCACTCCTGGTTCGCCAGCTCCCTGACAAAGCCGGAGTTTGTCGGGCTCGCCAACTTCAAGCGGGCCTTCACCCAGGACGAGCGGTTCCGGAACGCCCTCTGGTTGACCCTCTACTTCACCACCCTGGCCACGGCCCTCCAGGTGTTCCTGGGGGTCGCCCTGGCGCTCCTCCTCAACCGCCCATTTCGCGGGAAAGGGTTCTTCCGATCCATCTTTCTCCTGCCCATGGTCGCCACCCCCGTGGCCATCGCCCTGGTCTGGATGATGATGTACAACCCCACCCTGGGGGTGATGAATTACCTCGTCGGCCTCATCCGCCTGGGTCCCTTCAAGTGGGTGAGCGACACCCACCTCGTCATTCCCGCGCTTGCCATGGTGGACACCTGGGAGTGGACGCCGCTCATCACCCTGATCACCCTGGCAGGACTCGCCAGCCTGCCGCTGGAGCCGTACGAGTCCGCCCTGATCGACGGAGCCACCCCCGCGCAGATGTTCTGGCGGATCACCTTGCCGCTGCTCCGGCCGACGATCATGGTGGCCCTGCTGTTCCGTGCCATCGACTGTCTCAAGACCTTCGACATCATCTACGTCATGACCGCCGGCGGTCCTGGGTTCGCCTCGGAGACGCTCAACGTCTACACGTTTCAGGTCGGGCTCTTCTACTTTCACATCGGATACGCGTGTTCGCTCCTGATGATTCTTTTCGCGCTGGTCCTGGGGGTGAGCCTGGTCTTGATCAAGACGCGGCGAGGCTCCTGGTAGGAAGAGAGATCCCATGCGCACATCCCGGCGATCGAGCGAGGGTCCGTGGACCTACATCCTGCTGACGCTGATCTTGATCCCCTTCCTCTTTCCCTTGGCCTGGATGTTCCTGTCTTCGATGAAGAGCCAGGTGCAGAATACGGCCTTCCCGCCGGTCTGGATCTTCAAGCCCACGCTGAACAACTATCGCGAGGTGTTCATCAAGAACCCCTTCTTCACTTTCACCCTGAACAGCATGGTGGTGGCCGCGGGCTCCACCGGCCTGGCCCTGATCCTGGGGCTCCCGGCCGCCTACGCCGTGGCGCGCTTCAAGCAGACCGGGATCGCGCTGGCCATCCTCACCGCCCGCATGGCCCCCGGCATCGCCTACCTGATCCCGTGGTTCATCCTCTTCACCAAGCTGAAGATGATCGACACCTACACCGCCCTGATCCTCACCCATCTGATCGTGGCGCTGCCGCTCGTCCTCTGGGTGATGATCGGCTTCTTCGAGGACGTGCCCGGCGAGCTGATCGAGGCCGCCCGGATCGACGGCTGCTCCAACTTCTCCGCCTTCTTCCGGGTGGCGCTGCCCCTGGTCAAGCCCGGCATCGTGGCCACGTCGATTCTCAGCTTCATCTTTTCCTGGAACAATTTCCTCTTCTCGCTGATCATTGCCGGCTTCAAGACGCGCACCCTTCCCATCGCCGTGTACAATTTCCTCTCGTACGAGGAGATCAACTGGGGCGGCCTCACGGCGGCCGCCACCATCATCACGCTGCCCGTGCTGGTCCTCTCCCTGTTTATCCAGAAGCACATCGTCCGGGGCCTGACCTTCGGCGCGGTGAAGGGATGAGGAACGGCTGACGGCCTTTTCAAGGAGGGACCTGGGTTTTGCGCTGGCGCGCAAAAACCATAATAGAAACACATCAGGGAACCCCTCCGGGATTGGCCGGAAGTGAACACAGACCATCCCGGAAGGAGGTCACCCCGAGGGTTACGCGCGATGGGACACGGTCCAAATCGCGGGGGTTACGTCCCATCACGCGTTCCCTTGATGACACTGGTCAGAAGCCCCGCGCAAAGAATTCTT
>JAPLLC010000103.1 GCA_026387775.1 Candidatus Methylomirabilota bacterium | reverse complement strand
TTCACGACCAGACCAGCGCGAAGGTTCCCGGAGCCGCTCGCTGTTAATCACTTTTGGGGGGCCACTCGAAGCCGAGCGCGTCCAGCTGCTCGATGCGGTCCGCAGCGAGGTGGCCATACCTCATGAATTGCCGCTGCTGATTGACCCACCGGGCGAGTTGCAGGTCCTCCGACCATCCAAGTGGCACGTTGCAGTGGCCGAAGCGGTCCTTGAACTGCACGAGGCGGGCGACCATCTTGTTCCAGTCCCAGACCTGTGCAGTGGGGGCACCCCACTTGAAGCCAAGCGCGTCGAGCCGCTGGATGCGCTCCGCGGGGAGGTGCCCCTTTCTGACTTGCCGCTGCCCATTGACCCACCGGGCGAGTTGTAGGTCTTCCGACCATCCAAGTGGCACGTTGCAGTGGCCGAAGCGGTCATTAAACTGCACGAGGCGGGCAAACATCTCGTCCCAGGAAGCTGCGTGGGTCGTAGCACCCCACTCGAAGCCGAGGGTGTCCAGCCGCTCGATGCGATCCGCAGCGAGGCGGCCCTGCCTTCTGAGTTGGCGCTGCCGAATGACCCAATGGCCGAGTTTTGGATCCTCCGGGCATCTGCGTAACACCTTGCAGTGGCCGAAGCGATTCTTGAACTGCACGAGGCGGGCAAACATCTCGTCCCAGAGATCAATGGGGGCAGGGAGGACACCCCACTTGAAACCGATGGTGTCCAGCCGCTCGATGCGATCCGCAGCGAGGCGGCCCTGCCTTCTGAGATGCCGCTGACGTATCACCCAATTTGCGAGTTGTGGATCATAGGGTAAATCGTGTGGCACATCGCAGTCACCAGCGCGTTCCTTGAACTGCACGAGGGTGACGAACATGTCATCCCACGCGGTGGCCAGTGGTTCCCACTCAAAGCCGAGGCGGTCGAGCCGCTGGAAACGGTCCGGGGCGAGGCGGCCCTGCCTTCTGAGATGCCGCTGACTCCTTACCCAAGCGGCAAGATACGGATCCTCCGGCCATGCATGGGGGACGTTAGTGTGGCGGAAGCGTTGCCTGAAGGCAAATAGCTTCCCGAAAAGGTAGTCCCAGGACGCGGCCAATCGCTCCACGCACCGGGCCGTAATGCTCTCGCGCAACACAGCCAGTGACACCGCTGGGCCGAGAATCTGCACCTTCTCCCGAAAATGTGCATCATCGAAGCTGCCGTCGCGTCCCTCTGCCTCACGCATCTCGCGAATGGCGTCCGCCAGAACCTCGTCTTGCTCCTGCAAAGCCTGAAGGACGGTCCAGATCTCCTCATACTCGGCACGGGCAACCGCGTGTTCGATGGATTCGCCTGTTACCTCTTCCAGGAAAAGCGGAAGGAACACATACCCGGTCGTCTTACCGGGGGTGGTCCGCATGGCCCGCCCAGTGGCCTGCACAATGTCCACGCGGCTCCGCCTCGGTGCAATGAAGGCCACCATGTCCACCGCCGGGACATCTACCCCCTCGGTGAGGCAGCGGGCATTGGAGATCACAGCCTTCGTTGCCACGCGAAACTCCTGCATGATCCCGTCGCGTTCTGCCGCCCGCATGGTGCCGTTGACGTGGTAGGCCTGAAACTCCGGCAGGTGGGCGCAAATCCCCTCGCCATCTGGACTCGTGAATGATTCGGCGGAACGCACGGACGCGTGGAAGGTAATGATCTTCTCTGTCCCGACCCGTTCCACCGCCTCCTGCAGCGCGATCTGGTTCGCCACCTGACGGGCCGTCACCCGGTCGCCCTGGACGGTGACCACCCCCCGCCGGAGCATCTCTTCGGTGACCATGGCGGACGTGACCACGGAGATCAGGACCTGGTAATCGCAGATGATCCCCCGCCGCGCCGCCTCCGCAAACGAGAGGGTGTAGACGCGGGGACCATAGGTCTGGGGCTGGTCCATCGAGTAGACCAGTTGCAGATCCCCCTCCTCGTCCCGCTGCTGGGGGTTGTAATGCCGTGGCGTGGCCGTCATGAAGAGGCGCTTCCGGGCGGTGAGGTGCTCGTCTGTCAGTGCGAACGCGAACCTCTTCGTCTCCTGCCCCGCAGTCCAGTGCGCCTCGTCGAAGATGGCGAGATCGAACGCCTGATCACGTGGGCAGCCTTTTGCGACCTCGGGAGCGGAGTGGTAGGTGGAGAAGACGATCTGGACTCCCTCGGGGCGCTCGGCCAAGAAGCGCCGGACTGTTTCGCTGTCCGTTGTGACTGGAAAATCCAAGTCGCCCTGCCGTACGATGAGGGGGTCGTCGTCGGGCTTGACGGTGGGGTCGGAGCAAACTGCGAGGTAGGATAGGTCCGGCCAACTCGTCTCCCGCAGCCACACATGCAGGGTCTGGCGTAGGAGCGCCAGTGAGGGGACGAGGACGAGTATTCGTCGGCTCCCCAGGCGCTCCGCACTCCAGAGTTGCACCAGGGTCTTGCCGGTGCCGCAGGCCATCACGGCAGTGACCCGGTCATCCTTTCGCAGACCGTCACAGATCGCGGCGATAGCCTCGCGTTGATCCGGTCGGGGTGTCTTCTTCGGCGGCGCGATGGGGCGGTGGCGGAGCCACCCGAGGAGGACAGCGAAATCATCCGCTTCAAGCCGATCCAGGTCGCTGCCCCGGATGCAATAGAATCCCCGGCGTTCTTCAAGGACCTCGGCAATATCGTCGCAATTCGTGAAAAGAATTCGACGGGGCACGTAGTCGGCCAGGCCGAGGAAGGTCGAGAGTTCCGTCCAGGTCAGGGACGGGCGGGCGGACCGGAACTTGACCTGGTACGCCTGAAGTTCCCCCAGGCGTGCGCGCACGATCCCGTCGACACCGAGGTCTGCGCTTCCCAGGTGCAACTCTTCCCGGATGGAGGGTGGAGTGACGGCGAATGGCCAGACTTCTTCTGCCTGGATGACGGCCTGCGTGGCAAGATACGCCTCGGCAAAGACCTCAAACGCCTTGCCGCGTTCCCTCTCGCTTGGCAACGCAGAGATGCGCCGCTCCAGCTCCCGAAACGTAGCAAGTTCGCTGAACAGCCCCGCCTCTACAAACCGTCGAGCATCCGGATGGCGCGGTCCGGTCATAGTGCTACCCATAGTGGGGGAAGCTGCATCATCCGAATAGTCTACCGGCAATTCATGAACGCCTATAATGATGTGAGGACCACGCTCGTCACTTTGCGCGCCATTCCGAATAGCGAGCGCAGGAAGTTCCCAAGGTGGCAGAAGTGACAGCGTCCGCTATCAGTCAGTAGGTATCCACGGTCAAGCCGGGAACGTTCCGGAAATGAGTTGGGTTGGCCGTGACGAGCGACTCGCCGGCGACGAGTGCAGTGGAGGCGATCAGGACGTCCATGTCTCCGGCAGGCTTCCCTTGTTGCTGGAGCAAGGCGGTGATCCGGGCGAACAACCGCGCCGCTTCGGGTCCAAACTCCAGGACCGTCAGATTCTGCAGGAGGGCATCGACGCTCCGGAGCTCTCGTTCAGGATCATCCGAGCGATAGACCCCCACGAGCAGTTCGGCCACATTGAAGCGGGACGTGGTCAGATACTCGCCCCGGGCGAGCAACTCTCTGAGCTTGTCAGTGGCACGACGCCGTCGCGTCGATGCACCGCTTCGGATGAGATCGATCAGGAAAGACGTATCGAGGCAAGCCATCAGCGGGCTTGGTGCGGACGATGGCGGCGGCGGAGATGCTCTTCGACTGCGGCTGCTGCCTTCGGGCTCATGGAAAGAGATTCGAGCTTCGCCAGAAAGGCGTCAACATCCAGGGGAGGGCGAACGACACGCTTGATGATCTGGCTGAACGATTCCTTTTCCCGCCGGACCTGAGCCAGTCGCCCATACGCCTCGATGTCAATCGTAATGGTCTTGGTCGCCATATGGTTCCTCCAGTCTGGTCCATGCATGTACGTGTATGTATCATAACGCTCACACCGGAGTTACGCAAGGGCCTGAGACGACTGAAGGGCGCTCTCAGTGCCATCACCTCCCATGAGGGGGGCGCTGCTTCCCACGTTGACTTACTCCCCTCCCTGTCGACACGCCGCCTCCGAGATGCCCGAGGTGGTCACACCGAACTGCCGGGCGACCTCGGCCAGCGAGAGCCCGAGCGTGGTGACGGACTCGTTGGGCTGCGGCTTCGGCACACTCTCCTGTTTCGCCGCGCGTTCGCACTCAGAGCGCGAGGCTGGATTCGCCGACATCCCCTCACATGAAGTTCCCCAGGCCGTCGCCCCGGACAGCCAGAACTGCGCCTCCATTCCGAAGAGCCGCTCGAGCCGGAGCGCCGTGTCGGGGGTCACGCCCCGCTTCGCATGGATAAGGCTGAAAGGAAGGGCTCGGTGATCCGCTCATCGTGGTGAGTAATATTACTCAGGACCCTGAGTAAACGTAAGAAGGGTCACGCGACCGCCCACCGTGAGGGGTTGTTTCCCGCGTTGATTTACTCCTCTCCCGGTCAACGCACCGCCCGCGAGAGGGCCGAAATGGTCGCACCGAGCCGCCGGGCGACCTCGGCCAGCGAGAGCCTGGGCGTGGTGGCGATCTCCGTAACCAGGGCGGCGCGTAGCGCGGGAACCTGGGTTGTTGCGCAGCCCCCAATGGGTATGGTGCAGAAGCGTGGAGAGACCGGAGGGAGGACTCGGGACGAGTGGCCCGCGCCAAGACTGGTTCAGGACGGGCGGAGGCGGGCTTCGACCCAGTCTTTGATCTGGCGGGTACACTCACGGGCGCGTTGCGCCTCGTCCCGCGAAAAGTGCGTGGGCCAGTGAACGGGATACCGGGTTTCCACGTAGAACGCGCTGAGGAATTCGCAGGCATCGCGGAGCTGCTGCGCGGACCCATCGTGAGCGCCGCAGGTCTGGAGCAGGAGCACGAGATCGTGTGCCTTGTGAGGAGGGACGTTGTTTCCCACGTTGACTTACTCCCTTCCCGCTCGGCGCACCGCCCGCGATATGGCCGAGGTGGTCACACCGATCTGCCAGGCGACCTCGGCTAGCGAGAGCCCGGGCGTGATGGCGAGCTCCGTGGCCAGGATGGCACGTAGCACGGGAAGAGGGCCGCGACGGCTGCCGGCCGTGAGTTCGTCGGGCGTGAGGGGGGACTCGGCCAAGCATGACAAGTTGGTCACCCAGGAGCCGATTCCCGGCCGTGAGATGCGCCGGCTGCATCCCGACGTGCTGACAGACGCGGGCCGCGAGGGCCGCGAGCGCAAGGAGGGAGCGGCGGGTGGCGCCGCGTGCTGGAACTGCGCGGCAAAGTCGCTGCTCCCGAGGATCCGCTTGTCCTATTTACTTACTTGTCTATTTCATTAAGACAATGTATCATGCAGGACAGTAGTGCCTTTGTGCCCTTAACGGGTATGTCCTATGTTTTAGGCTGTCCTATTTAATAGGACATGGTGTTATTTAAGACATGCCTCAATTAAGCGAAGAGCATCTCGCAAAATATCTTGAGCAGTTACGGCGTCTTGCCTTTGTCAAGAAGGTGGAAATTCGTCTCCGCCACGATCCACAGTCGGATGAGAAAGCCGACGGGGTTCTTTCCATCAAAACATCCCAATCCACCCACCGCTTCGACCTGGAAATCAAGCGATCACCTGTCAGCTCTGCCGTGATTGATGCCGTCATCGGCCGGCACCAGAGAGAACATACCGAGAAGAGTCCGAGAGCGTTGATGCTCTTCGCCCCGCACATCGGTCGCCCACTTGCCGAGTACCTCGTTGGCAAGAAGGTGAACTTTGTCGATGAGTCGGGGAATTGTCATGTGCAACTAGGTCCCTCCTTCATGGCGCTCATTGAAGGCCGGACCGCCGTCCCTCGGGCGGTCCTTGGGCGAGGAATCGGCCTGGCTGGCCATCTCGTGCTCTTTGCGATCTTGGCCAAACCGGAACTGTTCAACAGTTCCATCCGGACAGTGGCAGGGCGAGCGGGAGTGAGCAAGACGGCGGTGGAGCACATCCTTGCTCGCCTGACGCAGGAGGGGTTGATCGTCCGGGGGCGAAATCGACGACACCTGCACGACAAGAAGATCCTGCTCGATCGTTGGCTTAATGGCTACTCGACCCTTGTGCGTCCTCGCCTCTTGGTGGGGCAGTACCGCACGCCGGACGCCGATCCATCGCAATTGGAGGCGCGGGTCGAACAGGTGCTGGCCCACAGCAAGGCTTGGGGGTGGGGCGGCGGAGCCGCGGCGAATCGGCTCATGGGATTCTATCGTGGCAGCAGGACGATTCTGCATCTGGCCGATCCGTCGGAGGGAGTCATCCGAACCCTCAAGGCCCTGCCATCGAAGGACGGGGAATTGACCGTCCTGCGGACCCCTGGCCCCATCGCTTTTGAGGGCGCCGCCCCTCGAACGGTTCATCCGCTCCTCGTCTACACGGAACTACTAACCGAGGGAACAGATCGCGCCCGAGAATCTGCAGCCATGATTCGCGAACGCTACCTATCATGGCTGTGATCCCGTTCTCTGCGGGCCAGCGTGACGTCCTCCGCCAATTGAGTCAGGTGTGGGGACCAGAGCGATTTGTTTTGATTGGTGCCTCCGCGCTTGGCTGCTTTCTCGATATGCGATGGCGCGGTACGGCGGATCTTGATCTTACGCTCACCGTCTCCCTTGAAGAATACCTCGACCAGACGATAGCGCCCGGATGGAAGAGAGATGCCAGGATGGAGCAGCGGTGGTGCTCGCCCGGCGGAGAGATCGTAGACATCATTCCGGCCGGGCCTGAATTGCTCCGCCAGGGCGAAGTCCAATGGCCCAGGACTGGCCACAAGATGCGCCTCACGGGTCTCCGACTCGCCTTTGAAAGAGCAGTGCCAGTTTCTGCGGCGGCGGACCTGACGGTCAGGGTTGCGCCGGTCCCGGTGCTCACGGTTCTCAAGATGGTCGCATACCGGGACCGCCCCACAGAACGAGCGCGCGATGTTGCCGATCTTGCCTATATCCTCACCGATTACGACCCCGGGGATCGTTTCGCTGACGACGTGATCGATCTGGGACTTTCATACGAAGAGGTGGGACCGTTTCTCCTGGGACGGACAATCGCGGAGATGGTTAACGATGCTGAGCGAACCGAAGTGGAACGCTTTGTCCGGGAGGGATCGGACGAGGACGATCCGAGTGGGATTCATGCGAAGCTTCTCGCCTTGGGGCCGCCGTCATGGCGGAGAGACCCCGGCGAGTTGATTCAATGCATGCGAGCTTTCAGCCAAGGTCTTGGTTGAACGCCTTGTTGGAATACGCTGCAGTCTGTGCCGCCTTGTGATACGTTCCGTGTCGCCGTGCCGCGCCAATCCCGTCTCGATGTGCCGGAGACCCTACACCGCGTGATGGTGCGGGGGATTGAGCGGACGAGCATCTTCCGGGACGACACCGACCGGAGCGATTTCCTCGCACGGCTAACCTCCATCGCGGAGAGCGGGCCCTCGCCGTCCATGTCTGGGTGCTCCTCCCCATTCATGCCCACCTGTTAGTCCGGACCGGCACGCGCCCGTTGGCCCGGAGCATGTGCCCCCTCCTCTGATCGGGGAGCGGCGGCCCTTCCTGGTTTTGTCTGGATGCCCCGGCGGGCCCATCCTCCTCGTTCCCTTTGACCGCGAGTTGTGGTAGAAATTATAGGGTTCTGTCGCGGCACGTGCCAGTGCTGCCACATCCCGGTCGGCCCGACAATCACATCATCTCCCTTTCAGCGTGGGTAGGCGGGAGCCTACCAAGGAGGTCCTCGATGCGACGCATTCTCGTGCTGCTCCTGGCCATCGCCGCGCTCGTCGTGTTCGCTCAGCCGGCGCTGGCCCAGTCCAAGGACCCCATCAAGATCGGCCTGGCAGCCGCCGTCTCGGGCGGCTCCGCCGCCTCGGGCGAGGCGATCAAGCGCGGCATTCTGGCCGCCATGGATGAGGTCAACGCCAAGGGCGGCCTGCTCGGCGGTCGGAAGCTGGAGCTGGTCATCCGCGACGACGAGGGGGACCCGGCGAAGGGGGTGAAGATCGCCCGCGAGCTGGTGGAGCGCGAGAAGGCCGTGGTGGTCTTCGGGGGGCTCCACACCACGGTGGCCCTGGCCCAGGTGCCGGTGTGGACCGAATTGAAGCATCCATACATGGGGCCCTGGGCCGCCGGCACCGAGATCGCGCAGAACACCCAGAAGCCGAACTACGTCTTCCGGGTCTCGGCCAATGACGACTACGCCGACAAGTTCCTGGTGCGGCATGCCACGGAGGTCCTGAAGAAGGCGAAGCCGGGGCTGCTGCTGGAAAACACCGCCTGGGGGCAGTCGAACGAGGTCGGCCTGAACAAGTGGCTCGGGCAGAAGGGCATCAAGCCGGTGGGGATCGAGAAGTTCAACTGGGGCGACCCCGACATGAGCCCGCAGCTCCTGCGTCTCAAGAACGCCGGCGCCGATCTCATCATCATGGTGGCGAACGCTCCCGAGGGGGCTCAGGTCGTGAAGTCGCGCGCCAAGATCGGCTGGGAGATCCCCATGGTGGCTCACTGGGGAATCTCGGGCGGCCGGTTCGCGGAGCTGACGGGCGATCTCTCGGACGGGGTCGCGTTCCTGCAGACCTACTCCTTCTTCGGCAAGCAGAACGAGCACGGCGAGGCGCTCCTGAAGGCCTTGAAGGACAAGTATGGCGTGAAGGGCCCCGAGGAGGTCATCGCTCCGGTAGGCACGGCCAACGCCTATGACGGGATGCACCTGGTGGCCCTGGCCATCGCGCAGGCCGGCTCGGACGACGGCGCCAAGGTCCGCGACGCCCTGGAGAACCTCAAGGCGGAGTACGAGGGCCTCATCAAGAACTACAAGCGCCCCTTCACCCCCGAGCAGCACGACGCCCTCACCGACGCCGACTACATCATGGTCGTCTGGAAGGGGGGGAAGATCGTGCCTGTGGCGCAGAAGTAGGGTGATCGTCCAGCTCGTCGTCACGGGTCTTGCTCTGGGGAGCATGTACGGGCTGGTGGCCCTGGGATACCACATCACCTGGGCCACCAGCCGCACCATGAATTTCTCCCAGGGCCACACGGTGATGGCCGGGGCGGTGGTGGCCTACGGATTCTTCGTGGGGCTGGGCTGGCCGTTTCTGCCGGCCTGCGCCGCCACGCTGCTCTGCCTCGCCGCCTTCGGCGCGGCGATCGAGCGGCTGGCCGTCCGGCCGTTCTTCCTGGCCGCCTCCCCGGCGTGGCTCCTCTCCACGATCGCCTGCGGCATCATCACCGAGAACGTGGCCATGCTCTTCTTCGGGAAGGACGCCCGCGCCTTTCCCTCGCCCTTGACCCAGCGGCCCATCCTGGTCGGAGGGGCGGGCTTCTATCCCCAGGAGCTGCTCATTCCCATCGTGGGCTTTCTCCTGATGGGCGGGGTGCAGCTCTTCTATCACCGGACCGCGTACGGGAAGCAGCTCAAGGCCGTGGCCTGGAACCCCGAGGCCGCCGGCCTGATGGGGATTCACATCCCGCGGGCCGTCATGTCGGCCTACGCGCTCTCGGCCCTCCTCGCCGGGGTCGCCGGCATCCTGCTGGCGCCGATCCTCAACGTGGCGGCCACCATGGGGACGATCATCGGCCTGAAGGCCTTTGCCGTGGCCATCATCGGCGGACTCACCTCGGCGCCGGGGATCGTGGTGGCGGGGCTCGGCTACGGACTGGTGGAATCCTTCGTGGCGGGCTACATCTCCACGGGGGCCCGGGAGATCGTGGGGTTCGCCCTGGTGATCCTGGTGCTGATCGTGCGGCCCTGGGGGCTGCTCGGCTCCCGACCGACGAGGCGCGTCTGATGGCCCGGATCGGCTGGGTCGTTCTCGCCGCCGCGGCCGCGGCCGTGCCCGTCTTCACGTCGAACACCTACTACCTCTACGTGGTGGTGAGCGCGGGCTTGCTCACGGTCGTCACCGCGGGACTCAACGTCCTGGTCGGGTTCAGCGGCCAGACCTCGCTGGGGCATGCCGGGTTCTACGCCATCGGCGCCTACACGGCGGCGCTCCTCACCGTGCGGGCGGGCTGGAACCCGTGGCTCGCCGTGCTCGCGGCCATCCTGGTCTCCGCGCTGGTGGGCGCGGGTGTGGCGGGAGCCGCGCTACGCGTCTCGGGCCCATATCTCGCCATGGTGACGATCGCCTTCGGCATCATCGTCGAGAGCATCCTGGTGGAATGGGTGTCGGTGACCGGCGGTCCCGGCGGGATCTTCAACATCCCGAAGCCGCCCCTCTCCCGCTACTACTGGGTCGTGGTGGGGGCGGCCGCCCTGGCGCTCTGGCTGGTCGGCAACCTGCGCCGCTCCGCGTGGGGGCGGGCCTTTCTGGCCGTCCGGGGGAGCGACGTAGCCGCGGAGTCGCTCGGCCTCTCGGCCTACTACGTCCGGATCATGGCCTTCACCGTCTCGGCGGGGTTCGCCGGGGCCGCCGGCGGGATGTTCATCTTCCTGAACGGCTACGTGTCGCCGGACAGCTTCACGCTGCAGACCTCCATCCTGTTTCTGCTGGCGCTCCTCTTCGGCGGCGAAGGGACGGTGGCCGGGCCCGCCATCGGGAGCCTGATCCTGGCGATCCTGCCAGAGCTTCTGACCTCGCTCGCGGACTATCGGCTGATCCTCTACGGCGGGCTGCTGATGTGCTCCATCTACTGGCTGCCCGCCGGTGTGGTGGGGGCGTTCCGGAGCAAGGGATCGGGAGAGTCTGCGGCGGAGCGCTCGTCGACGCGCGGCGCCCCGGCGGCGAGCCTGGGGCTCGACAGGGACGGCGACGGAGACGGGAAGACGGTGCTGCTCCAGGTGGAAGGGGTCAGCCTGTCCTTCGGGGGCGTGGCGGCGCTGGCGGACGTGTCGGTGACGATCCCGGCCCACGGCATCCATGCCGTGATCGGTCCCAACGGCGCCGGGAAGACCACGCTCCTGAACGCCCTGTCGGGCTACTATGCCCCCGATGCCGGCGCCATCCGATTGGGCGAACAGGAGATCGCCGGGCGGCCCCCCTATGCCATCGCGCGCCGCGGCGTGGCCCGCACCGTCCAGACGGCCCAGGTCTTCGGGGATCTCAGCGTCCTGGAGAACGTGGCTGTGGGGATCGCCGGCCCACGGCTGGGCGGGGTAGTCCCGGCGCTGGTCGGCTTGCCCGCGACCCGCCGAAAGGAAGTCGAGACGCGTCGCAGCGCCCTCGCGCTGCTCGAGCTGGCCGGGCTCGCCGACTGGGCGGACCGGCCGGCTGACGCCCTACCCGCAGGCCTCAGGCGGCGGCTGGAGATCGTCCGGGCGCTGGCCAGGCGGCCGCGGTTCCTGCTCCTGGACGAACCGGCGGCGGGCCTCTCGCCCACCGAGGTGAAGGATCTCGACGCGCACCTCACCGCGCTGGCGCAGGGCGGCGGGCCGGCCATCGTCTTGGTGGAGCATCACATGGACCTGGTGATGGCCGTCTCCGATCGGATCTCCGTCCTGGACTACGGGCGGGTCATCGCCAGCGGAACGCCGGAGGCCGTGCGCAACCATCCGGCGGTGATCGAGGCGTATCTGGGGGTCGCGGCATGAGCGGTCTCACCGTGTCCCGTCTCTCGGCGGGCTATGGCTCCATCCGTGTGCTCCACGAGATCTCCCTGGCCGTCCGACCCGGGGAGATCGTGACCATCGTGGGGGGGAACGGGGCGGGGAAGACGACGCTCCTGAAGACCGTGGCCGGCGTCTTGCGTCCCTGGCAGGGGCGGATCGCGCTGGGGGACGACGAGATCGGCGGCCGGCCCTCCTACTGGGTGGCCCGCCGCGGTGTGGTCCTGGTGCCGGAGGGGCGGGGCGTGTTCGGCGATCAGACGGTGCGGGACAACTTGCTGCTGGGGGCCCTATCACGGCGCGAGGGGCGCGAGCCGGCGGCCGTGGCCCAGGACGTCGAGCGCTGTCTGGCCCTGTTTCCGGCGCTGCGGGACCGGCTAGACGGCCTGGCCGGCGGCCTCTCGGGCGGGCAGCAGCAGATGCTGGCGCTGGCCCGGGGGCTGATGGCGCGGCCGAGGGTCCTCCTGCTGGACGAGCCCTCCCTGGGCCTCTCGCCCATCCTGGTGCGGCAGATCTTCGATGCCATCGGAACGCTCCGCACCGAGGGCCTCACCATCCTGCTCGTCGAGCAGATGGCGGGGCAGGCGCTCGCCCTGGCGGACCGCGCGTACGTCCTGGAAGGGGGCCGGATCACGCTGGAGGGGCCGGCGTCCGCGGTGCGCGAGAACCCGGCGATCATGCAGGCCTACCTGGGGCGGGGCGCCTCGAACGGGGGCGCGTGAGCCATGAAGGACGGTGTCGGTCGCACGATCCGCGTCCTCGGGATGGGACGATCCACGCGCGAGCGACTGGATGCGGCGCCCCGCGAGGCCGGAGAGGTTCACTCGGCCTACGCCCGGACGCTGAATCTCCTCTGGCACGACGGTCGCCTCCTCACGCTCCACGGTCCGGGACCGCTGCTCGCGCCATTCGCCGCGGCGGTGGACCATCTGCCCGGTGAGCCTGGACCCGGGATGCGCGCCTGGCGGGAGGGCGAGAAGATTCGGCTCGGCCCCTTCTTGCTCGGCTGGGAACAGGCCGCCGCTGTGGAGACGAGGCTTCGGCCCGAGGGGGACGGCGCGCGGCTTCTCCTGGCGGCTCTGGCGTCCCGACCTGCCCCGCCAGCGGCGGCGGGTCTCTTCTCGCCGGGAGGGCGGACCGCGCAGAGGCGGCTCGATCACGGGATTCGGGAGCGGGATGCAAGGGCTTTCGTCGAAGGGGCCGCTGGGCTGATCGGCCTCGGGGAGGGTCTCACGCCGGCGGGGGACGACTGCCTGGTGGGGGCCCTGGCCGTCCTGTCGCGCCATGCCGCGGCGTGGCTGGCAGAACACGCGGAAATCCGGACCGCACTCGCCTTCGCCAGCGAGCGCGGGACGACCACGCTGGGGCGCGAATTTCTTCTGCACGCCCTGGACGGGTCGTTTTCCGAGGCAATTCTTCGCCTCATGCAGGCGCGGTCGGCGGCCGAGGCCGTCGAAGGACTCGAGGGTCTCGGCGGGATGGGGGCCAGCTCCGGGGCCGACACCCTCTGGGGAATGCGGCTGGCCCTGGGGGCGCTTTCCCCATGAATCCCGAAGCGATCCGCAGCCTCGTGAAGCCGAGCGCCTATCAGGACTCGGTCACCTTGCTTCTCTTGGCCCGGCAGCTTCGGTCCGGCCCGGGGGTCGTGGAGGCGGCCGCCCTGATGGCGACGCCGAGCAACCAGGATCTCCTGGAGCAGTCCGGTCTCCTCACGGCCGAGGCGGCGAAGGCGGGGTCCAACGACCTGGTCATCGCCGTCCGGGCAGAGTCGGCCGCCGCGGCCGCGGCGGCGCTCGCGGAGGGCGAGGCGTTTCTGGGCGCCAAGCGGAAGCGCCTGGAGGATTCGGGCCGCGCCCTGCCACGGACGCTGGAGAGCGCCAGGCGCCATCTCCCCGACGCGAACCTCGCCCTGATCTCGGTGCCCGGGCCGTTTGCCGCCCTGGAGGCAAAGAAGGCGCTCCGCCTCGGCCTCCACGTCATGCTCTTCAGCGACAACGTCGGCCTGGAGGACGAGGTCGCTCTGAAGGGGCTGGCGGCGCGGAAGGGGCTCCTGATGATGGGACCCGACTGCGGCACCGCCATCCTGAACGGGGTGCCGCTGGGCTTCGCCAACGCGGTGCCCCGCGGCCGCATCGGCCTCGTCTCGGCCTCGGGTACGGGACTCCAGCAGGTGACGACCCTGCTCGCGTCCCAGGGTGAAGGCGTCTCGCAGGCCATCGGGGTCGGAGGGCGGGATCTCTCGGAAGCGGTCGGCGGCCTGATGACCTTCCAGGCCCTGGACGCCCTGGCCGCCGACCCGGCGACGGACCTCATCGTGATGATCGGCAAGCCCCCCGCCCCCGCCGTCCGCGCACGGGTCGAGGCCCGCCTTCGCGCCGCGGGGAAGCCGTGCGTGCTGGCGCTGCTGGGGCAGGGGGTGCAGGAGGGGCGCGACGCGGCGATCCACGCCGTCGCCACGCTGGAGGACGCGGCCTGGGCGGCCCTGGCGATGCTCGAGGGACGTCCCTTCATCCCGCAGCCGTTCAGCATCCCCGCGACGGAGCTGCGAGAGTGTGTGGAGGAGGCCCGCCGTGCGCTCCGGCCCAAAGACGGGACGGTGCGCGCCCTCTACGCCGGGGGCACGCTGGCGCACGAAGCCGTCCTGATCCTGGAGCCCCTGCTCGGCCCGATCGCCACGAACCTCCGTCCGGGAAGCGGTGGCCGGCATCGCGTGACGGACCTCGGCGCGGACGAGTACACGGTCGGCCGCGCCCATCCCATGCTGGACGCCACGGTCCGGGTCGAAGAGATCCGGAAGGCCGCCCAAGACCCCGACGTCACCGTCCTGCTCCTGGACGTGGTGCTGGGCCATGGGGCCGCCCCCGATCCGGCGGGAGACGTGGCAGCCGCCATCGAGGCGGCGCGGGCCGCGGCGAAGGCGGCAGGGCGCGGCCTCGCCGTCGTGGCGAGCGTGATCGGAACGGCGGGCGATCCCCAGGGCCTCGCCGCCCAGTGCGCCCGGCTGGAGGCCGCCGGGGCCTGGGTGCTTCCCTCCAACGCACAGGCGGCGCGCGCCGCCGCCTGTATCGCCGGGGGGGGGCCGGTCCTCGCGCGGCTCCTGGAAGGGAGACCGTGATGTCGCCGCTTGTCGCTCTCTTCCGCCAAGAGGTGCGCGTCATCAACCTGGGGCTGGAGCAGTTCGCCGGGGAGCTCGAACGGCTGGGCGTCCCGGTGGTCCACGTCGCCTGGTCGCCGCCGGCGGGCGGGGATCCCAGGAAGGCGGCCCTGCTGGCTTCGCTTGCCGAAGAGGATGAGGACGACCCATGAGCATCAAGACCGGCAATCAGACGACCCTCCAGTGGCTCACGCAGGCCCAGCCGTTCCTGGTGGACTGCCTCCCGGCCGCGCAGGCGATGGGGCTGACCGGGCGCACCGTGCTCCACGCCGGGCCCCCGCTGCTGTGGGAGCGCGCCTGCGCCACCGTGCAGGCGGCCATCTGCTGCGCCGTGCGCTACGAGGGCTGGGCGCCGGACGACGCCGCCGCCCGCGCCCTGGTGCTGACGGGCGAGGTCCGGATCGGCCCCTGCCACCACCGGGCCGCCGTGGGGCCGATGACCGGCATCATCACCCCCTCCATGCCCGTCTTCGTGGTCGAGAACCGGGCGCACGGCAATCGCGCCCACGTGACGATCAACGAGGGGCTGGGGAAGGTCCTGCGCTTCGGGGCCAACGACGCGAGCGTGGTCGAGCGGCTCAGGTGGCTGGCCGGCGAGGCCGGGCCGATCCTGGGGGCGGCGATCCGGGCCACAGGCGGCATTGACCTGCGCGCCCTGATGGCTCAGGCCGTCCGGATGGGGGACGATATGCATCAGCGGAACGTGGCCGCCTCCTCGCTCCTGGCGCGGAGTCTGATGGGCCCGCTTGTCCGGGCCGGCGCCGACGCTTCGGCCATCGCCCGGGTGGCCGACTTCATGGCGGCCAACGACCAGTTCTTTCTGAATATCGCCATGGCCGCGGGGAAGGCCGCGACCGACCCGTGTCTGTCGGTTGCGGATTCGACGCTCGTGGTGACGATGGCGCGCAACGGTACCGACTTCGGGATTCGCGTGGCCGGCCTCGGCGATCGCTGGTTCACCGCCCCGGTGGAGATGCCCAAGGGTCTCTACTTCCCCGGATTCGGTCCCGAGGACGCCAACCCCGACATGGGCGATTCCGCCATCGTGGAGACGATCGGGCTGGGCGCCTTCGCCATGGCCGCCTCCCCGT
>JAPLLC010000146.1 GCA_026387775.1 Candidatus Methylomirabilota bacterium | reverse complement strand
GAGCTACCCCCTGATTCGCGAGACGGGGGAGTTTGTCCTGAATATCCCGCCGACCTCCCTGGTCCGTGCTGTGGACTTCTGCGGCACCGCCTCCGGCGAGACGGTGGACAAGTTCTCCCGGACGAATCTCACCCCGATCCCCGCCCTGAAGGTGCGCCCCCCCCTGATCGAGGAGTGCCCCATCAACCTGGAGTGCGTGGTCCGCCAATGCCTCCCCCTGGGGTCCCACGATCTGTTCCTGGCCGAGGTGGTCGCGGTGCATGCCGATGCCGGCGTGGTGGAGGACGGCATGATCATTCTGGGCCGCGTCGCGCCGGTGGTTTTCGACCCCTTCGGGGGGGATTACTGGTCGTTGAAGGAGGTCGTCGCGCATCACGGGTTCAGCGAGGGAACGATGCCGGATCGGCCCATAGCCAAGGTCATCCAGCAACAGAAGAAGGTGTGAGGGTACACCATGCCCAATCCACTGCCCCTGGATACGTTGAATGAGGTCGGCGTCCTCAAGCGCCGCGAAATCGAGGCGCGGATCCTGGCCCCCCTGATCGACGCTTTTGCCGCGGAGTTTGGCCGCGAGCGCGTGCTCGAGATTGCGCGGGGAGTCATCGTGCAGATCGCGCGCGAGCAGGGACGATCGCTGGCGGAACAGATGGGCGGGAACAGCCTCGCCCGTTTCGTCAAGAGCAAGGAGAACTGGGTGAAGGGTGACGCCCTCTCGATGGAGGTGCGGCAGGTCTCCGACGCGGCGTACGACTTCGATGTGACGCGCTGCCGATATGCGGAGATGTACCGGGTCCTGGGGATCCCGGAGCTGGGCGCCGTTCTCTCCTGCGGCCGAGATTTCGCCCTGGGGGAGGGATTCAATCCGGACCTCAAGTTGACCCGGACCCAGACCATCATGGAGGGGGCATCCTGCTGCGACTTTCGGTACCGGCTGGAGCCGCCTGCGGCCCCCACGCCGGCGGAATGATCCGGCCGCCGTCCTCCGCCGTCTCGCACAATCCGCACCGTATCACCATATCGTGAAGCAGGTCGTGCGCTGAAGCCGAGGTCCTGCGTCCATAGACCGGAGTCTCCGCTTGACGGGGAGGACCTGTCCCGGTACGTTTAGCCGGATGCGCTCCTCGCATGCCGAGTGGTGAGGCGGAATCACGGTGGGATATTCGATGACGATTGCGCGCGCGCCTCAAGATCCATCTGATCCCCCAGAGACCTTGCCGGGTCCTCGCTCGGGCGATGCACGCACACTCTCGGCGGCCGCCGAGGTCTTGGAGGGCTCCAGCACAGAGTCCTGGCATCGCCGCCTGCTGCCGTTCCTGGGGCCCGCCTTCATCGCCAGCGTCGCCTATGTGGACCCGGGAAACTTCGCCACCAACATTCAGGGGGGCGCCCAGTTCGGGTACATGCTCCTGTGGGTGGTCGTGGCGAGCAACCTGATGGCCATGCTCACCCAGGCGCTCTCGGCGAAGCTGGGGATCGCCACCGGGAAGAACCTGGCCGAGCACTGCCGCGATCAGTTTCCCCGCTGGGCGGTCTGGACCATGTGGGTGGTCATGGAGGCAGTCGCCATGGCCACGGATCTGGCGGAGTTCCTGGGTGCGGCCCTGGGGCTGAACCTGCTGTTCGGGATGCCCCTCTTGCTGGCGGGGATTCTCACGGGCGTGGCGACCTTCGGCATCCTAGCGATGGAGCGGCACGGCTTCCGGGCGCTGGAGGCGGTGATCACAGGGATGGTCGGCCTCATCGCCCTCTGCTATCTCGTCGAGACGATCCTCGGGAGCCCCGACTGGGAGAAGATCGCCTACCATTCGGTGGTGCCGATGTTTCGAGGTACGGAGAGCGTCCTGCTGGCCACCGGCATCCTGGGGGCGACGGTCATGCCCCACGTCGTGTTCCTCCACTCCGCGCTGATGCAGGGGCGCATCGTGGTCCGGGACCCGGCGCAACTCAAGCGGCTCTTCCGGTTCGAGTGCGTGGACGTCACGCTCGCCATGGGGGTCGCCGGTCTGGTGAACATGGCCATGCTGATCATGGCCGCCGCCACCTTCTTCGAGAAGGGCCTGACCACGGTCGGGACGATCGAAGAGGCCCACAAGACTCTGGCGCCGCTCTTGGGGAGCGCGTCGAGCTGGGTCTTCGCCGTGTCCCTCTTGGCCTCGGGGCTCTCGTCTGCCACCGTGGGGACGATGGCCGGCCAGGTCGTCATGCAGGGATTCGTCCATCGCCAAATTCCTATCTGGCTTCGGCGGCTCCTGACGATGCTGCCGGCGCTGATCGTGATCGGCATCGGTTTGGACCCGACGCGGACGCTGGTCCTCAGCCAGGTTGTGCTGAGCTTGGGCCTCCCCTTCGCCTTGGTTCCTCTCGCCCTGTTCACGGCCCGGTCGGATCTGATGGGTGTGCTGGTCAATCGCCGGCCCACGACGGCCGTCTTCGGCCTGGTGACGTTAGTGATCATCGCCTTGAACATCTTCCTATTGCATCAATTGCTCGGGGCCGGAGGATGATGGCCATGGTCCGACACGTGCTGGTTCCGCTGGACGGATCGATCCTGGCCGAGTCGGCGTTGCCGGCGGCAGCCGCAACAGCGGCGGCCTTCGAGGCCAGGATCACGCTCTTTCACGTCCTCGAAGAGTGGGCGCCGGAGACCGTGCACGGCCATCCGCACCTGACGGATGCAGAGCAGGCGCAGGCATACCTCGCAGAGGTGGCCGGGCGGCCGATCTTCCGCGACCGGCAGGTGGACACCCACGTCCACCAAGCCCGCACCGGGGACGTGGCGGATTCCATCATGGCTCACGCGGACGAGCTCGGGGCGGACCTGGTCGTCCTCTCCACTCATGGACAGGGAGGCCTTAGGGGCCTCCTGGTCGGCAGCATCGCCCTCCGGGCCTTGACGCGGGGCAGGACGCCGATCCTGCTGGTGAATCCGACCGCCACAGGGCAGGCGCCCCCGTTCGCATGCCGGAAGATCCTGGTCCCGCTCGACGGCACCGCGGCGCACGAGCCGTCGCTGCCCGTGGCCTCGCGGCTGGCCCGCGGCTGGGGCGCCGCGCTGCACCTGGTGGTCGTGGTGCCGACGGCGGGGACGCTCTCTGGCCATCTGGCGGCGACAGGACTCCTGATGCCCCGCGCCACCCGAGCGATGCTGGATCTGGCCGAGCGGGAGGCGCAGGCGTACGTGAAGGGTCTCGGCGCCGGGTTCGGCGCCCAGGGGCTCTCCGCGACCTGGTCCGTGAGCCGAGGGGAGCCGGTGGCGGCGTTGATCGACGCGGCGCGGGCCACGCAGGCCGATCTCGTCGTGGTGGCGACCCACGCGCGGGGGGCCATGGAAGGGTTCTGGTCCGGCAGCGTGACGCCGAAGCTGATGCAGCGATTGGGCCGGCCGATCGTGCTGGTGCGGGCGGAGGGACACGACGAGGCCCGCTGAGGAAAGGAGTGCGAACGTGCAGCGCAGAGAGTTCATCACGCTGCTGGCCGCTGGGTTGGTGGCCGGCCTGGCCGGACCGGCCGTGGCGATCCCGCCGACGGGAAAGCCTGCGCCGGAATTCACCCTGACGTTGCTGGACGGGCGAATCGTCCCGCTGAAGAGTTTTCGCGGGAAGCCGGTCGTGGTGAATTTCTGGGGTTCGGGGTGACCCCACTGCCAACGGGAGGCTCCCGTTCTCGATGCGGTGTATGCGAAGTACAAGACCCGGGGGCTGGTCGTCCTCGGCGTGAACGTTCAGTGGGACAAGGAGCAACTGGCGAAGCTGTTCGTGGAGGTCTACAAGCTCACCTTCCCCGTGGGCCGGGACGCCTCGGGGGAGATCGGCGCGCTGTATCAGGTGGAGGCCACGCCCACCAGCCTCTTCATCGACAAGGCGGGGCGGCTGGTAGAGCAGCACGTGGGCGAGCTGGAGGAATCGGATTTTGTGAAGCGAATCGACGCGCTGCTGAAGTAGGCCGATCAGAGGCGATCCACACCGGGGAGGTCCCATTGCGGGGCCTCCCCGGTGTGCGTTGGCGTCGGTCTCGAATCTGGTCAGGGCAGTTGGTCAGATCAGGTAGATGAACATCACCACCAGGAACGTGGGGATCAAGATGCCGATCGAATAGAGCATATACCCGAAGAAGCTGGGCATCTTGATCTTCGCCTCTTCGCAGATCGACTTGACCATGAAATTCGGCGCATTGCCGATATACGTGTTCGCCCCCATGAACACCGAACCCAGGGAGATGGCCAAGAGGATCTTCCACGCGATCGGCCCGGTAGTCGTCATCACCACCGGAAGATCGGGGTGGGACACCAGCAAGCCCTTCGTCACGCCCTGGCCCAGAGCGAAATAGGTGGCGTAGGTCGGCGCGTTGTCGAGGAAGGAGCTCAGGCCGCCGGACATCCAGTAGAACTGCCACGGCTCCGTCACGCCGGTTTCAAGCCCGTGGGCCTTCAAGAGACAGATCGCCGGTGTCATCGTGATGAAGATCCCGATGAAGAGCACGGCGACCTCGATCATCGGGCCGAAGGTGAAGGTATTGCGATCCCGAGGGGTCATGTAGGCAGCGTGGCCGCCCTGCGCTGCCCTTTGCTTGGCCTTGTAGTCGATCGCGAACGACAGGACGGTCAGCAGGATCATGACCGGCTGCTGCATCCAGGCGAGGTCCAGGTGGCTGCCATCCGGCAGTGAATAGGCCTTGAGGAAGATCACCGACAGCAGCACGCTGAAAATCAGCAAGAGATTGGTCCCGCCGTGCATCCGAAGTCTTCTCGGCTGTGCCGCCTCCTTCTGAACCGCGGTCGGTTCTTTGGAATATGCCCAGGTGTCCCAGAAGTAGAAGACGCCCAAGAGGATGGCGACCGTGGTGAGCCACATCGGCCACATGCTGAAGAACGTCCAGAAGAACGGAACGCCGTACAGGTAACCGAGGAACAAGGGCGGGTCACCCACCGGGAGCAGCGCTCCGCCGATATTCGCGGTCAGGAAGATGAAGAAGATGAAGATATGGACATTGTGGTGGCGGTGCTGATTCGTCTTGATGAGGGGACGAATCAGCAGGATCGAAGCCCCCGTGGTGCCGATGAAGCTCGCCAGCAGCGCGCCTATGCCCAGAAAGGCGGTATTGACGATCGGGGTGGCCTTGAGATCCCCGTCCAGGTAGATCCCGCCGGAAATGGTAAACAGGGCCACCAGCAGCACGATGAAGGCGTAGTAGTCGCGGAGGACGTCGATGAGCACCTCTTGCCCGAGGGGGCCGAGCGATACGAGATAGGCGAGGATGGGGAGGGAACAGAAAAAGCTGACCACTCCCTTGTTCAGGTTGGCCTCCCACCAGTGTCCGTGGACGAGCGGGACGATCGCCATCGCGAGCAGGATCAGAATGAAGGGTGTGACCGACCAATAGGGGAGGAGCGCTCCGAGCTTCTCTTGAGCGCCTCCCGGTTCGGTTGTCACTGCAGCATGGGATGCTGTCTGGCCGCCCGCCGCGGCTTGAGCAGGCGGGGAGGCGGGGGCGGTGCCGTCCGCCGCACATGCAAGCCATGCGACGCTGAGTGAAAGCGCGATCACGGTGACGAAGAGTAGGAGTGCTCGCTGGCGTGATTTCATGTCGTCTCCAGGTGTCGTGTCACAGCACGAGTGTTCAACCGGAATCGTTTTCCAGGCGGAGAATCCAGCGTCGGGAACGGGTCCCGGACGATTCGCGGGACTCTACAGGAAATCCCTCGGTTCCGCAACGACGCTTCCGACTCATGAAAGAGTTGGTCTGTATCTCCCGACGGCGGGCTCAAAGCAACCGGAGAACGCGGGCAAGCACGGCGATCGCCTGCTGGTACTCCGCCAGGTCCAGGTGTTCGTTGGGCGTGTGATCCAAACTGGAGTCGCCGGGGCCGTAGGCGAGGATGGGGCAATTCCACGCGGGTCCCACGACGTTCATATCCGAGGTGCCGCTCTTCACCTTGAAGGCAGGGTCGAGCCCCTCGGCCCGGATGGCCTGGAGGAAGGCCCGCACCAGCGGCGTGTTCTTCGAAGCGCGGTAGGGCGGGTCGGTCCCCCAGAATCGCAGCCGGCCTGGCTCGGGCTTCAGGTCTTCGATCTTCCGCTGCACGGCGTCCGGTGCGAGCCCGAGAGGGATCCGGATCGAGACCCGCAAGCGAATGGTTTCCGTCAAGCCGTCGTTCTCGCTCGCGATATCGCGCAGGGCGGGGTCGAGGCGGTCAAACATCGGTTTCCCGACGTTGTATTCGTCTGCCCACCGTTTCATCCGGTTCCAGAACTCCACGCCCTCTTCCAGGACGCTGCCACCCTTCGCTGCGGAGTGCGTCGCGCCCGTGGCGGCCTCGTACGCCAGGACGATCCGTCCCTTGTAGCCGAGGGTGACCGCGCGGGTGCCGCTGGGCTCGCCGATCACGCAGTAGGCTGGCGTGAAGGCTGTGGCCGCGTGTCGCGCCCCCTTGGAGCTGGCCGCTTCCTCCTCGGTCGCTCCCACCACGACGATCCGCTTGCCCGCGAGGGGGCCGACCTCGGTCGCGGCCGCGATGAAGGCGGCCAGCGGCCCCTTGGCGTCCACGCTGCCGCGCCCATAGAGCGCTCCGCTCTCGATCCGGACCGGAATCTTGCCGGGCACCGTGTCCATGTGGCCCAGCAGGACGATCTCGGTCGGGCCGTCTCCCAGGGTGCCGACGGCGTTGCCGGCCGTGTCCACGTGCGCCTGAAACCCGAGGCCGCGCATGGTCTCGACCAGGAAGTCGGCCAGTGCCGACTCCTCGCCGGACAGGGAGGGAATCTCGACCATGCGGGTGAGGAGGGCGATGGGGTCCATAGGTCACGACGACGGCAGTGGAGCAAGGGGGCGGACGGGCTGAGGAGCGGAAAGGCATTCGGGCAGTGACCTTGTCTGAGCTCCCCAGCTCCCCAGCACCTCTGCACCTCCGCGTTGCTTCATTCGGCGGCCGAGCGAGGCGCGGCGCCGAGGACGTGCGCCAGGGTGTCCACGACGCGGTCGATCTGCTCCCGGCTGATGACCAGGGGAGGGAGGAAGCGCAGGACTGTCGTGCCGGCCAGGAGCGCCAGCACCCCCTCCTGCATCAGGGCCTGAGCGAATGGGCCGGCCTTCTCCTTCAGCTCGAGGCCGATCATCAGCCCCAGGCCGCGGATCTCCCGCACGCGGGGGCTGGCCATCGCCCGCAACCGCTCGACGAAGTAGGCCCCCGTCTCCGCCGCGTGTCGCGGCAGGTCCTGGCCGACGAGGACGTCGATGGCCGCGGTGGCCGCGGCGCACGCCAGCGGGTTCCCGCCGAAGGTGGAGGTATGCGACTGCTTTTCGATCTCGCCCACGCGACGATCGATCCCGATAGCCCCCATGGGGACGCCGCCTGCGATTCCCTTGGCCATGGTCAGGATGTCGGGCAAGATGCCGAAATGCTCGCAGGCGAACATGCGCCCTGTCCGCCCGAAACCGGTCTGGATCTCGTCGATGATGAGGAGGGCGCCCTTTTCATCGCAGGCCCGGCGGACCGCCTGCATGAACTCCGCCGTGGCCGGGCGGACGCCGCCTTCGCCCTGGATCGGCTCCAGGATCACGGCGGCGGTCTGGTCGTCGATGGCCTTCTCGAATTCCGCCGCGTTGTTGTACGGCATGTGCGAGAACTCGGGAACCAGCGGGGCGAAGGGCTCTTTATATTTTCGCTCCCAGGTGGCGCTGAGGGAGCCGAGGGTCTTGCCGTGGTAGCCGCGCATGGCGGCCACGACGTGCTTTCGTCCAGTGGCCATGCGGGCGAACTTGATGGCGCCCTCGACGGCCTCGGTGCCGGAATTACAGAGGAAGAACCGGTTGATGCCTTCGGGGGTGATCCGGTCGAGCCGCTCCAGGACGCGGGCGCGGGCGTCGTTGTAGAAGATCTCGTTGCAGGTGATGAGGCGGGCGGCCTGGGACTGGATGGCCGCCACCACGGCGGGGTGACAGTGGCCGACGTTCGCCACGCCGATCCCGGCCACGCAGTCCACGTACTCCCGCCCGGCCTCGTCCCAGACGCGGGCGCCCTCGCCGCGGACGATGACGAGGTCCCGCTTCTGATACACGCCCACGGAGAACTGATCTTCTATCTGCCGATGGTTCATGTCTCTCGCCCCCAGCCGCTCGCCGGCCCCAATCCCAACTCCGCAATCCGTAATCCCAAATTCGCAATTCGCAATTCGCAATCTCTGATCCTACTCGATCACCGTCCCGCGCCCTTCGAGCGCCGAGACGATCGGATGGGCCACGTTGGCGTCGGCCAGGATGACCCGCGTCACTCCGCCTTCAAGCGCGATAGCCGCCGCCATCAGCTTCCGCTTCATCCGGCCTTGCGCAATCGGCATGAAGTCCTCGATCGCCTTGGCGGGAATGCGGCCGATCAGGGAGGCCGGATCCTTGAGGTCCCGGAGCAGGCCGGGGACGTTGGACAGCATGACGAATTCGTGGGCCTTGAGGGCGGCGGCCAGCATGGCCGCGGCGGTGTCCCCGTCCACGTTGACCGCTTCCCCTTCGTAGCTTGCGGCCGGCGGGCAGAGGACCGGGAGGTAGCCGTGGTCGAGGAGGAGGGTGAGCAGGCCGACGTTCACCCGCTCCACTTTTCCCGTGTAGTCCCCGCGCAAGACCTTCCGCTTGCCGCCCTCCAGAATGGTGATGGTATCCTTCCGCTTCCCCTCGAAGATGCGCCCATCCAGCCCCGACAGGCCGACAGCGTTCACGCCGCGGGTCTGAAACGCCTCCACCAGGGCCTTGTTTCCCTTGCCGCAATAGGCCATCTCGAAGATCTCGAGCGTTTCCCGATCCGTGTAGCGGCTTTCGATGCCGGAAACGGAGGTCACGAAGCGAGGCGGCTTGCCCAGCCGCTCGGCCAGAAGGTTGGTCTCGCCCGAGGCGCCGTGCACAAGGACGACTTTTCGGCCGGCGTGGATGAGATCGGTGAGATCCGCTACCGTCGGTTCGATCCCGATACCCGTTCCGCCTCCGATCTTGACGATGAGCATGGGGGTCCTTCCGAGGAGAGTGAACGGTCAGTCCGCCGCGGCCGAACGGAGGGCGCGCGGGTCGTTCTGAACCAACACGGTGGGGTTCGGATGTGGCTCTTCAGTTCTACCCTCTGTGGCTCTGCAGCTCTGAGGCTCTGTATCTCTGTCCCACCCGGCCTACACCGGGTGCAGCCCGGGGAACTCGAGCCCCGTCGTCTCCGGCAGACCGCACGCCACGTTCATGGCCTGCACGCCGTTGCCCGCGGCCCCCTTGACCAGATTGTCCAGAGCCGCCATCACGACCAGGCGGGAGCCGCGCGGATCCTTCTCGAAGCCGATGTCGCAGAAGTTCGTCCCGGCCAGGATCTTCGGCTCCGGGTACCGGTAGATGCCTTGCCGCTCCTTGACGATGCGGATGAAGGGCTCGGTTCCGTACTCTGCCCGGTAGACTTTCCAGACATCCTTCTCCTCGATGCCGTCCTTGAGAAAGACGTGGGAGGTGGTCAGAACGCCCCGCACCGCCTCGATCGCCGTGGCGCTGAAGTGGACCGTGGGCGGCGCGCCGAAGCTGAGTTCCTGGACGATCTCGGCGGTGTGCCGGTGCCCTGTCGGCTGGAAGGAGCGGACGGAGCCGCTCCGCTCGGGATGGTGGGTGGAGAGGTGGGGCGTGTCCCCCGCCGCCGAGGAGCCGACCTTGGCCTCGATGAACACCTCGCGCTTGGCCAGGACGTCGTGCTTGAAGAGGGGCATGAGGCCCAGGATGGAGGTGGTGGCGAGACAGCCGGCCCCGGTGATGAACTTGCCTCGTGTGATCGCCTCGCGGTGGAGTTCCGGGATGCCGTACACGAACCGCTCGAGGTACTGCGGGGCCTCGTGCGGATGCCCGTACCAGGCCGGGTAGTCCGCGGGATTGCGCAGGCGAAAGTCGGCGCTGAGGTCGATGATCGTCTTGGCCATGCCTTCCAGCTGACCGATGCGGCGCATGGCGCTGCCGTGCGGGAGGCAGAGGAACAGCACGTCGCACGGGTGAAGCTCGCTGATGGGGATGAATTTGAGCTGGCACTGCTTCCGGAGATTCGGATGGATGGCGTAAACGTAGTGGCCGGCGTTGGACTCGGAGGTGGCCTGGACGATCTGGGCCCCCGGGTGGCGGAGGAGGATGCGGAGCGCCTCTCCGCCCGTGTAGCCGGACGCACCAACGATGCCGACGGTGATCACTGGACTCTCCTGGGAACGCTATTTGCCCTGCCGTGCCACCGCCACCACGTAGTCCACGACCTTGGCCGGGATGTTCACGCCGGTGGTGTCGATGCTGTTCCGAAACTCCATGGTGTAGTTCACCTCGTTCACCATCAGCCCGTCCGGCGTCTCGAAGAGGTCGATGGCCACCACGCCGCCTCCGACCGCCTTGGCGGCGCGGACGGAGATCTCGTCGACCTCCGCCGTCACGGGGCAGTTGGTGGCTGCTCCGCCCCGCGCCGTGTTGGTGATCCAGTGGGGAGACGTCCGGTAAATGGCGCAGATGGTCTCGTCCCCCACGACGAAGGAGCGGATGTCGCGGCCGTGCTTCTCCATGTACTCCTGGATGTAGAAGATGCTGTGGTGGTAGGAGCCCAGCGTCTCCTTGTGCTCCAGGATCGCCTCGGCGGCGTCGCGGTCGTTGATCTTGGAGAGCAGGCGACCCCAGGAGCCCACGGCGGGCTTCAGGACCACCGGGTAGCCGAGCCGCTCGATGGCCTGCAGGGCCGACTCGGGCGTGTGGGCCACAAGAACGCGCGGGGTGGGGATCCCGTCGCGGATCAGGGCCAGCGTCGTGAGCAGCTTGTCCCCGCAGGTGTTGGCCACCTCGTAGGTGTTCACCGTCCTGACGCCGCAGTCGTTGAGATACTTCAGGGTGTGCAGGGCCCGGGAGTGGTTGATGCAGCGCTCCAGGATGACGTCGAAGTCCCAGCGCCGCTGGTGGAGGTCCAGGATGATCTCCCGGTCGTCGATGCGGTCAAACGCGAGCCCCCGCCCCCGGAACTCGTCGAACAGGAGCTTCTCTTCCTTGCGGACCAGCGAGCAGAGGATGCCGATTTTCATTCGCCCCAATCCTCCTCTTCCTCCGGAGCCGGTGCCAGCGCGGGCGGATCGACGCCGAGCACCTCCAGGTCCAGCCCGCAGTCGGGGCACTGGATGATCTCTCCGACCTCGGTGGAGGGCTCCAGATGGATCTCGGCTTCACATTCGGTGCAGAGTGCCATGGTCATCACCTCCATCGTAAGGGAGAACGGGTGAAAGGATAACATGCCCCTCCGCCCGCTATCAAGAGAAAGGCAGGCGCCTCCCGCAACTTGTCATCTCGACAGCTCCAAGATATGCGGTGCAGACGCAGATCAGCGACTACCCGAAGGGCAAAGCGCTTGTCATGCCTGGGCGCGTGTGCTACG
>JAPLLC010000257.1 GCA_026387775.1 Candidatus Methylomirabilota bacterium | reverse complement strand
TTCTTCCCGGACAAAACGAGCATCTGCTCCGCCTCTTTCTCGATGTCCCCCGTGAGCAGCACCGCCTGATCTCCCAACCCGATCCTGAGAACGATCGAGCGATTGTTCGGCCGGAGCGGTCGGCCCGCCGGCCGCGCGGCCCCTGCCGCCCCGCTGCGATCGGGGTGCAGCACCTCCACCGTTGCCCCGCCCCAGCGTCCCGGCGAAGAGCCCGCGGTCACGATCCGGTGGGAGATGCGTCGCTGCCGCAGGTATTCCTCGATCCACAGCTCCGTCGCGGAGCCGTCGACCGAGCTCCCCGTCCAGACTTCCCCCACGGGAAACATCTTGAGGAGGGTGGCCGAGCCTCCCACGTGATCGGAATCCGGGTGCGTGAGGACGAGGACATCCAGCCCCCCCACCCACTCGTGCAGCAGATACGGCGTGATCACCCGCAGACCGACGTCGAATCCCTCACCGGACATCCCGCCCGCATCCACCAGCATGCGCGCGTTTCCCGGATACGCCACGTAGATCGCCTCCCCCTGTCCGACGTCCAGGACGGTCAGTCGAACGCGGGGCTCCACCCCGGATGGGGTCAGGCGCGTGTAGACCAGGCCGGCGAGGAGGAGGCAGCAGAGGGCGGCGGCCCATCCCGCCCAGCGGCGGGGACGGACCGGCTCGCCGGGACGGTCGCCGGGAGCGGCCGCGCCCGGAAACCGCGCGAGAGCGCATGAGGCCGCCGCATAGTAGGCGAGCACCATCCCCACCGTGGGCGTGTAGACCCGGAGGCTGCTCCAGGGGAAGCCGGCAAACCAGCGCGCCAGCGCGAAGAGCAGATCCACCAGCCAGCCGTTCACCTGGTTCAGCCAGGGGAGGCCGGTCGGCGTGACGAGAACCGAGGCGCAGGCGGCCGTTCCAAGGCTCGTGATCAGGCCGCTCAGCGGCACGATCGGGATGTTGGCCAATAGGCCCGCCGGGGACACGCGATTGAAGTTCGCCGCCAGGATCGGCAGTGTCATGGCCGTCGCCGCCAGCGTGATGGCCACCGACTCCAGCACCCAGCGGATCGGCCGCGGAAGACGGGCCAGCCCGCGCTCGCAGCGCGGGAGAATGAGAATGATCCCCAGGGTCGCCAGGTAAGTGGGCTGGAAGCCGACGTCGTAGAGAAACCAGGGGTTCCACCAGAGCAGAGCCAGGGCCGACAGCGCAAGACTGTTCAGCACGTCTCCCCGCCGGTCCAGAACCACCGCGAAGAGGTAGACGTCCGCCATCACCGCCGCCCGGATCACCGACGCGCCGGCTCCCGCCAAGGCTGCGTACCACGTCACCAGGACAGCCGAGGCGCCCGCCGCCAGACGCGGCGAGACCCGCAACAGCCGAAAGAGTCCGAACAGCGTCCCCGCCAGGATGCTGACATTCAACCCGGAGATTGCCAGGATGTGGTAGGTGCCCGAATCCAGGAAGGCCTGGTTCATCTCGGGGGTGAGCCCCGAGCGATCTCCCAGGACCGTGGCCTTGAGGAGCCCCGCCTCCGCAGGCGGCATGGCGGCATCCACCCGCGCGAGGATGAGCGCCCGCAGACGGAAGACCCAGGCCAGAAGGGCAGACCCGCGCGCGGCCGGCACGACCTCGACGGGCTCTCGCGTCCATCCCTCCAGGGAGATCCCTTGAGTGGCCAGATAGCCGGGATAGTCGAAGGAGCCCGGGTTGTCGAATCGGCGCGGATGCCGGAGACGGAAGCGGCCCCGGATCTCGTCTCCGTAGTGCAGTTCGGGCAGGAGGGTGAGCGCGGTCAACCGGGCCTGCCCGGTGGCGGCAACCCGCTCACCGCCGAGGTGCAGCGCCGTTACCTCGACCGTGAAGCGCGTCCGCGCCGTTTCTTCCGCGTCGCGAACCTCCGGCGGTCGCGGATCCGGCCGCGTC
The DNA here is from genome assembly GCA_026387775.1 of Candidatus Methylomirabilota bacterium. Taxonomy (GTDB): domain Bacteria; phylum Methylomirabilota; class Methylomirabilia; order Methylomirabilales; family 2-02-FULL-66-22; genus 2-02-FULL-66-22. Next base: position 327 of record JAPLLC010000257.1, on the reverse strand, counting down.
GTGACCCACCCTTCGACCAAGAGGGACGCGCCCAGGGCCCCCTCCGACAGGACCCGGATGTCGTGCGGCGGCGCCTCGCGCGCCGCGACGACCATCCCGTGGACGCCGAGACAGCAGAACCCCGCGAGGAGCAGCGGCCAGGCGAGACGGGACCCCCCGACGGAGGGGGCAAGAGCGCCCAGAAGGAGCAGGAGGATGGCCCCTCCGGCCCACCAGGCCGATCCGAGCGGCAGGGCCGGCGCGAGCGCGACCCCCAGGCTGAAGGCCACGGCCAGCGGCACGAGCGGCCGCACGAGAGCGAGGCGAGACCGACCGGCGCCCTGGGCC
>JAPLLC010000191.1 GCA_026387775.1 Candidatus Methylomirabilota bacterium | reverse complement strand
GCAAGGGAGGACTGCACGCCTTTGGACGTGCGCTGGCCGTTCAGTACGCCCCGCAGGGTATCCGATGCAACATCGTCGCCCCGGGGGCGCTGGAGCAGCCCCCAGATGGCGAGCAGGTGGATCTCGTCGCGCGGGAGAAGCGATTGATTGGGAAGATTCCCATGGGGCGCATCGGTCGCTTCGATGAGATCGCGCCGATGGTGGCCTTTCTTGCCTCAAATGAGGCCAGCTACTGCACCGGCGGGGTCTACGTGGTAGACGGCGGATTCACGGTCCTGTAGCAGGCTGCTGAAAAAGGCCCATCTGCGGGGACCCAGCCGGCGGCTGGGTACCCCGCACGCTTGGGCGCTCGCTGCGGCGTACCTGGAGTACGCCTCTCTCGGCCCCGGGTACCCATCCAAAGGATGGGTGCGCCGCCTTACATCTGGGCCCTTTTGAGCAGCCTGGGCGAACGCGGGTTTTTCAGCATCCTGTAAGACGGACCACTTTCGCGGAGGGCAGACCATGGCGGATAGCTATGAGATCCTGGCGGCGCTGCTCAAGAAGGTCGAAGCGGGCGAGCTGCCGGAGAAGAAGGCCAACATGCTGAAGCATCTCGGGGGGAAGGTGGCCTCGGGGCTGCCGATCACCGAGATGCAGGCCGAGCTTCTGGAGGACCTCGGCCAGGAATACGGCCTCGGTTCAGATTAGGCCGACCCATCCGCAGTCCTGATTCTACAGCCCGCACCTTCCTTTCGGCTCCTCCCACCGGTGACGTCTCCCGGCCGATACTTTCCTGTTGACAGCGGAAATACATAACTGATAAATGAAGAATCTGATATTTCAGCGGTCTGGCAAGGATCACTCCTTGCGTCCTTTGATTGGAGGTGAGCGGTGCCACCCAGGACCAGCTCCAACGCGCGCGCGCCCGAGCCGGATGCCGATACCGGAGCGGGCCAGTTCTGGCAGAGTGTCCGGACCGGCGCCCTCTCCCTCGCCATCCAGCACGAGAATCTTGAGGACAAGATCTACGCCCGCCTGCAGGCGCTGATCGTGGAGCGGAAAATCCTTCCCGGCGAGCGCATTCCGCCGGACCATCTCGCCCGGGAGATGGGGGTCAGCCGCACTCCGATCTTGAACGCCCTGAAGCGGCTGGCCCAGGAGCGCGTGGTGGAGGTCTTCCCGCGGCGCGGCATCTACTTGCGGCGCTTTACCAAGAGGGAGATGGCGCGACTGTTCGCGGTACGGGAGGTCCTAGAGGGGCTGTCTGCTCGCCTGGCGGCCTGTCAGATCTCGCCAGCAGAGGTCGACCGGCTGCGCGCGGGATTCGGTCGACCGGGGCGCGCGCTCCGAGGGGCTGCCATCCGCCGGTACAGTGAGCACGATCGGTACTTTCACTGGCGCCTCGTCGAGATTGCCGCCAACGAACATCTCACCGCGGCCATGAATTCGGTCCGCATGATGTTCTTCGCATACCAGGACGGCCTCGTCCGTCCCCCGGCGGAGACCCTCCCGGAGCACCAGGCCATCCTGGAAGGGCTGCGCGCCCGGGATCCCGATGCGAGCGAGACCGCCATGCGTCTCCATCTCCGACGGTCGATGGAACGGTTGGAGCAGGAGGCCGAAGCCAAAGAGGCGGGCGCGGAATGATCCTCGGAAAGGAGGTGGGCGACCGCGGAGTGCCGGCGGCATGTCCTCGATGGCCAGGGGACCATCCCCTGGGCGGCGCTCCTCCGGAACCTCCGGGCCGCCGGATACACCGGTAGCCTGGACATTGAGATCGGCTGCCCCGCGGGTGAGGTGGAACACCACTATCGCCAGGGGCTGGAACACCTCCAAGCATTGCTCGACACCCCGAAAGGAGACCGCGCGTGAATAGTCCCGTCAAGTTCGCCCTCATCACCTCGTTTGTCGGCAAGACGAAGGACCGCTTCCATGAGTACAACCGCGACATGACACTGGCCGAGCGGCTGGAGATGGTCGCCCGGATGCAGGGCATGAGCGGTGTCGAGGTCGTCTATCCCTACGAGGTCAAAGACGCGGCGCTCTTGAAGTCTCTGCTGGCGACGCACAAGCTGGAGGTCGCCGCCATCAACGTCAACGTGAAGGCCGAGCCGGAGTTCCGCAACGGGGGCCTCACCTCCACCGATCCCGCCATCCGCGCCCGCGCCGTGCAGTTCATCAGGGAAGCCAAGGATTTCGCCCAGGCGGCCGGGGCCGACAAGGTCACCTGCTGTCCCCTGGGCGACGGCTACGAGTTCGCGTTCCAGTGCGACTACGCCCGGATGTGGAAGCACCTGGTGGAGACCTTCGGCGAGGCGGGAAATTACAAGCCGGAGATCCCCCTCTTCATCGAGTACAAGCCCAGCGAGACTCGCGGCCGCTGCTTCGTGGACACCGCGGCCAAGACGCTGTGCCTGCTGAACGACATCGGAATCCCCCGGATGGGGACGACGATGGATTTCGGCCACTCCAAGTACGGCGGGGAGAATCCGGCGGAGGTCGTCTCCATGCTGGCGCACAGCCGGTACCCCTACTACATCCACATCAACGACAACAACGGGAAGTGGGACTGGGACTTCATGGTGGCCTCCCACAACTTCCTGGAATACGCCGAATTTCTCTATTACCTGCAGGAGGTTGGATATACCGGCTTCCTGACCTCGGACACGTCGCCGACCCGCTGGGACATCGTCGGCACCTTCGAGGCCAACACGCGCATGACTCAGAAGATCTGGGATCGCCTGCTGGCCATCGATCGGGCCGAGTTCCGATCGCTCATCCGGGGGGGCGACTTCCTCAAGACCTGGCAGTTCATCGAGGCCAATATCCTGAAGCTGTAAGCGACTCGACCCCTCGGGGTCGTCCGTCGGCAAGCGGATGCTGGAGAAGCGGACCCAGAACCCCGTTGACCTTGACATCCCGCATCCGTAGAGAGAAGCTGCCATCGGGTTTGCACACTCAACGCACGCCGCGCAGGAGCAAGGACCATGATCATGGGGAATGACGAGCTGGTGAGGGATCTGGAGGCGAAGGCCAAGAAGCTCAGGCTGGAGTCGCTGTCTGTCATGAAAGAGATGGGAATCGGCTGGCTGGGGGGCAGCTTCTCGTCGGCCGACCTGGTGACCGCCCTCCTCTTCTACAAGATGCGGCATGACCCGAAGAATCCCCAGTGGCCGGAACGGGACCGGCTGATTACCTCCAAGGGCCACTCCTGCGAGATCGTATATGCCGCCCTGGCCGAGGCGGGGTACTTCCCACGGGAAGAGCTCAAGACCTACAGCCACCCGGGGGCGCGGCTCCAGACGCACGTCAACACCCGCACACCGGGTGTCGATTACAGCGGCGGCTCGCTGGGACTGGGCCTGTCGTTCGCCGTGGGCTCGGCCGCCGGGGCCTACATCCAGCCCGCCGAGGCCAACCTCGCCGCCCCGGTGCGGCGCCACGCCCCCCGCTACAGGGTCTACTGCGTCGTCGGGGACGGCGAGTGCAACGAGGGACAGGTGTGGGAGGCGGCGGCGAGCGCGTCCCACTTCCGGCTGGACAACCTGACGGCGATCATCGATTCCAACCGGTTCCAGTCTACCGGGGCGGTGGAGAAGACACTCAACATGCTCTCCCTGGCGGAGAAATTCCGCAGCTTCGGCTGGGAGGTGCGGGAGATCGACGGCAACAAGATGGGCGACGTGGTTGCGACTCTGGAATGGGCGGCGAATATTCAAGGAAAACCTCAGGCCATCATCGCGCACACAGTGAAGGGCAAGGGGTTGCCCCCCTACGAGAACACGAACTGCCACTTCATCAAAATCACCGACGAGATGATCAAGATCGGACAGGAGACCTTGAAGAATTGACGCCCGCCGACACGTGCGGATGCCGAGGGAGGACTTCATCGTGAAGACACCATATCTGCGGACGAAGCGGGACGTCGCCGAGAACCTGTACGCCGCGCACAACCGGGCACTCATCGCACTGGCCCGACGGGATCCGCGTATCGTCTCCTGCTACGGCGACTATCCCCAGGGCGAGGCCGGCGGGGTGTTCGCCAAGGAGTGCCCGGATCGGGTCCTGGACGTGGGGATCGCCGAGGGACATCTGATGACCAGCGCGGCGGGACTGGCGGGCGCGGGGTTCATTCCCTTCACGCACTGCCATGGCATCTTCGGGCTGGGGCGCGCCTACAACCAGATCCGGCAAAACGTGGCCTATGACCAGCGGAACGTGAAGATCGTCATGTGCAATTGCGGCGTGATCTGGGGCATCCTGGGTCCGTCCCACCAGGTGGTGGAGGACATCGCCGCCCTGCGGGCGATCCCCAAGCTCACCATCCTGTCCCCGGCCGACGCCGTCTCCTGCGAGAAGGCGACCTACGCTGCGGCCGAGCACCCCGGACCCGTGATCCTGCGGCTGCCGTCTACGGGCGACAGTTTTCCCACCTTGTACACGAACGATCTCGAGTACCAGATCGGCAAGGCCATCTGCATCCGCGAGGGGCGCGACGCGACCATCATGGCCACGGGCATCCTGGTCAGCGACGCCCTGACCGTGGCCGAAGAGCTGGAGCAGGCCGGACTCTCGATCCGGGTGCTCGACGTGCACACGATCAAGCCCCTGGACGAAGCGGCCGTCCTCCAGGCGGCGCGCGAGACGGGCGCCCTGGTGACGGTGGAGGACGCCACCATCCTGGGCGGCCTGGGCGGGGCCGTGGCGGAGCTCACGGCGGAGCAGTGCCCGGTCTTCGTCCGCCGGGTGGGCGTCAAGGATCGTTTCGGAGAGTCCGGCACGCCGGCGCAGGTCAAGGAAGTGTGCGAGCTCACGGCCCCCTTCATCCGAAAGGCGGTGGAGGATGTCCTGCGGGCGAAGGCAGGGCACACGAAATAACCGGCGTCTCAAGTCGCCAGAGAACGCCAACCGAAATGCGCTCGTGGATGCATGGCGGGGCCGCGTTGGGTGAATTCGCGGTCCTCGTCTGGGCAGCCGTGTGATGCATTCGCAAGGACGTTTGGCAGACAGCGGTTGACAGGCCGGCCCGAGTTGGGTAAGTTGCGATCAGCCTGAGATCAGGCGACCCCGATCCGGTCGGGGTGCAGCCGGGCCTCCGCTGGGAGGCAGCGGGAATTTCATCCCGCGGGACACACCGTTCCGCGGGATTGCCTTATTTGGCCATCCCCGCGGGACGCTTCTACATTCCGCGGTTCTTTTTTGGGCACGGAGGGAGTGCGGTGGACGCGCAGAAGCGCAAGACTTCAGTGGCATGGCTCTCGATCATCTCCAACACGTCGCTGGTGGCCGGGAAGCTCGTCGTCGGGCTGTTCATCGGGTCGGTCTCGGTGATCTCCGAGGCGATTCACTCCGGCGTGGACCTCCTGGCGGCCGTCATCGCGCTGTTCGCGGTCAAGACCTCAGACAAGGTGGCCGACGAAGAACACCCGTTCGGCCACGGCAAGATCGAGAACATCTCCGGCACCGTGGAGGCCGTGCTCATCTTCTTCGCCGCCGGATGGATCATCTACGAGGCGGCCCACAAGCTCCTTGCGCCGCAGCCGATCGAGGCCGCGGGTTGGGGCGTGGGCGTGATGCTCGTCTCTTCCGTCATGAACATGATCGTGTCGCACAGGTTGTTCACGATCGGCAAGGAGACGGACTCGATCGCCCTCCAGGCCGATGCCTGGCATCTACGCACCGACGTCTACACCTCGGCCGGTGTCATGCTGGGCCTGGGTCTGATCCTTGCAGGAGAGCGACTCCTTCCGGGAACGAATCTGCTCTGGCTGGATCCGGTGGCGGCGATCGTGGTCGCCCTGATGATCGTGCACGCCGCCTGGAAGCTGACCGTGGAGTCTGGACGCGACCTGCTCGACGCCAGTCTCCCCGCCGAGGAGACTGCCTGGATCCAGGAGCATCTGCGCGCGGCCGACCGATCCGTGCGGGGTTTTCACCACCTGCGGACGCGGAAGTCTGGCTCGCATCGATTCGTGGAGTTTCACCTGGTCGTGGACAAGGACCTCTCGGTCGAAGCGTCCCACCAGTTGTCGGATGCGGTCACCCGTGGCATCAAGGAGAAACTCTCCGGCACCACCGTCACCATCCATGTGGAGCCGTGCGACGGCAAGTGCCGGCCCGCCTGCATCGAGGGCTGCCTCTTGGCCGAGGACGAGCGAGCGGCCATGCAGGGTTAGCCAGGATTGTTCGCGAACGCCTTCGCGAATAATCCGGAGAATGACCAATTCCCAATGATCAATGACCAACAACGAACCGGGCCTCCATTCGTGCCCCTGACAGCGCGCCAGCCGCGCGTACCACCCTTGGTCATTGGAATTTGGTCATTGGTCATTGGATTCGCAGAATTCACGGTACTGTTCGTGAATAATGCGGGTTAGGCGTCTTTGCACCGGCAGGGCAACAAGACCCGGGGCGCCTCGCAGGGCTGAATCATCCCCACCCATCCGCTTCTCTCCCCGATCAAGCCCAAACATTTCACCGCAAAGCTCGCAAAGACCGCAAAGAGGGCCAGGATCTGTGGATCGGGCCTCGGACAACGGATGGAAATCATACGGCTCGCCCAGACCGGGTGATTCCGGAACCCTCTGGAAACAGAGGGCCTTTCTTCGCGCGCTTTGCGCACCAACGGCCGTTGGTACCGGCGGTTCAATGCAACGTTCGGGTTAAGCCCAACAGGTCCGACGCCCTCGACGGGTTGCGAGCCGGCTGCGGGGTTTGCCTTGACGAGCGAGGACGTCCGTGGTACCGAGTGGCCGGCCCTCTCGGCCCGAG
>JAPLLC010000282.1 GCA_026387775.1 Candidatus Methylomirabilota bacterium | reverse complement strand
CGCTCCTGTGCCTCCTTCTCGCCACGGGCGCGGGCGCGGCGGAATCCCCCCCGAATGCCCGTACCGAGGAGGCGCTGCAGCGATACAACGCAGGGGTCGGTGCCCTCGCCCGAGGTGACCTGGAGTACGCCATCTACCAGTTCCGCCAGACCATCCGGCTCAACCCCGATCTCGCCGACGCCCATCACAATCTGGGTGTCGCGCTCTTGGGGATGCGTCAGCCCGCTCAAGCGGCGGAGGAATTTTCGAAGGTACTGGAGCTTCAGCCGGAGAACGTGGAGGCCCGAATGGGCTTGGGGGCCGCCTACCGGGACATGCGGAATCCAGAGCGGGCCATCGCCGAACTCTCCCAGGTCCTGCCGAAAAAGGCGGACATCTCGCAGTTTCGCTTGGTGCTGGGGGAGCTCTACCGCCAGGTGAAGCAGCCCCAGATCGCCGTCACGCACCTCAAGGAGGCGGCGCGCCTCGCCCCCGACGATCCTGCCGTCCGGTTCCAGCTCGGGCTCGCCTACGCCGAGGTCGGCGAAACGGACGCGGCGATCGAGGCGTTCCGCACGACGATTCGCCTGCGTCCTGACGACCCCGATGCCTACTCCTTCCTCGGACTCGAGGTCGGGAAAAAAATCCGGGCGCTCACCGATGACAAGGTGGCGGCATATCGGAAGGCGGCCGAACTCCGCCCGACTGACGCCAACGCCCATTATGGTCTAGGCGTGGCCTATATCGAGAAAGCCCGCGACAGTCGGCTGGACGAGAAGCGCGCCCTGCTCCAGCTTGCGCTGGAGCAGTTCCGGCTGTTCCAGCAGCTCGCACCGCAGGATCCCAGGGCCCCCGCGGCCGCCCACAATATCGAGGCCCTGGAGCCCCAGGTGAAATAGACGGTGCGAAGCCGTTCCGGCCCACGTCAATACGTAACGAAGTAGTACCAACTGGACGCTGAATAACTCACTTTGCGGCAGGCTGCTCAAAAAGGTCCAGATGCAAGGCGGCGCGCCGGGTACCCATCCGCAGGATGGGTGCCGAGTGAGGCGTACTGGGGTACGCCGCAACGAGTGCCCGAGCGGGCGGGTACCCAGCCGAGGGCTGGGTGACAGCAGATGGGCCTTTTTCAGCAGCCTGCTAAGGCCCGTATCTCACGGCGGTCCTTCGGCGTGTGTCCAACCGCTCAAACTGGAGAATCATCACGGGTCCCAGCAGCGCCCCGACCCCGGCGGAACCCCACGCCAGCGCCCACGCATAGGTCGAGGTGGCGCCGAAGGAGGCGCGACCGAAATCGAGCGCGGCCCCGAACACCACGGGACTGATCGCCCCCGCCGCGAACCCCATCACCGAACGGACCGAGTAGGCGGTGCCGAGCCGGTACGCCGGCACCATCTCGGCGAGCGCGGTCGAATACACCGAGGAATCGGCGATCGCGCACAGGTTATAGAGCGAACCGGCCATCACGAGGAGCCAGAACGGCCCCGTCCATAACCAGCCGAAGAGGAACGAGCCGGTCAGGCTCAGCCCCGTCAGGAGCAGCATCACCCTGGCGCGGCCCCAGCGATCCGACGCCGCGCCGCCGACGATGCTGCCTGCGGCTCCAAGCACGTGGGCCAACCCCGCGACCGCGATGCCCCAGTTCCCGCCGTAGCGGCTGGCGGTCCCGCTCCCCGCCGCAGCCAGGAAGCTTGGAAGCCACGCCCAGACCACGAAGAGCTCCCAGCAGTGAAACGTATACGCCCAGTTGCAGGCCATCGCCGCCTTGTCCTGCACCGTCTCCACGATCATCCGCCAGGGCCTGCCGATACCGGGGTCCGCCGGGGTGGGGTCCCGCATCCCCCGGAGCGCAATCCACCCGAGCCCCGCGCCGAGCACGGCCGCCGCCGCCGTGAACTGCAGCCCCACGCGCCAGGACGCGAATGCGCTGAGGAAGGCCAGGCCTCCCAGCGCGACGGCGTACCCCAGTGACGACGCCGCCAGGAACCACCCCATCGCCCGGCCGCGCGTGCTCGGCTCGGTGCGCTGATAGATCAGGGCCAGGCCGGGGGTGTACGACCCGCCGGAACACAGGCCCGCGAGACCATACAGGAGCAGGGCGGACACATAGCCCCGGGTGAACCAGGCAAATCCGCACGCGGCCCCCGCCGCGCAAGCACTCGCCCCCAGATAGATCCGCCGGGCCCCATAGCGATCCGCGAGCATGCCCACGACGAACAGCGACACCAGATACCCCACGTGCCAGGCACTCTGCACCGTCGCCGCCTTGGCCGCCGAGATACCCCACTCCTCCCGCACCAGCGGCATCACCCCGGCGTACGCGGTGAAGATCAACGACAGGGCGCAGCGGCTGAGACACAGCCACGCGAGCCAGTGAGCCGGTGGCGCCGCGGGACGACCGGTGGCATCTGAGGAGAGGAACGACGCACCCACGATCCCCCGGCTGCTCGGTTCCTGTCTGCCCATGTGGGGAGTGTCCTGTTTCTGATCGGTCGAGGCGGCGGAACTCGCGGTCGGGCCCATCACGCCCATCCCCGGGAGCGGTCACCGCCCGGACCTCAACTGGAAGGCGTGCGGGACGCCGAGCGAAGGCGAATCATCTGGCGCAGGAGTTCCTGGCCATCGCCGCCGTCTTTGCCGCCGGGAACCCCGTCCCCCGTGCCGTACTTGGCGAGGTAGTATTCCGGATTGCCGAGGTAACTCTCAAAATCCACTCCGGCCTCTCGAACGCCCCGCGTCAGATAGAGGTCGCCGTAGTATTCCAGCTCCTCGTCCGACAGACGCGACACCGGCCGGTTTTCTTGCAGATTCCCCATATCCCTCCTCTTCTTCTCCGCCAGCCCGCCAGCGATTCGGCGGACAACTCTTCGAGAATATACCATCCTGCTCATCTCCCGACAATCCCTCTCTCCTCGCCGACTGGACGTCAGGGTGACACGGCGCGGCAATGTCTTGACAAAAGACGGCGCACAGGGTAAGAAGTCGGCGATCTTTGGCCCGCTCAGGGTTTTTCATGGGAAACCCAGGCGAATCGCACCCCTGTCCGCAGCCACCTTCACGATACGGATGGGCGAGGTATTGATGGCATTTCGGCAATTCCATGGCCCCCTGCTGGGCGGGGTTCTCGCGACGCTCATGGCCGTCGGTGCGGGATGTAGCGTTGGTTACGTTCCAACCTTCGCGTACCAGACGTCCGAGCAATTGAAGATCCGGGATCTTCCGGGAGATCCCAGCGCCTCCGTGGACAGCGGCCGGCGCGCCCCACGGCCGGTCCCGATGGTGAAGAACGCTCCGCCCGCCCAAGCGCCCGCACCTCCATCCCCCCTGCTCCTGGCCATGCGGCGCGCCGGTTCGTATTATGAGCGCGGAATCCAGGAGATGGGACTCGGCAACACCAACCAGGCCGAATGGGAGTTCAACGCCGCCCTGGAGACCCTGCTGGACTCCGACCTTAACGGGGGGATTTCGCCCAAACTGATGGGCAACCAACGGTTCTCCTCGGTCCCATCATACGTGTGGCTGTCTCGTCTCACCGTCTCGCCGCCGGGCCCGAGCGCGGAGCCGACCGCACCGCCCGATCCCGACGAGCCGACGCAGGAGGCTCCCGCTCTCCTCGGCCCCGAGGACTTGCGGGCCATCGCCAACGAGAAGCCGGGAAACGCGACTCCCCTGCCAGAGCCCGATGTGCGGAAGTACGACTTCCCGATCATCTTCAACGATCAGGTGCGGGCCTTCATCGAGTACTTCCAGACCAGGAAGATGGGCGTGATCTCTCGGGCCTTCGAGCGCGCGAGTCGGTATTCGCCCATGATACGGCAGACCTTCCAGCAGAAGGGGCTGCCGGAAGAGCTCCTGAACCTGGCGTTCATCGAGAGCGCCGTCAATCCCTGGGCCACCTCGCGGGCCAAGGCCGCAGGAATCTGGCAGTTCATGGCCTCCACCGCGAGGCTGTACGGCATGCAGGTCTCCTGGTGGGTGGATGAGCGCCGGGACCCGGAGAAATCCACTCGGGGCGCCGCCGAATATTTGAGGAATCTCTATCGGATGTTCAGCTCCTGGCCCTTGGCTCTGGCGGCCTACAATGCGGGCGAGGGGACGGTGCAGCGGGCCATCGACCGCCAGCGCACCCGGGACTTCTGGTCCCTGCGACTGCCCAAGGAAACCCAGTTGTTCGTCCCCGCCTTCATGGCCATGACCATCATCTCGAAGGAGCCGGAGCGTTACGGGTTCGCCCCCCCGGCCGACCAGCCGCTCGAGACCGAGACCGTGACGTTGCGGCAGCCCGCGGACTTTCGCAGTCTCGCCCAGGCGGCGCGGACATCAGTCGAGCGCCTCCGCGAGCTGAACCCCGAATTGATCCGCTGGTCCACGCCGCCCGCGGCGTCACAATACGCGCTCAGGATTCCGACCGGCCTCCGGGCCGACTTCCTGGAGGAGCTTGCCCGGATCCCGCCGGCACAGCGGGTGGGCTGGGTCTCCCACCGGGTCCGCAAGGGGGAGACCGCCGCGACCATCGCCAAGCACTACGGGGCGAGCCTGCATGCGGTCCTGGACATGAACGGGCTGACCAAGCGCCACGCCCTGAAGCCGGGCGGGACCCTGCTGGTTCCCACCTCGGGCTCCGCCGCTCCGACAATCACCGCCGAGACCAGGGACACTCGGGCAGGCGAGCGACCCAAGACTACGACACGGCACAAGGTCAAGAAGGGGGAGACCCTCGCCCAGGTCGCGCAGGCGCGCGGGGTCTCCCCCGAAGACCTTCGGCGCTGGAACAACCTGTCGCGGAATGCCGCCCTGCGCCCCGGTCAAACTCTCAAGCTCCTGCTCGTGTCTGAGCCGGCCGCCCCGACCGTTCGACCAGAGGGGTCGGTCGGGACGGCGGCCTCCAAGGCGGTCCGGCCGCCCGCGCTCCAGCGGCACGTGGTGAAGAAGGGCGACACGCTCTCGAGCATCGCCAGAGCCCACAAGGTCTCCTCGGACGACCTCCGACGCTGGAACGGTCTCACTCGGGACGCCTCCCTACGACCCGGCCAGGAGCTGCGTCTCGGCGACTCCTAGCAGGCTGCTGAAAATGACCCATCTGCGGCGTTGGCCCGCTCGGGCACTCGCTGCGGCGTACCTGGAGTACGCCTCGCTCGGCCTTTCGCGGGCCGCCTGGCATCTGGGCCCTTTTGAGCAGCCTGCCGAAATTTGGGTGCGTCGCCCATACCCATTTTCGCTCCCTGCCTGGTGTCCGTTCCCCCAAGGAGACGCAGCGAGATGCGAGTCGTGGTGCAGCGCGTGAAGCATGCGGGTGTCCGGGTGAATGGCGAGGATGTGGCGGCCATCGGCCCCGGACTCTTGCTGTACGTGGCGTTCCGCCGTGAGGACCGGGAATCCGACCTCGGCTGGATGGCCGAGAAGATCGCATCACTCCGGATCTTCGAGGACGATGCCGGGAAGATGAACCGATCGATCGTACAGGTCGGCGGACAGGTCCTGGCGGTCTCGCAGTTCACCCTGTACGGCGACGCCCGGAAGGGCCGCCGGCCCAGCTTCGACGCCGCGGCCCCCGCTGACGAGGCGCGCGTGCTTTTCGAAGAATTCGTTGGCAAAATCCGGGCTTGCGGGCTTATAATACAAACAGGTCGTTTCCAGGAAACCATGCAGGTGGAATCGATTAACGACGGTCCGGTCACAATTTTACTGGATTCGCCGGCGGCTCGGATGCCGTCGGAATCTTCGGAGTTAGGCCATGGGAGCGTTTGTCCCCGGGGCTGAAGATGCCCTGGAAGTCTCCACCATGGCTCGCCCGACGCAGACGAGGCATTTCGGGCGAGCCATTTCTTTTGTCCGGGGCCTGTTCGGCACGTCCCGGGACTCGCTGCTCCAGCCAGCCATCGACCGTCCGCTGGACGCCGCCCCGCTGCTGACTACCCTGATCTTGCTGGCGGTTTATCCGCTGCTGCGCTACCTGCTGCGCGACCCCTTCCCGGCGGAGCTCTTCCGGTTCGGATTCATCTGCTTCTGGATCGGGTTCCTGATCGTGAACATGGTCCGAGCTCAAAAGACCCGGCAGACGATCCTGCAGAATCTGGACACCGATTGGCTGGATCGATTGCGTTCGATCGACGCGCCCCTCAGCCATTACGCGATCTTCATGCCCCTCAAGAACGAGGGCAACCGTCACGTCCTCTTCCAGACGTTCCGTTCCGTGGAACAGTTGCACTACCCGAAGTCCCTGGTGACCCTGGTCCCCATCGTGGAGGCCGAGGACCAGGTGACCCTGGAAAAGCTTTCCGAGGTGGTGGCAGCCTTGAAGAACCGCCTGCACGTCGAGCCGTTCGTATATCCCACCACCGACCTGCCGCTGAAGTGCAAAGCGACCTCCGTCACCACGACGGGGCGTTGGCTGGCCGATCGGGTCGAGCGGGGAGAGTTTCCGAGCGGCCCGGGCGGCGTGAAGGTCTTGATCATCGACGCCGATACCATCCTGCACGCTCAGGATCTGGGCTTCCGCGAGATGACCCATCGTGAGGAGGACGCCAAGGCCGCCCAGCGCGGGCTCCGGGGCGTGGTCTTGCAGTCGCTGACCACGTACACGGCGAACTACTGGAAGGTCCCCATGCTCCCCCGCCTGCACAACACCGGCTTCGTCCTGTACCAGATGGGCAAGATGCAGACGCAGGGCGACTACCTGGTCCTCGGCCCGGGGACGAGCATGGACCTGCAAGCGTTCCGGGACGTGGACTACTTCGAGCCCAATCGCCACAACGAGGACATGCAGTTCCGGTACAAGGTGGTGATGGAGGGGTACCGGGTCGCGCCCCTGAAGATCCCGACCTGGGGCCAGGCGCCCCTGAATACCCAGGAGTCCTGGGGACAGATCGCCCGTTGGGCGCGTGGCGCCGTGGATGTGAAGTTCGTCGTTCGCTATCGGCGCAAGTTCCGCCAGCCGGGTCTCTCCCCGTTGCGAAGCAAGACCTACCAGGCCCTGCGCGCCTTGCTGTCGAACGCCATGCCGCCGCTCACCGTGCTCCTGCCCGCACAGCTCATCCTGATCTCGTGGATCAGCCCCTGCGTGCGGGAACTGTGGCCGCTCCCCATCTTCCTCTCGCCGGACGTCCTGGCCCTGAAGCTGCACGGCCAGAGCCTCTGCGTCAGCCCGATGGCGGCCTTCAACCTCGTCTTTCAGACGATCGTCCTGACCTCCTCCACCCTGCTGGGCATGGTGGTGATCCCTCACACCATGCGCCCCATCATCTACCAGCGGGTCCCGCGGCGATGGCAGCGGACCCGGAAGTTCATGGAGTGGTTCCGGCTCGTCTTCTCGCCGATCAACTTGCACTCCTATTTCCTCATGGCCACGGCTCAGATCTACACCCAGGGGAAGCTGGCGTTGGGCCTGCCCATCGCGCACACGCCGGTCACCCGAAAATGAGCGGTCGTGGGCCGCGCAGTCCCTCCCGATGAGGATCGGCCTCTTTACCAACAACTACCGGCCGCTGATAAACGGCCTGACGACTTCGGTGGACACCTTCGCCGGCGCGTTCCGGCGCGCGGGCCACACCGTGACGATCGTGGCCCCCCGCTACGGCGCGGGCGGCACGGACGACGGCGATGTCCTCCGCGTGCCGGGCCTGCGCGCCCCGACCCACCACGCCTATGTGCTGCCGTTCCCACGCTGGCCGGGTGTCAGACAGGCTGTCCTGGCTCGGGATCTCGACATCTATCACGCCCAGCATCCGTACCTCCTCGGGGCGGCGGCGGCTCGCTGGGCCCGAGAAACGAGCCGACCGCTGCTCTTCACATACCATACGCGGTACGATCGATACGCCCACTACATCCCCGGCCCCGCCCGTCTCATCGCCCGCCTCGCGGTCCGTCGCGCCCTGCGCTTCGCCGCCCGGGCGGCTCTGGTCATCGCCCCTTCCCCTTCGGTGGCGCGCGATCTGGCCTCGCGCGGGCTGCGGACCCCCGTCGAGGTGATCCCCACCGGTGTGCCGCTCCCGCCGCCGGCAACCGAGGCTGCCCGCCAGGCGCAGCGCGCGGCGCTTGGCCTGGGCGCCGGAGGCCCTCTCTTCCTCTCGATGGGCCGCCTGGCCCGCGAGAAGAATCAGGCCTTCCTCCTCCACGCCTTCTGCCGGCTGCTTCGCGAGCTGCCCGCCGCCCGGCTCGTCTTGGTGGGAGACGGGGACGATCGGGCGCGGCTCACGCGGCTGGCGGATGATCTCGGCATCCGGCCCAGCATCCACTTCGTCGGCGCGGTTTCGCACGAGAGGATCGGCGACTACACCTCGGCGGCCGACCTCTTCCTCTTTCCCTCCACGTCCGAGACGCAGGGACTGGTCGCGCTGGAGGCCATGGCAGCCGGACTCCCGGTCGTCGCGGTCGCGTCCGAGGCGGCCAGAGACCTCCTGGCGGACGAACCAGCCGGAGTCCTCTGCCCCGAGGATCCCGACGCCTTCGCGGGAAGTGTGCTGGCCTTGTGGGTGGCGCCCGAGCGCCGCCTTGCGATGGCAGAAGCGGCCCGGCGGGTCGCCGCCCGCTGCGCGCCGGAGGTCGGCGCCGCCAAGCTTCTCGGCCTCTACCAGGACCTGCGCCGCGCTCGGAGCCCCGCGTCGGAGCGGGCGAACTCCCTCCATCCCAGGGAGATCCGGACGTGACTCACCCCGACCTGGACCGATTCCTGGAGCACCTAGTGGTGGAGCGCGGCCTCCGACCGAACAGCCTGGAGGCCTACCACCGCGACCTCACCCGGTATCTGACCTATCTCACCGATCGCGGGAAGCAGCCGACCGCCCTGGACCGCACCGAGGTGTCCCGCTATCTCCTGGCCTTGCGCGAGGCGGAGCTCAACCCCCGCTCCGTCGCTCGACACCTCTCGGCCATTCGCCAGTTCCATCGCTTCCTGGTCCGCGAGGCGCGTGCCACGGAGGACCCGACCGCCCACCTGGAGGCGCCGCGGCCGTGGCAGCGGCTCCCGGCGGTGCTGAGCGGCGAGGAGGTCGAACGGCTCCTGGCGGTGCGCGGGGCCGCCACCCCGCAGGCGCTCAGGAATCAGGCCATGCTCGAACTCATCTACGCCTCGGGATTGCGCGTCTCCGAGCTGATTGGCTTGCGCCTCGCGAGCCTCGACCTCGGCCTCGGGATCGTACGGGTCGTGGGGAAGGGAGACAAGGAGCGGCTGGTCCCCGTCGGCGAGACGGCCGCGAACAGCCTCCGCGCCTATCTCAAAGATGGCCGACCTCGCCTGGAGAAGGACCGGCCCTCCGACTCCCTCTTTCTCGGGCGCCACGGTCAGGGACTCACCCGGCAGATGTTCTGGCAACTCGTCAAGAAGATCGCCCGCGCCGCGGGAATCACCAAGACGGTGACCCCTCACACCCTGCGTCATTCGTTCGCCACCCACCTCTTGGAGCGGGGGGCCGACCTGCGCTCGGTCCAGCTCATGCTCGGCCACGCGGACATCGGGACCACGCAGATCTACACCCACCTGAGCCGCACCCACCTCAAGGCGATCTATGACAAGTTCCACCCTCGCGCCTAGTACACGAGGAAGGAGACGCCGCGGAGAAGATCGCCCTTTCACACCCTCTTCTGGTTCGTAATAGCCAGCTTCATGGATGATCCTGTCAATGACCGCCTTCTTCCTTATCGATCCCTATCGGTCAAGCGGCGACGACCCGTTCCCGAGTGGCCCCCCTCCCTGTGCCCCGCATTCGGAGGCCGATGCGGGACCGTGGCGGTGCGCGAGCCACAGGCCGAGGGCGACACAGGCGAGCCCCAGGAGCGACATCGTCGAAAGTCGCTCCGCGAGGAAGGCCGCCCCCAGCACCGCCGCCGTGATGGGGCTGAGCGCCAGGAACACGGTGACCTTCGTCGGGGTGGTGTGGTTCAGCGCCCACAACCAGAGGTAGTACCCGATGCCGCTGTTGACGCCGATGAAGACGACGGCCAGCCAGCCGCCCGCAGTGAAGCGGGGGAAGGCGCCGAAGAATCCTTCCCCGGCGGCGAGGACGGCCAGGAACCCGACCGAGGCCAGCATGGCGAAACCGCTCACCTGGAGCGTGGGGTACTTGCGCAGATAGGGCCGATAGAAGACGCTGCAGACCGCGCCGCAGAGCGCGCTCGCGAACACCGCCAGCTCGCCGACCCATTCCTGGGTCGCGCCGCCCCGCTGCACCGCCTTTTCCCCGAGCGCGAAACCCACTCCCAGGATGGTCATGAGGACGCCGAGAGTCTTTTCCGCGGTGAGCCGCTCGTGCCCGAGCGCCGTGGCCAGCAGCATCGTGAGGAGGGGCAAGGTGGCGAAGATCAGGGCGGCGCGGGCCGAGGGGATGAACTGCAGCGCGTAGTTCAGCAGGGCGATCAGGATGCCGAACTGGGTGATGCCGAGGAGAGCGATCGGCGCGAGATCGCGCCGTGCGAACCGCACCCGCTCGGATAGCAGGACGGCGGGCAGCAGGCAGCAGACCCCGATGAGGTAGCGCAGGAAGGCCAGCGAGGCTGGGGCCGTCTGGTCGATGACAAACCGGGTGGCCACCATGGCCGAGCCAACCAGGATGCCGGTGGCCGCGGCGGCGGCGGGTGGCAGGAACCTCAGCACGAGGCCCCCTGCTCGCCTGCCAGCGTCGGCGGGTGCATCATACGCGTCCCTTCGGAGCCGCTCACAGCTTCAGCTCCCAGGTCTCCCCCACCAGGTCGTGGCCGAAGCTGTGGTGCGGCTCCTCGTGGATCAGGCGGAAACCGGCCTTCTCGTAGATGTGCCGGGCCGCCGCCAGGACGCTGTTGGTCCAGAGCACCATCTTCCGGTACCCCGCCTGCCGGGCAAAGCGGATGCACTCCTCCACCAAGCGGCTACCGATGCCAAGCCCGCGCGCCTTCGGCTCGACATACATCAGGCGGAGCTTCCCCACCGTCTTCGACCGCCGGACGAGGAACACCGAGCCGACGATCTCCCCCTCCCGCTCCGCGATCCAGCAGCGCTCGCGCTTCGGGTCGAAGCTCTGGATGAACTTGGCGGCGATCTCCGCCACCAGCGCCTCGAAGGTCTCGTCCCAGCCGTATTCCTGGGCGTAAAGCGCGCCGTGGCGGTGGATGATCCAGCCCATGTCGCCGGGTTGATGGGGCCGGAGGAGGTAGGGCACCTTGGGCTCGGGCCGGGCCCCCAGCAGCGTTTCGATGGCGCGCATGGCCACGACCAGGCGGTCTTGCTCGGCCGCGGACAGCCGGCCCAGCATGCCGGCGACCTCGTCGTGTGAGCGGGCGTTAAGCGGGGCGAACGCCTTCTTGCCGTTTGCCGTCAGCGATAAGAGGCTCTGACGGCCGTCGGTCCTGGAGCGCACCCTCGCGACCAGACCTCGCTTCTCGAACCCTCGCAAGATGCGGCTCAGATAGCCCGCATCCAGCCCCAGCTCCTTGCCGAGCTCCGCCGCCGTGGGCTCCTCCCGGTGCGCCAGCTCGTACAGCACGCGCACCCCGGTCAGGGAATAGGGGCTCCCCAGCAGTCCTTCGTGCAGTACGCCGATCTGCTTCGTGTAGAACCGGTTGAAGCTCCGCACCGCATCCACGCGCGGCTTGACGTCCCCCTCGGCCATCTTCCCCACCTCCTCCGTCGCCTCCGCCGCCTCCAGACAGTCATGTCAATGCCAATATCAACCACATGATTGCTTTAGTCAACTACAATTTCCACCTCGACGCCTCGCTTGCGGTGTGGCGGACGGATGACGCGGCGATGGATGTGGCAGCTGGTGGGCTATGCCCGGGAGGTCGTGGCGCCTGGCTCCTTGACCGAGCCGCCCCACTCTTTCAGCTTCGACGTGATGAACCGGACGATCTCTTCGTGCTCCTCGCCACCCCGGCCCCGGATGCGCAGGGGCGCCCCGAAGACAAGGTGTGCCGTTCTCGACGGATCGATCCTGCCGAATTCCTTCATCAGCTTGCCGTTCCCCCAGGCGTCGGTCTTGAGGGCGAGGGGCACCACGGGCACGTCGGCCCGCTTTGCCAGCTTGATGCCGATGCTGTTGAATTCCCCCGGGTCGAACTGGGCGGTTCGTGTCGTCTGCGGGAAAATGATCACGGAGATGCCTTTGCCGAGCCTCTCGACGCCGCCCTCCAGGACAGCCTTCAGATCGTCGCGGGGATTCGTGCGCCCGACCGTGATGGGGTCTCTGGAGCGCATGACATGCCCGAACACGGGGTATTCGACGAGGCTCTGCTTGACCACGAAGGTGACCCTCTTGAAGGGCACGAGGACGACGGGCAGGACGAAGGTCTCGAGGGTGCTCATGTGATTGCCGATGAAGACACAGGGACCCTCCAGGCTCGCCACGTTCTCCATCCCTGAGATCTCGAACCTCACGCCCGCCCCTTCGAGCGCCCGCACGGTATTCAGGCTGCTCCGCTGCCATTCGCCGTCATCGTATCTCCCCCGCTTCGCCTTGGAACCGGCCCTGACGACGATGGATAGAATCCGGGAATAGAAGGCCAGGCCCGGCGATATCCAGGCCAGCCCCGATCGCCTCTTCTCGCCCGTCCTGTACGAGCCGTTCACAAAATGCAGGCCTTCCACCGCGACCCCTTTCTTCCGTCTTGGACCACCCTCTCCTCCGGGTGCCACCTATACTATATTTTTTCCCTCTCTGCCACTCCGGAAGGAGTCCACACGTTCCCGCGTCAGCCAAGCGCCTTCGCCTTGATCCGCGCCCGGGTTTCCGCTTGACGGGTTCTCCCCCCTGTGGCAGGCTTCAATCTTGGCCGCGCACCCGCGGGGCGCGGCGAGGACCTGGATCATACTCCTGTCACCTCAACACAGAGGAGCATCATTATGACATCCGTGGAACTGAAGAGATGGCGCACTATCGGAGGGTTTGAGGGCCTGGCGGCCGGTCTCGAGTTCCTGGAACGGACCGACCTGGCGGCGTTGCCCATGGGAAAGCACGAGATCCTGGGCGATTCGGTGTTTGCCCTGGCCATGAAATCTCCTTCCCGCTCTCCCGAAGCCGGACAGTTCGAGTCACACCGGGAGTACATCGACATTCAATTCCTGCTGTCGGGCGAGGAGACTATCGGCGTGGCGCCGGTCGAGGGGCTGCAGGTCGTGACACCCTACGATGCGGCCAAGGACATCATCTTTTATGCCCTGCCGAAGACGTACAAGGACCTGGTGATCCGCCCCGGCCATTTCGCCGTGTTCTTCCCCCCCGAAGGTCACTTGCCGATGTGCCATTCGAATGGTCCGCACGAGCTGCACAAAGTCGTGGTCAAGGTGCGCATGGACCACTGGGAAGCCCACCGAAAGCGATAGGGCAACCACCCTTGAAGTCGAATCCAGAAAACACACACGCCGCGAGCGGGATCT
>JAPLLC010000049.1 GCA_026387775.1 Candidatus Methylomirabilota bacterium | reverse complement strand
TGCTGCTCTTCTTGCTCATCGTCGTTCCTCCTGTACTGTAGACGTCTGCGCGGACCGCCGAGTTGTCCCAGGAACACACCAGACACGGATGCGTCCAGCGGACTAACATGGATGATATACCCGCTCTCTCGCCGCCGGTAGCTCCGGCCGCGACTTTGATCAAATTATCGCACAAGCCGGGGCGAGAAATACAATTCGAGAGCCGACAGAGACGACGGACGCCGGGACGGAAGGTCTGCCTCGGCAGAGCGGAGGCTCATTAGAAGATGAGCGTCTCGCAGAGGCGGGTTCCGAAGAGTTCCTTGGGGCGGTTGAAGTAGCCGATCTCCAGCCAGGGACACTCGCGCCGGAGCGCCCTGAGCACTGTCCGAATCCCCACGCACCTTCCCCGGGCCGGCGGCACGGTTCGGAGATACAGCTCCGGGTCGATGCTGAGGTTTCGCATCTGGATCATGTCCGGGCGCGCTTGCCGGATCAAGGCCAGGAGGGCGTCGAGCTCCTCTTCCCGGTCGGTCACCCCGGGGAAGACGAGATAGTTGAGGGTGGTGTAGACGCCCGATTCCTTGGCGAGGCGGATAGAGGCCCGCACGTCCTCCCAGCGATAAGAGCGGGGGAGATAGTACGCGGTATAGGTGGGGTCGAGGGCGCTGTTCAGGCTGATCCGGATGCTGTCCAGGCCGGCCTTCGCGATCTGCTCGACGCGGCGCGGGAGGCTGCCGTTGGTGTTGCAGTTGATCGTGCCGCGGTCGGTGACCTGCCGGATGCGGCCGATCGCCTCCGCGATGACGTCCGCTAGGAGAAGCGGCTCGCCCTCGCAGCCCTGACCGAAGCTGGCGATGGCCTCGGGGACGGCCGAGAGAAACGGCAGGGCCACCTCCACGACATGGTCGGCCGTGGGGATGTAGCGAATCCGCTCGTGCGACGAAGCGCACGCCGTGGACGGTTGCCAGGAGAGGCAGCCGACGCAGGCGGAGTTGCAGCTATTGGCGATGGGGAGCGGCGCCTCCCAGCGGCCCAGGAAGAGGTTCTTGGCGGCCAGACAATGGTACTCGGTGGCGCAGCGGGCCAGTTGGCTGAGGATCGGGTTGTCCCGGTGTCCTTTGAGCCGCGCCCGGATGCGCGGCAAGAGTTGGCGATCGTCGTAATGCTGGGCCTCCGAATGCTCCATGGGGTCGGTCCGGACAGCGGCAGCGGCAAATGCCTCGCCGTCCCAGCCGACGGCGGTGTAAGACCAGAGCGGCAGCCACGGCTGCGGGCTGGGGTACGCGGCGGCCGGGAGCAAGGTTCTGGTGTAGCCGGGCGGGAGAAAGGCGGCCACGGGGCTGCAGGGGAAGCGGCGCCCGCCGATCTGCGCGCGGGGTACCATCCGGTAAGCGCCCCGCCGAGGGTCCCAGGCCACCGGGTGGCTCCCCGGCATCGTGAAGAGCTTGGAGCCCTCGGGGATCCGGAGCAAATCCTCGGGGGGGACCGGCACCACGTCGGGACCCGATCGGCCGGCCATCCCGAGGAAG
>JAPLLC010000310.1 GCA_026387775.1 Candidatus Methylomirabilota bacterium | reverse complement strand
TCCTGATCCTGGCGGCCTTCATCCCGCTCTTCCTGACCTACCGGTTCCTCGGCGAGCGCTCGGCGCTCGGCGTGTGAGGCGAGGCCGATGGCGGACGGATTTCGGCGCACGCTCACGCGGCTTCTGGGAGAGACGCCGGCCCGCGCCCCTCTCCGGGCGAAGCTGTTGGAGCGGGTCCGGCTGCCGGGAATCGTTCGGGAAAAGGTGAGCTACGCGGTCGAGCCGAGCGAGCGGGTGAGTGCGTACCTGTTCCTTCCGGAAGGCAAGAGACGCCGCCCCGCGGTCCTGTGCATCCATCAGCACCACCGGGAGTTCCATCTGGGTAAGAGCGAGCCGGCCGGCCTGGCGGGGAATCCGGAGCAGGCCTACGCGCTGGAGCTGGCCGGGCGGGGGTACGTCACGCTGGCCCCGGACCTGATCTGTTTCGAGGAGCGGCGCCACCAGAAGCTCTCCGGCGTGGACTACGAGCGATTCGAGGCCACGCGACGGCTCGCCGGGGGTTCGTGTCTGCAGGCGAAGATGCTCTGGGACCTCGGCCGGGCGGTGGATTACCTGATCGGTCGCAGGGAAGTGGACGGCCGCCGGATCGGGTGCCTGGGCCATTCGCTGGGCGGACAGGAGACGCTCTTCCTCTCCGCCCTGGACCGACGCATCGCGGTGGGGGTGTCGAGCTGCGGGTTCAGCAGCTACCGGGCGATCTTCGGCGCGGCGATCAACCACAACTTCGCCGCGTACGTGCCGGGGCTCGCCTGTGACGGGGACCTCGAGCGGGTCCTGGCGCTCGCGGCGCCCCGGCCGTTCCTCGTCCTGGCGGGGCGCGAGGATCCGATCTTTCCCCTGGCGGGTGTCCGCGCGACCGTCCGAGGCGCGAGGCGCGCATACGAACGGGCGAGGGACCGGCTGCGGCTGAGGGTGTTTCCGGGAGGGCACGGCTTCTCCGCGCCCATGCGGGAGGCCGCCTCTGCCTGGTTCGACCGCTGGCTTCGCCCTGGAGGGATGTGATGGGAGACGAGACGGCGATCCGCTTGATCATCAGCGACTTCGGCGGCGTCATCTGCTCGTACGACTACCGGATCTTCTGCGAGCACCTGGCCCGGAAGATCGGCCGGAGCGCCGAGGAGATCTACGCCGTCGTGTATGGCAACGAGTTGCAGGTCCAATTCGAGCGGGGGCGCGTGTCCGGACGGGAGTACCATCGGCGGGTGATGGATCTCCTCGGGACGGAGATGCCCTACCCGGAGTTCTTCCAGATGTACGGGGACATTTTCACCGAGATCCCGGCAACCTGCGATCTGCTCCGCCGGTTGCACACGCGGTATCCACTCTACCTCTTGTCGGATACGAATGAGATCCACTTCGGGTATGTGCGGAAGACCGTAGGCGTCGTTGAGGTGTTCGATGAATGTGTGGTCTCCTATGAAGTGGGCGTGATGAAGCCGGATCCAGGCATCTACCAGGAGGCGCTCCGGCGCTCGGGCCTGCCCGCGGAGGCCTGCGTCTTCATTGACGACCGGCCGGGAAACGTCGAGGGGGCGAGGCGGGTGGGGATGCAGGCGCTTCTCTTCCAGTCGGCGGAGCGATGCGCCGCCGACCTCGAGAGCCTGGGGGTCGTCATTCCATGACGGCGGACGTGAAGATCTTGGACGGCCACATGCACCTCCTCACGGCGGAGACGGAGCGGGAGGAGCTGGCATGGCTTCCACCCATGTCGCCGGCCGTGGCGGCTGCAGCCGGGAGGAGACGGGAGCGGTACGAGCGCGAGCAGGCCATCCCGTCCGCTGCGCCCGGGGGCGAGGCGGCCGATGCCGCCGCAGCCCGATGGCTGGCCGAACTGGATCGCTCCGGGATTGCCGCCGCGGTCTTCCTGGCCCTGGCGCCGAAGCCGGAAACGCTCCGCCGATTTGTGACCGCGGCGCCGGAGCGGCTGTTCGCCTTCACCTTCGTACACCCGTGGGAGCCGGGCGCCGCGGCGACCCTGGAAGCGGACATCCGCCAGGGGGGCTTCCGCGGGCTCAAGCTGTATCCGTCCATCCAACGGTTCCACGTCCACGACGAGCGGGCGTATCCGGTTTACGGGCGGGCGGAGGCCCTGGGAATCCCGATCGTGTTTCACTTCGGCGTCACGCTGGACTATCGGTCGGACTTGCGATACTCGAATCCGCTGGACCTGCACGCGGTGGCCCGGGACTTCCCGGCGCTCAACCTGATCGTGGCCCACGCCGGGGCGGGCTTCTTTCGCGAGACGCTCTTTCTTGCCTACCACTGCGCCAACGTCCACGTGGACACCTCCGGCTCGGGGACGTGGATGCGGTACCTGCAGCGTCCGCTGACGCTCCAGGAGGCGCTGCGGCGACTCCTGGACGTCTTCGGCCCGGACCGCATCCTCTTCGGCACAGATTCGCGCCACGCCTCGGAGGGCTACCGGCACTGGCTCCTCCAGGCGCAGCGCGAGGCCCTGGAGGCGCTCGAGGTGCCGGAGGAGGCGCGGCGGCGGATCCTGGGTGGGACCATGGCCCGGCTTCTCAAGATCCCGTGGTGAGCGCATGAAGAGGCTGGACGTGGTCGCCGTGGGCGAATTGAACCCGGACCTGATCCTGGACGGGATGGCGGGACCGCCGCGACTCGGCCAGGAGATTCTCGCCGGCCGCTGCACCTTCACCCTAGGCAGCTCGACGGCGCTCTGCGCCGCGAACCTGGCGGCGCTGGGCCTCGCGGTGGGGATCGTGGGGAAGATCGGCGCGGACCCGTTCGGCGAGTTCGTCCTCCGGTCGCTCGTCGAGCGGGGTATTGACGCCAGCCGGGTGATCCGGGACGCCTCGGTGCGGACCGGGATCACGATCTCTCTCGCCTATCCCGAGGACCGTGCCATGGTGACGTTTCCGGGCGCCATGGAGAGCCTTGCGGCGGCGGAAGTGGATCTGGACTACGTCGCCTCCGCGCGGCACCTGCACGTCTCCTCGCCTTTCCTCCAGCGCGGCCTCCAGCCGGGGCTGGCCGAGCTGTTCCGGTCGGTCAAGGCGAGAGGACTCACGATCTCTCTCGACCCCGGCTGGGACCCGTCAGAGGTATGGGACGGAGGCCTCGAGAGCGTCTACGGCCGGCTGGACGTCCTCTTCGTGAACCGGGCCGAGGCCCGCGCGCTGGGGAAAGAGGAAGACTGGCGACGCGGCGCCGTCCGGCTGGCGAAGCGGACGCCGCTCGTGATCGTGAAGGGGGGGCCGGAGGGCGCGAGCATCGCGCATGGTGGGGATTGGCAAGATCATGCGGGGTTCCCGATCGAGGCGGTGGATCCGACGGGGGCGGGGGATGCCTTCGACGCCGGCTTCCTGTTCGCCTACCTGGCCGGCCGGCCTCTCGCCGAGTGCCTCGCGTGGGGGAACGCCTGCGGGGCGTTGACCGCAGCCCAGCCGGGCGGGAGCGGGGCCTTCACGAGCAGCGCAGAAGTGGAAGCGTTCATCCGGTCGAAGACGGGACGTGGCGATAGGCGTGAACGAGCAGTCGGGGAGCCCTGAATTGCCGATTGGTCGTTTCTTTCCAGGAAAGGATCTGCTGCCATGCGAGGTTCACTGACGCTCCAGGAGATTCTGGACCAGCCGGAGGCGTGGGCGGCGGCTCTCGAGCGATTTGAGGCGGACGCCCCCCGCGTGGATCGGCTCTTCGAGAGAGAGCCGCGGGATGAGGTGGTGTTCACGGGATGCGGGTCGTCCTACTATCTCTCGATGACGGCGGCATCGGTCTTCCAGCAGTTCACCGGGCTGCGGGCTAAAGCCGTCCCCGCCTCGGAGATCCTCCAGTTCCCGGAAGGTGTGTTCGCCCAGGACTCCTCGCCGCTGCTGGTGGCCACGTCGCGGTCGGGGACGACGACAGAGACGCTCCGCGCCGCAAAAGCGGTCGCCCGTCAGGGGATTCCCATACTCTGTCTCACCTGCGCGGCGCGAAGCCCGCTGGCGCAGCAGGCCGACCTCGCCCTCTGCTCGCCGCGGGGCCGCGAGAAGAGCGTGGTGATGACCAAGTCCTTCAGCAGCCTGCTCCTCCTCGGGCTCTTGCTGGCGGCGCAGCGGGCAGGGGATGCGGGACTCCGGCGTGAGCTGCATCGCCTGCCTGCCCTGGGGCGGCGGGTCCTCAAGATCGCCCTCCCGCTGATGCGGGACGTCGGGATGGCCGCCTCCCGATTTGTGTTCCTGGGGGCGGGCCCGGCCCATGGCATCGCCTGGGAGGCCATGCTGAAGCTGACCGAGATGGCGCAACGGCCGGCGGTGACGTACCACCCGCTGGAGTTCCGGCACGGCCCGATCGCCGCAGCGGGGCCGGGCACCGTGGCGGTCCTGTTCGGGACCGAGGGCGGGAAGCGCCTGGAGAAGGCGCTGGTTCGGGACCTCCGAAGACAGGGGGTCAGCGTCGTCGCGCTGGGGGACGATTGGAGCATGGCCGAGGCCGAGACAGGGGTGGCGCTGGGCGTCGGCCTCTCCGACGCGGCGCGATCGATCCTCTATCTCCCCTTCGCCCAGCTTCTGGCCTATCACCGGGCCGTGGGCGCCGGCCTCGATCCGGACCGGCCGCAGCACCTCAGCTCGGTGGTCCGGCTCTAACCCGGTTAGGATACACGGCGGCAATGCGATCATCTCCCGAGGCGCGTCTTCGAGCAGGAGCAGATCGCCCGCGCGGTGGAGCTGGGTCTCGGGGTACCGGGGCCGGAGCAGATCGATCTGGTGACCGACGACCCCGAGAGCCGGAAGGTCGCCGACCGTGTGCGGGACGTCTTGCGCGGTGCCTAACAGGCTGCTGAAAAAGGCCCATCTGCGGCGTTGGCGCGCTCGCGCGGCGCTGCGACGTACGCGTCAGTACGCCTCGCACCTCGCATCGCGCGCCGCCTAGCATCTGGACCTTTTTGAGCAGCCTGGGCGAAAACGGGTTTTTCAGCTAAGTAATGAAGCGAGCCGGGCAGGCTCAGCGCTGTGCCTACTTGTCCGCCTGGTCCCCCTTGCGGCGGGCGAGGAACCGTCTTCCCTCCATGTAAGGCCAGACCACCAGGGCCGGAACCCCGAGCACGATCTCGCGCAGACGGATCGCCAGGGACAGGGCCAGCCCTACGCCGGACGGCATCCCGTACATCGCGGCCAGCACCATGAAGCCGGCTTCCTGCGCGCCCAACCCGCTCGGGATGAGAAACGCCGCGCTGCGAATGGCGTGTCCGAGGCTCAGGAAGACGATCGCCTGTCCGAAGGACGCCGGGTGGCCCATCAGCGAGAGCGCCAGCCAGAGCTCCGTCGACGTGAGGATCCAGGAGAGCAGGTGCAGACCGCTGGCCACAGCAACGTTCCGGCGGTCGCGGTACAGCTCCTGGATCGTGTCGTGCAAGCCGGCGATGCCGGCCAGGCCGATCTCCGGCCGCTTCTCCGCCGCCTTGATCAGCATCCGTTCCAGCAGGCTGAACAGGCCCCAGCGCTGGGCCAGGACGAACCCGAGAAGCATGGGCAGGACGATCACGAGCCCCACGGCCACCGCGCGCACGGTGGCGTCGTAGTGGCCTGAGCCCACCAGGAGCCCCAAGCCGAGCAGCGTGAACACGAACTGGGTGAGGATCTCCAGCGTCATGTCCACCACCACGCTCGCGCCCCCCAGGCCGGCGCTGGCGCCGGCGAAGGTCAGGAGGCGGGCGCCCACGACCTCGCCCCCGATCTGCGCCACGGGCAGCAGGGTGTCCACC
The DNA here is from genome assembly GCA_026387775.1 of Candidatus Methylomirabilota bacterium. Classification (GTDB taxonomy): domain Bacteria; phylum Methylomirabilota; class Methylomirabilia; order Methylomirabilales; family 2-02-FULL-66-22; genus 2-02-FULL-66-22. The sequence continues at coordinate 260 of JAPLLC010000310.1, read as the reverse complement.
CCCTCGCGAACCCAGCGCGCCCGCAGGAACATCCAGATTCCACGGGGCCAGACTCGACTCAAGACCGCCCGCCAGGCGAGACTGGAGGCAAAAAGCGGCGGAAGGTGAAGCAGGCAGACCAGTCCGAGCCCCCAGCCGGCCGCTCCCAGGATTCCGAGAATCTGGGGCAGGCCCTGCTGCACGACGAGCCCGGCGATTACCAGGAGGCCGACCGCCGCGGCGAGGCAGAAATGAAGGCTAATGGTCTTTGACATGTCTTC
>JAPLLC010000039.1 GCA_026387775.1 Candidatus Methylomirabilota bacterium | reverse complement strand
GCCATGAGACTTGCCTCACGCCCGCTCCCTGGTCCCGTTTCCTTCGATTCTCCATCCCGTTGTATACTGATCACTGATCACCGCAAGTTCGTCGTCCCCATCAGGAATCGGTCGACGCCGCGCGCAGCCTGGCGGCCTTCGGTGATGGCCCAGACGATCAAGGACTGTCCGCGCGCCATGTCGCCGGCGGCGAACACCCCGGGAACGCTGGTCATCTTGTCGTCGTTCACCGCGACATTCCCCCGCGTCGTCATGCTCACGCCGAACTGCGACAGCATCCCGTTCCGTTCCGGACCCAGGAACCCCATGGCCAGGAGCACCAGGTCGGCCGGAATCTCGAACTCGCTGCGGGGGATCTCCCGCATCCGCTGGCCGCCCTTCCCATCCGGTTCGAACTCCATCCGGATGGCGTGCAGTCTCTCCACTGTGCCATTGGTCCCGGAGAACCGCTTGGTGGACACGCAGAAGTCGCGCGTCCCGCCCTCTTCGTGGGCCGAGGAGCTTCGGAAGATATTGGGCCAGAGCGGCCAGGGATTGTTTGGAGCGCGCTCCTGCGGGGGCGCCGGCAAGAGTTCCAGTTGGTGGACCGAGACCGCCCCCTGTCGGTGCGCCGTTCCAAGGCAGTCCGCCCCGGTGTCCCCGCCGCCGATGATCACCACGCGCCTCCCGCGCGCCGAGATGAAGCGCTCGTCCGGAATGAGGTCGCCCAGGCAGCGCCGGTTCTGGAGCGGCAGGTATTCCATGGCGAAATGGATCCCGTCGAAGTCGCGTCCAGGCACATGGAGGTCGCGGGGCAGCGTGGCGCCTCCCGCTAGCAGGACGGCGTCGAAGGAGCGCTGGAGGGTCTCCGCCGAAATGTCCTCTCCCACGTTCGCCCGCGTCCGGAACGTAACCCCTTCGGCCGTCATGAGCCGGAGACGCCGGTCGAGAATGTGCTTCTCCAGCTTGAATTCGGGGATCCCGTAGCGCATGAGGCCCCCGATGCGGTCCGCCCGCTCGAAGACCGTCACCCAGTGGCCCGCGCGATTGAGTTGCTGCGCCGCCGCCAGGCCCGCCGGGCCGGAGCCCACCACCGCCACGCTCTTCCCCGTCCGAACCAGCGGGGGTTCGGGCCTCACCCATCCCTCTCGAAATCCGCGCTCGATGATTACCAGCTCGATCTGCTTGATCGTGACCGGCTTGGCGTTGATCCCGAGGACGCAGGACCCCTCGCACGGAGCCGGACACAGCCTGCCCGTGAACTCGGGGAAGTCGTTGGTGGCCAGCAGGCGATCCAGAGCCTCCCGCCACCGGTTCCGGTACACGAGGTCGTTCCAGTCCGGGATGATGTTTCGCAGAGGGCAGCCCTGATGGCAAAACGGAACCCCGCAGTCCATGCAGCGCGCCCCCTGGGCGCGTAGCGTGTTCTCCGGCAGTGTCAGATAGATCTCTTGGTAGTCGCGGACCCGCTCCTCGACGGACCGCCGTGGCGGCATCTCGCGCTCGATTTCCAGGAACCCGGTCGGCTTACCCACGTTGCACCCCCAACAGCTCTTCCCACAAGGGCTCTCGCCCCTCACTTTGCGCCTTCTCCTGGGCCAGCAGGACGCGTCGGTAGTCCCGCGGCATGATCTTGACAAACTTGGAAAGCATCCGGTCCCAGTTTGCGAGGACCTTGGCCGCCCGAGTGCTCTGTGTGTATTCCGCGTGTTTCCGGATGAGGTCCAGCACCAGGCTGATGTCCGCCTCGGCGTCGAGCGGCTCGAGGTCCACCATCCCCTTGTTGCAGCGACGCTCGAAGTCCCCCACCTCGTCCAGCACGTAGGCGACCCCCCCGCTCATCCCCGCCGCGAAGTTCCGCCCCGTCTCTCCAAGGATCACAACCCGACCGCCGGTCATGTACTCGCAGGCGTGGTCCCCGACCCCCTCGACGACCGCATGCGCTCCGCTGTTGCGAACGGCAAACCGCTCCCCCGCCATCCCGCGCAAGAACGCCTCGCCCGCCGTGGCCCCGTAGAGCGCGACGTTCCCGATCAGGATGTTCTCTTCGGGGACGAAGGACGAAGCGGCGGACGGGAAGGCGATCAGCCGGCCGCCGGAGAGCCCCTTGCCGAAGTAATCGTTGGCGTCTCCCTCGAGGTTAAGGGTGATGCCGCGGGGAAGAAAGGCGCCGAAGCTCTGCCCCGCCGAACCCTCGAACCTGATCCGGATGGTGTCCTCCGGCAGGCCCCGCGCCCCGTACCGCTTTGTCACCTGGTTTCCCAGCATGGTCCCCACGGTCCGATGGACGTTCCGGATGGGGAGATTGAGCGACACGGGCGAGCCGTGCTCGATCGCGTCGCGGCAGAGGGAAATGAGTTGATGGTCCAGCGCTTTGTCCAGGCCGTGGTCCTGGGGCCGGACATGCCGGACGGCCACGTCCGGCGGCGCCTCCGGCCGGTAGAGGATCCGGGAGAAGTCCAGCCCGCGCGCCTTCCAGTGTGAGATCGCTTTCCGCACGTCCAGCCGATCCGCACGGCCGATCATCTCATCCATGGTGCGAAAACCGAGCTTGGCCATGAACTCGCGCACCTCTTCCGCAATGAACCGGAAGAAGGTCACGACATGTTCCGGCTTGCCGGTGAATCGCTTGCGGAGTTCAGGATCCTGCGTCGCCACACCCACGGGGCAGGTGTTCAGGTGGCACACCCGCATCAGAACGCAGCCCAGGACGACCAGCGGCGCCGTGGCGAATCCGAACTCCTCCGCCCCCAGCAGCGCGGCAATCGCGACGTCCCGCCCGGTCTTGAGCTGTCCGTCGGTCTGGACGATGATCCGGTCGCGGAGGTTGTTCTGGACCAGCACCTGCTGCGTCTCGGCCAGGCCCAGCTCCCACGGGACTCCCGAGTGCTTGATGCTGGTCAGCGGCGAGGCGCCCGTCCCGCCGTCATGTCCGCTGATCAGCACGACGTCCGCATGCGCCTTCGATACGCCGGCCGCGACCGTGCCCACGCCGACCTCGGCCACCAGCTTGACGCTGATCCGCGCCTCCGGGTTCGCGTTCTTGAGGTCGTAGATGAGCTGGGCCAGGTCCTCGATCGAGTAGATGTCGTGATGCGGCGGCGGCGAGATCAACTGTACCCCCGGCGTCGAATAGCGGACCTTGGCGATCCAGGGGTAGACCTTGTGACCGGGGAGCTGCCCCCCCTCGCCCGGCTTCGCCCCTTGGGCCATCTTGATCTGCAACTCCTCGGCGTTGACCAGATACTCGCTGGTCACGCCGAACCGGCCCGACGCCACCTGCTTTACGGCGCTGCGCCGCCAATCCCCGTTCGCGTCCCGCACGAATCGCGCAGGATCCTCGCCCCCCTCGCCGGTATTGCTCCGCCCCCCCAACCGGTTCATGGCGATGGCCAGGGTCTCGTGCGCCTCCTGGCTGATCGAGCCGTACGACATGGCTCCCGTCGCGAACCGCTTGACGATCGACTCGACCGGCTCGACCTCCTCGAGGGGGATCGGTTGTTCGGGGAGCGTGAACTCGAGCAGACCGCGCAGCGTGTACAGGCGAGCGCTCTGGTCGTTCACCAGGTCGCTGTACTCCTTGAAGAGCTTGTACTGGTTGGTCCGCGTCGCGTACTGCAGCTTGAAGATGGTGTCGGGGTTGAAGAGATGTTTTTCCCCGTCGCTCCGCCACTGGTACTCGCCGCCCCACTCCAGGTCGGGCTTCGCCGTCAGGCGATCCGGAAATGCGCGGCGATGCCGGCGGATGCACTCCTCGGAGATGACATCCAGGCCAACCCCCCCGATCCGGGTCGCCGTCCAGGTGAAGTACTGATCCACAAACGCCTGGTCCAGGCCCACCGCCTCGAAGATCTGGGCGCCACAGTAGCTCTGGATCGTGGAGATCCCCATCTTCGAGATGACCTTGAGGATCCCCTTGTTCAGCGCCTTGACGTAGCTTTTCACCGCCTTGTCGTGGTTCGTGTCTTCCGACAGCAGTCCCTGGCGAATCATGTCGTCCAGCGTCTCGAAGGCCAGATAAGGATTGATCGCCCCCGCCCCGTAGCCCATCAGGAGGGCGCAGTGGTGCACCTCGCGCGCCTCGCCCGTCTCGATCACCAGTCCAACCTTGGTCCGCGTCCCTTTGCGGATCAGGTGATGGTGCACGCCCGCCGTGGCGAGCAGCGCCGGAATCGGCGCCTGCTCCAGGTCCACTCCCCGGTCGGAGAGGACCACGATGCTGTAGCCCCGCTCGATCGCCTGGCTCGCCTTCTGGCACAGCGCCTCCAGCGCCCTTGCCATGCCCGCCTCGCCCTCGGCCACCGGAAACAGCATCGTCAAGGTGATCGAGCGGAACCCGCGCGCCATGATGTTGCGTAGCTTGGCCACCTCTTCGTTGCTCAGGATCGGAGAGGGAATCATGATCTGGTGGCAGCTCTCCGGCTCGGGGCGGAGCAGGTTCCCCTCGGGCCCGATGGTGCTCTCCATCGAGGTCACCAACTCCTCGCGGATGGCGTCCAGGGGGGGATTGGTTACCTGGGCGAAGAGTTGCTTAAAATAGTCGTACAGCATCCGGGGACGATCCGAGAGGACCGCCAGCGACGTGTCGGTCCCCATGGAGCCTATCGGCTCCTCCCCCCGGGTCGCCATGGGAGCCATCAGGATGCGCAGATCCTCGTGCGTGTAGCCGAACGCCTGCTGCCGCTGCAGGACTGTCTCGTGGTCCGGCCCCTGAACAGGCGCCGCCGGAAGATCCTCGATGGAGATGAGGTGCTGCCGCAGCCAGTCTCCATAGGGCTGCTCTCGAACGATCTGTGCCTTCAATTCGGCATCGTCGATGATCCGCCCCTGGGCCGTATCCACCAGGAACATGCGTCCCGGGTGGAGCCGCTCTTTCACCAGAATCTCCTCGGGTGGAATATCCAGCACGCCGACTTCCGAGGCCATGACCACCAGACCGTCCTTGGTGACGTAGTAGCGGGACGGACGGAGCCCGTTGCGATCCAGCACCGCGCCGATCATGGTGCCGTCGGTGAAGGCAATGGAAGCCGGGCCGTCCCACGGCTCCATCAGACAGGAGTGATACTCGTAGAACGCCCGCTTCTCGGCGCTCATGCTCTCGTGGCCGCTCCAGGCCTCGGGGATGAGCATCATCACCGCGTGGGGCAGCGAACGGCCGCACATCACCAGCATCTCGAGCGCGTTGTCCAGCATGGCCGAATCGCTGCCGCCCTCGCGGATGACCGGAAGCAGGTCGCGCATCCGCTCGCCGAAGAGGTCCGACTCGAACAGCCGCTCGCGGGCGCGCATCCAGTTGATGTTTCCGCGCAGCGTATTGATCTCACCGTTGTGGGCCAGATAGCGGAACGGATGCGCCAGCGACCAGGTCGGAAAGGTGTTGGTGCTGAAGCGCTGGTGGACGAGCGCCAGGGCACTCTCGACCGCGGGGTCGGTGATGTCGGGGAAATAGGCCTCCATCTGGTCGGCGGAGAGCATCCCCTTGTAGACGATCGTGTTGGCGGAGAGACTCCCGACGTAAAAATAGTGCTTTTGCTTGAGACCGCTGGTGAGCACGCCGTTCTCCACCCGCTTCCGGATCAGGAATAGCGTCCGCTCGAACTGCGCCGCATCGCGCATCGTCCCGCCCCGGCCGATGAACACCTGGCGGACGACCGGCTCGTTCCGCCTGGCACTCTCGCCGATGGAGCCGTGGTCGGTGCGGACGTCGCGCCAACCCAGGGGGACCTGCCCCTCCTCCCGCACGATGCGATCGAGCAGCGCCTGGCACCCGATGCGCTCGTCGAAATCGGTCGGAAGCGAGACCATGCCGACGCCGTAGTACTTGGGAGGGGGGAGCGTGATACCAAGCCGCGCGCATTCACGCCGGAAGAAGGCGTCGGGCAACTGGAGAAGAATCCCAGCCCCGTCGCCGGTATTCGCCTCGCAGCCGCAGGCCCCGCGATGCAGCAGGTTCTTCAGCACCGTCAGCGCCTGGCTGACGATGCGGTGCGACTTGCGCCCTGCGATATCCACCACGAATCCGACCCCGCAGCTATCGTGTTCGTATTGGGGGTCGTATAGTCCCTGAGGCTCTGGAAAACCCGACACCGTCATCCTCGTTCCCCTACCTTTCACCTGCCCTGGTCATCTCCTATGGCATACGAGGCTGCCCGCCTCGACAGGCGGACCCAGACTTCTCCCCGTGGTCGGAGTGTCTCAATCTTAAGCGGAGACGTCAAGATAAGTTATATAGCACGTGAAATATACTTTGCATAACTCTTGCTTATTCTATAGGATGTCAGATATGAATCTGGATGTGCTCAAGCTCTACTGCGATATCATCCGGCTGCACAGTTTCTCGCAAGGTGCCGCCATCAATCAGGTGTCCCAGTCGGCTGCCAGCCAGGCCGTGCAGCAACTCGAAGCCGACCTGGGCGTCCTCCTCATCGACCGTAGCAAGCGGCCCTTCATGCTGACGCCCGATGGACAGCAGTTCTACCAAGGGTGCCAGCAACTCCTCGATGGATTTGACCGCCTCCGCAGCTCCATCGCCTCACCGCGCACCCAGGTCGTCGGCATCGTCCGCGTCGCGGCGATCTACTCGGTCGGCATCCACATCATGAGCGACCATACTCAGCGCTTCATGTCGCTGTTTCCTCAGGCGCGCGTCCGCCTGGAATATCTACACCCGGACAAGGTGGTCGAAGCGGTCTTACACGATGAGGCCGACCTCGGCATCCTCTCCTATCCGCCCAAAAACCGATCCCTCACTTCTCTTCCCTGGCGATCCGAGATCATGGTCTTCGTCTGCCATCCGAGCCATCGACTGGCCCGCCGTCGCGTCATCAATGCCGCAGACCTGGATGGCGAGGTATTCGTTGCTTTTGAGACCAACCTGCGCATCCGCAAGGCGGTCGATCGGTGCCTACGGCAGTATCATACGCGGCCGACTGTCGTCATGGAATTCGATAACATCGAGACGATCAAGCAGGCAATCTCGGTGGGGGCAGGCGTCAGCATCCTCCCGCAGCCGACCGTCCTCAAGGAGGTGGGCAATCGCACCCTCGCCGCCATACCCCTCGCAATGAAGGAGTTGGTCAGGCCGCTCGACATCATCCATCGCCGAGGCAAAGCCCTGGCCCCCACGATCGCGCGATTCTTAGAGCTGCTGCGCGAGGCGACGGCACCGGAAACGGCCACCCACTCGTAAAGGTTTGACTGGGGCGGCCGACGCAACAGTCTGAGTGACGCGGAATATGGGGGCGACCGATTAGACTTCGCATCCCGCTCGAAAGCGCATTGCCAAGATGTGTAACGATGACAATCGTCCACAACGACGAAGGCCGGGAACTCGAAATCGAATCCCCGGCCTTCGGTATTCCTGCGTGTGTAACCCGCTTGACGCCTGTCTGGTCTCCCCTCTTCTGGCCAGGTCCCGTTCAGCGAGCTCGGCGCGAGAAGATCCCCCGGATGGCCAAGAGGAGAAGGCGGGGCTGGCTGCGGCAGAGGTGCCAGAGAAGCCTGGCCACCTCATCCCTGGTATAGAGGCCCAATGCTTTGCGCGCCGATGCGTTCAACAGATCGACCACCAAGCTGTAGTCACTCTGGCTGAATTGGTGTAGGACCCGGCGAATCAACAGGTGAAGATCTAGCTCCCGACGCAGGACGCGGAGATGGCGGCTCCGCCCGCCACTCAGAATGGCCTCGACAACCCCAAGAGCGCCTCGAAAGCCGGTGACAATGCCACCCACCGTCGTGACCTTCACCTGGCCGCCCGCATCGCCGACCAGGTAGACATGGCCGTCTCCGACCCGTCGATGAACGGGGGTCCATCGCTTGTAGACGGGAATCTGGGCACTCTGAAATTCGATGGGATTCAATCCCCGCCTCTCGAGGAAACGGTCGAGATATTGGCGAACCGTTGCGCCCGATTCGCCGATCAGGCCGAGGACGCCTCGTGTGGGCGAATCGGGGATCAGCCAGTAGAAGTACGGTGTCTCCTCCGGGACAAACCAAACCCTCGACGTATCGGGAGCCATATCCTTCGGCAACTGCACAACTGCCTGCACTAAGGGGACCGTCGGCTGTCTTGGCCAACCCGCGGCGATGGCGACCCGGCTGAAGGCCCCGTCGGCTCCTATGACAACCTTGGCAGACACCTCTTCGAGGGTACCCCCCCTGTCACGCTCCACATTGATAGTCAACGCCGACCCAGTCGGCTCCAAGCCCTGAAACCGCCGCCCAGGGACGATTTGGGCTCCCGAAGACTGTGCTTGCTGCGCTAGCACCCGATTTAGGACGGAGCGTTCTACCACCAGGTCTGGTCTCTCAAGCTCGACTGTCGCCTTCCGACCATCCGTGAACAACTCGAAGCGGCGGATCTCGTTCACCACGGCCTGATCGCATAGCGGTCCCAGCAGATCTCGCATCCGGCTGGTGACGATCAGACTACGAGGGGCGGGATCCAATTCATCTGCCACCTCCAAGACCTGAACCCGCAGACCCTTTCGGGCCAGCAAGTGCGCTGTCAATAAGCCGGCAGATGATCCGCCGACCACTGCAACATTGCCTGTCATGCCCCCCACCCCAACCTCATAACTGCCGTGCTCCCTATCCGGGCTTTCGTCGCACGAGTCGTCTATCCGGCAGGGTGACTGTCGGATTGACGGCAACTGCTCACCGATCTCGTTCCGCATCAGATTGAGGATCCTTGGTGATACCCTCCGGACCGTAAACTCCGTGTCGCCGAACCAATTGGACCATAGCTCGCACAAGGATGGACGCATCAAGCCACAAGGACCAATTCTTCACGTACCAGACGTCCAAGCGCAGTCGCTCTTCCCAGGGGACGAGGTTCCTTCCATGAATCCACGCCCATCCCGCCAATCCAGGCTTCATCTCGAAGCGTTGCTTCGCCCAAGCCGGACACTGCTCGCCGTGCCTCGGAATCCAGGGGCGCGGGCCGACGACACTCATCTCTCCTCTTAGGACGTTCAGGAGTTGCGGAATCTCGTCCAAAGTCCAGATACGAAGCAGTCGCCCAACGCGGGTCAGACGGTCGTCGTCCGCGGCCACCTCGCCTCCCAAGCCTCGCGCTCTTGCCCCGGCCACCATGCTTCGAAACTTAAAACAGCGGAAGCATTCCCCCGACTGGCCCACTCGCTCCTGGACGAAGATGACGGGCCCCCCATCATCACACTTGATGGCCAGGGCGATGAGGGCGAGCACTGGCGAGAGGAGAAAGAGAGATCCCCCGGACAGTATAACATCACAGATTCGCTTGATCCCAATGCTATATCTCATCGGAAGAGAACCAAGGGAATCTTCAGCCTCTTCGACGATTCCTCCAATCCGCAGCCCCCTTCTCTAAGAGTGCGATGTATTCTTCCGCCATCCGTTTCCGCGACAAGCGGTTGACGATGTAGTGCCTGCCGTTTTCCCCCAGCGTGCGCCGGAGTCCGGGATCGTCCAGCAACCGGATCACCGCCTGAGCCAAGGCTTCGGAGTCTTCGGGGTCTATGAAGACGCCCGCCCCCGCCTCCTCGATGAGGAGGCGGGCCTGCCCGTCCACGCCGAGAATGACCGGCCGGCCGCACGCCATGAACTCCAGCATCTTGGTCGGAATGACGGTCCGGAACACATCCCGCTTCTTCAAGAGCACCAGACAGATGTCCGACGCCCGGATCAGGGCCGGAACGCGTGCGCGCGGTTGCTGCGGCCAGAAAGAAACATTCCGCAGCTTCCGCTGCTGGGCGAGAGTCGTCAGGCGCTCTTTGTCGGCCCCCTCACCGATCATCACGAAGACGACATCGGGGCATCTCTCCTGGACTCGGACGCTGGCGTCCAGCAGGACGTCCAACCCCTGCGCCAGCCCCAGCGTGCCGATGAACGAGACGATACGTTTGCCCTCGAGTCCCAGAGCCCGTTTCTCCGCCTCTCCGCCCACGTCGGGCGTGAAGAGATCGATATCGACCCCATTCTTCGCCACCAGAATCTTGTCCGGGCGGATCCGCCATCGGGCGACGATGTCTGTCTTGAATGCCGGGGTAACGACGGCGATGCGGTCTGAAGCGCGGTAGAGAAACCCGGCCAGTCGCCGCAGCATCCGGATTCCGATTGCGGCATCGCTGTTCATCCCCGCCGCCGTGATCGACTCCGGCCAGAGGTCGCGAATCTCAAGAAAGAAGCAGGCCCGCTTGATCTTTCCAAGCCACCAGCCCGTCACGCCGACAAAGAGCTGCGGCGAGGTGGCGATGATGACGTCGGGCCGACGGACAAAGGCTCCCGCGATACACGCCGAGAGACAGAACGACAGGTAATTCAGCAGTCGCTCGTGCCCTTTCCGGTTCGGGGCGGGGAACAGCCAGGTACGCACGACGTCAATTCCATCGAATCGCTCCCGGCAGATGCCGCGCCGGAACTGCCGCCGATATTCTGGTGGCACTACGCCGGTGGGGTGGTTGGGAAACCCGGTCAGCACCGTTACGTCATGGCCGCTTTCCACCCAGTACTTGGACAGTTCGTGTACTCGGGCGGCGGGTGCCCCCATCTCCGGCGGGAAGTATTGGCTGACGTACAGAATTCTCATATGCCTCAACCCCGCGCGTAAGTGGGGTGCCGTCTTTCACGGTGCACAGGCACTCGTCGGCTTGTTGGCCGTCATGAGCAGGTAGAGGCCGAACCGATCTCCCATGAAGCGGACGAGCCAGCGCGGGTAGAGAGCCCAGACCAGCCGGTAGGGCTTCCCTTCATATCGCTTGCTCGCTCGAATCGTCAACAGGTCGCCAGGGCCCAGCTTGGTGAAAATCTGAACGTCCCGCAATCCCGTTCGTCCGGCCATTCGCTCCGCTTCCCTCAGGGTGTATGCCTTGGTTCCTGGACTTTCCAGATGGCGGGAAATGCATTCCCGCGCGCCGAGGAATGGCCGTCCCCGCAGGAGGGCATACCGCACCCACACCATGAGCACCGTCCACGAGCAAAGGTGATAGATCATGGCTTTCAATGTGCCGCCGGGCTTCAGAACCCGGAACGCTTCGGCAAAAGCCGCCTCCGTGTCCGGACTATGGTGCAGGACCCCCCAGGAATAAACCAAGTCGAAACTGTCGTCTCGGAACGGCAGACTCTCTGCATCGGCTCGCGAAAGTCCATAGTGATTCGCCTCGCCTTGCATGAGCCCAAGCCGTTGCCGAGTCAGTTCCGCCCCCGCGACGGTCAAATCGATTCCGACCGCCACCGCCGCATGGCGCACAAACTGAGAAAAATCGACGCCCAGTCCGACGCCGATTTCGAGAACTCGCTTTCCGGCATATCGGCCGAACTCGGCAAATCCCGGAATGTAAGGCTCGAGGGCATACCGCTGCCACTCGGTCGCTCGGCAAAGCACTTCGGCCTCAGCACTCTGTCCATAGCGGAAACCCGCCGGTTCCGCCTCCCAGTACTGTCGCACCCGCTCCTTATTGAGCACAGTCTGCCGCCCCTAGAAGCTGCCCCTTGATTCCGCGCCTGACTACCGCGTGCGCCAGCTTGCACCCCGGGCAGCAAGAGGCTTCTCGGCAGCCTGGTTCGCGATCTGGCTGAGGAAAGAGAATGTCTCGCCGGCGCACCGGTCCCAGGAGTACGTCTGCGCTCTGGCATAGGCCCCCTGCGCCAATCGTTCGCGCTTCTCAGGGGAACGAATCATCCGCTCCAATGCGTCCGCGATGTCCCGGGTATCTTCGGGAGAGAAATATTCCGCGTCGTTCCCCAGCATCTCCGACATCGGGGGCTGGTTCGAGCACGCAATCGGCAGCCCGGCCGCCATGGCTTCGAGCACAGGCAAGGCGAATGATTCGCAGGTCGAAGCGAAGACGAATCCATCTGCCGCATGATAGGCGGTGTGCATCTCGGAAAAGGGGATCGGCCCGCGATAGCAGAGGTACGTCCCATCTGCCACCTTCCATTGGTGCTTGTATTGGTCAATGATCGAGACATAGAGCAGTCGATACGGCTGCTCCAGCGAATACTCGCGAACCGACCGTTGCGGCCGTGGACGGAGAACAAAGCGAGCTTCGACCCCATGAGGCACGATGGCGGAACGACCCCTAAGCCTGCCCACCTGTTCTGCGACCAACGCACGGCAGTGCTCCGAGGGATAGATCACCCCTTCGGCATGACGCACCGTCCTTGCCTGAACCCAGCGGAGGTAGGTCAGCCGGCAGCGCATCCAGGTGAGGCCGTACCGGCGCCGCTCCCGTGCATCGAAGGGGAACGCGCTCTGCACCATGCTCACAAAGGGGTGATACCCTCCCATGTAGGAGCCACCCGGGATCAAGAGGAGGTCGCACCTGCCTTGCGCCAGCTTCGAAAGCTGGGCCGCTTGCCACCTCATCCGGCTGATATACCCACCGTCCAGCCATGGCTGATGGATCGGGTCGAGCCAGGGCCGGCGCGGCAGCTGGTCGAGGAGCGTCCGCCCGCCCCAGACCACGGTCCGCCGGATACCGTGCTCCTCGGGTCGCGCCGCCCCCAGGAGCTGGGACAGGTGCGTGATGCCGCCTCCCCCGCGCATGTTCGAGGCGTCAATACCTACGATCATGTCGCCCATATATCCGCAGACTGTGCTCAGGAGTCGATCGACGCACTGGATTCGACTGCCCTGGCTGGATACGCCTGGACATGGCTCCGGGCCGCACGAAACATCCTCTGTAAACGCATCGCCTTCCGTGCATATGGATAGTCCAGTGCTCCTTCGCTCGCACACACTTGATACGCAAGAGGGGCAGCCAGATCGATCTGCTCTCTCGCAAGAGCGCATGGATCAGTCCCGCTCGAATTGAGGCCGCGCACCCCGCTGCAACAGAACTTGTAGTGCCTGACGACAAGACGACAGGACGGCTCATCGATGCTCCCTAGATCCCCAAAAGAGAAGGCAAACCAACGAACCGGCATACCGAGACGTTGGAGGAGCAGATCGGCTGATCCGATGATTTCCCGCTCTTGTTCCCCCGGGCGAATAGAGGACAGCCGCTGATGACTGAGACCATGAGAGCCGATCGTCTGCCCAAGTGCGAGCAGTTCCTCCAATTCCGACCACGACATCAACGTATGCTCCGACAAAGGAGCGCATTTCGCAGATCGTGAGTCAACGTAGGATCGCGCGACGGCCTCCCGCTGCGACGCTGGCGGAAGATCCATCAATCCTGGGCAGACAAAGAACACCGCCTTCACACCGTTCGGCGAAAGAACGTTCTTAACTAGGCGGGCGTTCGATAGAAACCCGTCGTCAAATGTGAGCAGAAACGGGGTATGCTCATGCTGGATCTGTTGAGCCGATCCATCGACCCAGGTCTCCGCCTCACCTGGAGAAAGGATTCTCTGCCCCTTCAGCAGGTGTTCCAGCAGTTGGCCGAAGGCGGCCTCCCTCTCCTCAGAAATCCCGTGAAACAGCAGAATCCGAAATCCTTTTGCGCGACGCTCACCCTCAAGCCACCTCAGAGCATTCACCCCCAGCAACACGGGCGAAGCTAAACGGTATCGCACGCTAGACCACATGTTCTCCGCCCGCTATGTCGCACTGCTTCACCTGAGGCTGCCTCCGAGCGCGGTCCACCTGCCATCGGACAAGGCGAGACACCCAGCCTCCGTTGGAGGCTTCGATCTCGGGAAACAATTGGTATTCGCTTGCCCGAAGACCCCTCTTGAACTGTAGAATGCCTTGAGGGGTGCATTTCGGGTCAAGACCGCCCACGTCCAGGCGCTTGAAGCCAAGCTGCTTCATGACTCGGATCGCATTCCAGTGCATGACATGCCCGGCATGAGCTGTTTCTCCTCGCTCTCGTATTGCTAGCGCCAGAAATAGACAACTCTCACCGAAGCTCGCGACCAGTAACCCCCCCAGACATTCAGAACCCAGCCTGCCTTCAAACAGACGCATCCCTCGCCCCTCCGGCAGCAGCAAACGCAACTCCCGGAGTAGCCGAGGTGTCACCGATGTGCAGATACTTCGCGCACGGAGAAAATCTTCGTAACTCTCCAGAAAACCATCGAAGCTTTCTGGGGAGCTGCTCACCGCACAGGACACCCCTAGTCTTTCGGCCTTACTGAGTTGCTTTCGCCAGTTTCCGCTCAACCCGGCACGGAGCTCTTCCTCCGATTTCTCGAGATTCAATACCGCCGAGGCCCATCC
>JAPLLC010000300.1 GCA_026387775.1 Candidatus Methylomirabilota bacterium | reverse complement strand
CGAGATCCAGCGGCTGGTGGGGAGAGCCCTGCGGGGCGTCACCGACCTGACCGTCCTCGGGCCGCGGACCATTTGGATCGACTGCGACGTCATCCAGGCGGACGGCGGGACGCGGACAACGGCCATCACCGGGGCCTACATTGCCCTCGCCGATGCCCTGCAGTATCTCCGGAAGAACGGGCTCATCCCCCGTCTGCCGCTGAAGGACTTCCTGGCGGCCACGAGCGTCGGCGTGGTGGATGGGCAGGTGGTCCTCGACCTATGTTATGCCGAAGATTCCGTCGCCGAGGTGGACATGAATGTGGTCATGACGGGAGCCGGGAAGTACGTGGAGGTCCAGGGCACGGCCGAGGACGCGCCGTTCGATCGCTCGCAGCTCGACGCCATGATCGCGGCCGCGTCCACGGGCATCCAGGATCTCGTCGCCTTGCAGCGGCGGCTCCTGGCCGAGCGCCTGGTCGCTCCCAAGTAGTGGCTGCATGGGCGACGACCACGCGGATCTCGGAAGGACCGAGCGGCCGAGCGCCGCGCCGAGTGGCTTATCAAAAAAAGTCTGTGGGCTGGCGATACTTCCTTGACAAACAACCCCCTCGCTCATAGAATCACGCTGGTCATCGCGACGGGTAATCGTGGGAAATACAGTGAGATTGCCGCGTTGCTGATGGGTGTGGATGCGCTTCTCGTGCCGCTCGACCGGGTTGGGCTCGTCGAGGTGCCCCCGGAGGGCGGCGAATCGTTTCAGGAGAACGCGCGATGCAAGGCGGAATTCGTGGCGCGGGCCGTCGGACGACTTGCGCTGGCCGATGACTCCGGCCTCGAGGTGGATGCGCTGGGCGGGCAACCTGGGGTGTTGTCGGCTCGATTCGGCGGACCGGGGAAGAACGACGCCGATCGGAATCGGCTGCTGCTGAGCAAGCTCGAAGGTGTCCCGCCCGAGAGGCGGACCGCCCGGTTTCGCTGTGTGGTTGCGATCGCCGGCCCAAACGGGCTGGTGTCCGTGGGGGACGGCGCCTGCGAAGGTCGGATCACTCTGGAACCGCGGGGCGATCATGGTTTTGGGTATGACCCCATTTTCGAGCTTCCTTCCCTGGGGCTGACCCTGGCGGAGGTTGGGCCGGATGTCAAGAACCGGCTGAGCCACCGAGCCAAGGCGATCGCGCAGGCCCGGGCGATCCTGGAGGAGTTCTTGGCCTGCCCCGGATAGGGGATGGCGGCACGGATGGGACGCTGGAACGGCTGCCGGTCCGGCACGATCACATCCGGGGCTTCGACACGGGGGTTCCCCAGACGTTTCGGGGCGTGGCGCAGCCTGGTAGCGCACCTGCTTTGGGAGCAGGGAGTCGGAGGTTCAAATCCTCTCGCCCCGACCAGTTATTGTGAGGGCGTTTTGGGATCACCCCGACCACGGGATGGATATGCGCCTGTAGCTCAGCCCGGATAGAGCAACGGCCTCCGGAGCCGTGTGCCGGGTGTTCAAATCACCCCAGGCGCGCCAAGGTATTTTCGATTGAGGATTTTCGATTGATGATTCCGAAGACAACAATCGCCAATAGGAAATTGTCAATCGGCAACGGTCGTGGTGAGCGTAGCTCAAATGGTTAGAGCACTGGACTGTGGCTCCAGGGGTTGAGGGTTCGAGTCCCTTCGTTCACCCCAACTTCGAGCGTGTGAGGACCGAGGGGAGGCGCCCGTAGCTCAGGTGGATAGAGCGGCTGGCTTCGAACCAGCAGGTCGGGAGTTCAATCCTCTCCGGGCGCGCCAAGCGGGCGTTTACCTGAATGACCAATGACCAGTGATCGTGTTCCATTGGTTATTCGGGATTGAGAAGCGGTCATTGTATTTGGGGCGCCTGTAGCTCAGAGGATAGAGCAACTGCCTTCTAAGCAGTGGGTCGGGCGTTCGAGTCGCCCCAGGCGCGCCACGTACACAGGTGTATAGCAGTGTGTCCCAGCTCCGAAGGGATCCGGGCTCCGGGAGCGGAAACAGGATGGGCCGCTAGCTCAGTTGGTAGAGCAGCTGACTCTTAATCAGCGGGCCACAGGTTCGAGTCCTGTGCGGCCCACCATCCGTTTCATCGTTGTCGGTTTGGATGGTTCCGGGCGAACAGCCCACGAGGGCGCCGGCCGAGTCACACCGAGGTCTTTGCCTCCGGCGAGAGTGGCGGAATGGCAGACGCGTCCCGTTTAGGGCGGGATGGGGTGACCCGTGGGGGTTCAACTCCCCCCTCTCGCACCAAATCGATCATCTCCTACTTGACCCCACGCGAGAACCCATGAAAGTCACTGTTGAAGATCTTAGCCCATCCAAGCGGGTGTTGCGCGTCGAAGTCCCCTCCGATCGGGTCACCGAGCGGGTGGAGGCCGCGTTTCGGGAGTGGGGGCAGAAGCTCCAACTCCCCGGTTTCCGTCGGGGCAAGGTGCCCATGGAGATCATCCGGCGCCGCTTCGAGGCCGAGGTCCAGGAAGAGGTCCTGCGGGAGTTGATTCCCGACTCGTACCGGGAGGCCCTGACCGAGGCGGCGGTCGATCCAGTCAGCCAGCCGACGGTGGAGGATGTGCACTTCCACGCCGGAGAATCTCTCACCTACCGAGCGGTGGTCGAGATCAAGCCCCTCGTGACGGCGAAGGATTATCGCGGGATCGCGCTGGAGCGGGAGAGCGTCGAGGTCGCGGATCCCGAGGTGGATCGGGCACTGGAGTACCTCCGCGAGGACGCGGCGGAGTACGCCCCCATGGAGGGCTGGCCGGCGCTCAAGGACGACCTGGTCATCTTCGATCACGAGGGCACCATCCAGGGGAAACCCTTCAAGGGTGGGGGCGGGAAGAACCTGACCATCGCCCTCGGCCACGAGGGATACCTGCCCGGGTTCACTGAACAGCTTGCCGGGTTGAAGAAAGGCGACAGCAAACAGTTCGCACTTCAGGTTCCGGCGGATTCCCCGCGCAAGGAGCTGGCCGGGCGAACGATCGACTTCAAGGTTACCGTGAAAGAGGTCAAGAAGCGCCGGGTGCCGGAGTTGAACGACGAATTTGCCAAGACCGTAGGGGACATGGAGAGCCTGGCGGCTCTGCGGGACAAGCTGCGAGAGCAGCTCGTGCAGCGGAAGACTCGGGAGCAGGACGGCGAGCTTCGCCGCCGCCTGATGAACACACTGGTGCGTCAGCACGAGATCGAGGCGCCGGAGGGCATGGTTGATCGCGAGACCGCTGCGGTGGTGGACGAACTCCTGATGACACTGCGGGCCACGGGGGGGCGCATGGAGGGGTTGACCGATGACCCCGAGGTCCTGAAGGCCACGGCGCGCGAGACCGCCACGCGGCGCATCAAGGAATCGCTCCTTTTGGAGGCGGTCGCCCGGCAGGAGAACCTGACCGTGACCGACGAGGAGACCGAGGCCGAGATCCAGACCCTGGCGCGGCTCTACCGGCAGGAGCCGTCCGCGATGCGGACCAGCCTAGAGGATCCGGTCCGCCGGGCCGGTCTCATGGGTCGCATCCTGGAGCGGAAGGCGCTCGACTTCTTGATGGCGCAGGCAACGATTTCCGAAGCGTACCATCTGATCAAGCCGGCGTAGTTTTGGGGTGTCACATCCCCGCGACGTCCGACCGGGCGGCTTGCGGGTGGAGGGAGTATGTACCTGGTTCCCATGGTGGTGGAGCAGACGAGCCGCGGCGAGCGGGCCTACGACATCTTCTCGCGGCTGCTCAAGGACCGGATCATCTTCATCGGATCGCCCATCGACGACGCGGGGGCGAATCTGATCATCGCCCAACTCCTCTTCCTGGAGGCGGAGGATCCCGACAAGGACATCCATGTCTATATCAACTCCCCCGGGGGATCGGTGACGGCGAGCCTCGCGATCTACGATACCATGCAGTTCGTGAAGCCGGCCATCGAGACGATCTGCATGGGGCAGGCCGCCAGCGGGGCCGCGCTGTTGCTGGCTGCCGGCACGAAGGGCAAGCGCCTGGCCCTGCCGCATTCTCGCATCATGATCCACCAGCCGTACGGGGGCACGCAGGGACAGGCGGTGGACATCCAGATCCAGGCCAAGGAGATCCTGCGCATGCGGCAGGAACTGGACCAGATCATCTCTCACCACACCGGGCAGACGCTGGAGCGGGTGGAGAAAGATAGCGACCGGGACTTCTTCATGTCCCCGCAGGAGGCCAAGGAATACGGTTTGGTGGACGAGGTGATCTTTTACCGGGATCTGACCAAGCGGAAGTCGGAGGATGTGCCTCCCCCGCCCTCTACGACAGCCTAGGCAGGGGAGGGGAAACGGCTCGGTCGAACCCGCAGGGAGGCCGAGCCCCCACGACAGAGAGGCACGGATGGCGAAAGCGGTGAAGGGTGGTGGGAAGCTGCAGTGCTCGTTCTGCGGCAAGAGCCAGGACGACGTCCGAAAGCTGATCGCGGGTCCCACTGTCTACATCTGTGACGAGTGTATTGAGCTCTGCAACGACATCATCGCCGAGGAGTGGGAGCAGGAGAAGAAGTCGAAGGTGGTCGGCCAACTTCCCAAGCCGTCGGAGATCAAGACCTTCCTGGATCATTATGTCGTCGGCCAGGAGCGGGCCAAGAAGACTCTGGCGGTTGCGGTCCACAACCACTACAAGCGGATCAACGCCCGCCAGACTTTCGACGAGGTGGAGCTGGCCAAGTCGAACATCCTCCTGATCGGCCCCACCGGCTCCGGCAAGACCCTGCTCGCCCAGACGCTGGCCAAGATCCTCGACGTCCCCTTCACCATCGCGGATGCCACGACTCTGACGGAAGCCGGATATGTCGGCGAGGACGTCGAGAACATCATCCTTCGGCTGCTCCAGGTGGCGGACTATGACGTGGAGCGGGCGGAGCGAGGCATCATCTACATCGACGAGATCGACAAGATCGCTCGAAAGTCCGAGAATCCTTCCATCACCCGCGACGTCTCCGGCGAAGGAGTCCAGCAGGCCCTGCTGAAGATCCTAGAGGGGACCGTCGCCAACGTTCCACCCCAGGGGGGGCGCAAGCATCCCCAGCAGGAATATCTTCAGGTGGACACCACCAACATCCTGTTCATCTGCGGCGGGGCGTTCGTGGGCCTGGAAAAGTTCGTCCAGGCGCGCGGGGGAGAGCGCCGGGTGGGATTCGGCGCCCAGATCCATGGGCGCAAGGATCGGAAGCTGACCGAGATCCTGGGCGAGCTCCAGCCGGAAGACCTCCTGCGGTACGGGCTGATCCCGGAGTTGGTGGGTCGGCTCCCGGTGGTGGCCATCCTGCAGGAACTGGACGAAAAGCTCCTGGTGCGCATCCTCAAGGAGCCGAAGAATTCCCTGCTCCGGCAGTACCAGAAGTTCTTCGATTTTGAGCAGGTGAAGCTGACCTTCACCGAGGACGCCGTGACGGCGGTGGCCGAAGAGGCGGCAAAGCGGGGGACGGGCGCTCGAGGACTACGGGCCATCCTGGAAGATATCATGCTCGACATCATGTACGATCTCCCCTCTCAGTCCGGCATCAGTGAATGCATCATCAATCGAGATGTGGTGATCGAGCGGAAGCACCCCATCATTCTCTACAAGAAGAAGGCCGAGTCGGCGTAACGACCTCCTCGTCGCTGCGTTGCAGCAGTGTAGAGCTCGCCATCGCCGGGGTCCTCATGGCCCGGTCCGAGTGTGGGAGACATGGGTGTTCGGATGCGACAGACGATAGTGAATCACGAGACCGGACAATCCCCGCGCGGGCGGCGAGCGCGATACGCCCGCGGGGTCACGCTTCTGGCCGCCGTTCTCCTCTGTCTGCAGGGATGCGCCATCTACGACAAGCTCTACGGGCCCCCGCCGCGCCGCGAGGCCGCCCAGTCGGATCAGGCGCTGCTCCGGTCGGCGGAGGCGGACATCCAGCGGAAACGCTACGAGGACGCGCGGAAGAACCTGCAGCGGCTGATGAACCAGTACCCGGACAGTGAGCTGGTCATCTCGGCCCGCCTCACGCTGGCGAAGGCGCTCTATCTGGATAAGAAATACGAGGAGGCCCGCACCGAGTACCAGCGCTTCCTGGAACTGCACCCCCAATCCGAGCGGGCGGATGAGGCACACTACTATCTGGGGATGACGTACTTCCGCATGGCGGATACGCCGGATCGGGACCAGACGGCCACCCAGAAGGCTCTGGAGGAGTTCGACATTCTGATCAAGCAGATGCCCGACTCGCCGTTCGTGTCGGACGGCCAGCAGCGGGCGGTGATGGCGCGCAAGAAGCTCGCCGAGAAAGAAGTATACGTGGCGGCCTTCTACTTCAGCCGGGAGAACTACGCGGCCGCCGCGGCGCGGGCCACGGGCGCCCTCCAGCGGTACCCGGGAAGCGAGTTCGAGGACCAGGCCCTGTATTATCTCGGGGAATCGCTCTGGCGCCTCGAACAGAAGGACGAGGCCCGGGTCGCCTTCCAGCGCCTGGTGCAGGACCACGCGCAGTCGGAGTGGGCCCCGTTCGCCGCGAGGCGCCTGGCCACCACCTTGGTCCGGACGGGCCAGCCCAAGCCCGAAGGGCCCGGCATGATGGAGCAGATGAAGCAGGCGCTTCAGGAGACTTGGGACGAACTGGCCGACACGGTCCGCAGCTATCAGTTTCTCCGCTGATCACGGCCCCTCGCCTCCGGCGAGCGGCTGATGACGAGAGTGATCGAGGCCGACAACGTGGCAACCGAGGTGCGGCAACTTATCCAGCAGGGGACGGTGGCGTTTGAGGCGGGGGAGTACGCCGAGGCGGAGCGACTCTTTCTGGAGGTGGTCGGGCGCACCCCCACCTACGCGAATGTCTACAACATGCTGGGTCTGATCGCCAGTCATCGCGGGGCGCCGGAGAAGGCGGTCGAGCTTTTTCGGCGGGCCCTGACGCTCAACCCGACCTACAGCGAGGTGCAGCTGAACCTGGCCATCACCCTGGCCGAGATGGGGGCCTACGAGCAAGCGGCGCAAGAGGTGGGCAAGGTTCAAGAGCGTGAGCCGGGGACGGCCGGCCTTCCGGGCCTGGGGGTTCGGGGAAAGCTGGCCAACGCCCACGCCGACCTGGCGAAGAAGTATCACACGCTGGGGATGTATGCGGAGGCGGTCGGCGAGTACGACATGGCGCTCCAGCTGTGTCCGAACTTTCCGGACATCTATATCCGGCGTGCGGTGAGTTGCCGCGAATTGGAGGATTACGCCGGTGCCAAGGACTCCCTGCTTCGCGCGCTGGATCTGAAGCCGAACTACGTCGAGGCGCACGTGAACCTCGGCCTGCTGCACTGGAAGATGGGGAACCCGGCGGAAGCGATCGCTGCATGGGAGCGCGCTCTCACGCTCGACCCCACCCACCCGCTTGCTCGCATCTACCTGGCCCAAGCGACCCCTCGGGCGGCCGGCGGGTGACCCCCGCAGGCTCGCTTCCCGCCTCGCTCCTGTCCCAGACCCGGGTTTTGCTCCGGCGGCACGGACTACGGCCCCGGCGGCACCGCGGCCAGAACTTCCTGGTCGACCCCCAGGTGCGCGACCGGATCGTCGAGGCGGCCGGGATCGACCGCGACCGCGCGGTGGTGGAGATCGGCCCCGGGACGGGCATCCTCACCGAGGCCTTGCTCCGCGCGGGGGGCAGCGTCCTGGCGGTGGAGGTGGACCGGGGACTGGCGCAGGCCCTGTCCGCGCGATTGGCGGGCCAGACAGGACTCACCGTGGAGGTCGCCGACGCCCTGGCTTTCGATTTCCCGATGGCACTCCAGGGTCACCCACAGCGGGGTCGGATCCGGGTGGTGGCCAACATCCCGTATTACATCACCACCCCGCTGATCCTGCGGTTGCTTCGCCACCGGGCGCTGTTTGATGCGCTGTTTCTCACCATGCAGCGGGAGGTCGCCGAGCGGCTGACCGCCCCGCCGGGGGAGAAGGCCTACGGGTCGCTCACGCTGGCGTGCCAGTACTGGGCCACGGTACGGACGGTCTTTTCCATCCCTCGCACCGCGTTCTATCCGGTTCCCGAGGTGGATTCGACGCTGGTCCGGCTCGACCTTCTCGACGCTCCCGGGGTACCCACGGCGAACCCCGCGCAGCTCTTCGCCGTGGTCCGGGCGGCCTTCGGCACACGGCGAAAGATGCTGCGGAATGCCCTGGCGCGCGCCGGCTGGCCGACGCAGGCGGTCGAAGCGGCCCTCCTGACGGCTGGGGTCGAGGGGCGGCGGCGGGGCGAGACGTTGACGCTGGAGGAATTTGCGCGGGTCAGCGAGGCGCTGCCGGTGCGGGAAGGAGCCGCCGACGGCGACACGGAAAGCGGCAGCGACGAGGAGTGAAGGACCGACAGCTTCCCCTGCCGGCCACGCGAAAGGGAACCCGATGAGTGCGCCCCTCTTTCACACAGCGACGGACGAAGACATCAGAAGCGGCCAGGTCACCGACGTCTACTTCATGCGCACCCTGGAGATCCTCCGGCAGAAGGGGATCACAAAGCGAGTGGTGACGGAAGTAGTGCTGAAGGGCTTCCCGGCGGGTTGGGGGTGGGGTGTCTTGGCGGGCATCGAGGAGGTTGCGGCGCTGCTCCGAGATTTGCCCGTGACCGTCCACGCTTTCCCCGAGGGCACGGTCTTTGGCACGATGCAGCCGGTGCTGACCATCGAGGGCCGGTACGTGGACTTCGCCCAGTACGAGACGGCGCTCTTGGGGTTGATCTGCCAAGCCTCGGGTGTGGCCACCAAGGCCGCGCGATGCAAGAAGGCGGCCGGCGACCACCCGGTGGTGAGCTTCGGGGCGCGACGGATGCACCCGACGCTTGCCCCCATGATCGAGCGCAACGCGTTTCTGGGAGGCTGCGACGGGGTGGCGGTCGTGAAGAGCGCCGAGCTCCTCGGGCTCGAGCCGAGTGGAACCATGCCCCACTCGCTGGTTCTGATGCTCGGGGACACGGTGGTGGCGGCGCAGGCCTTCAACGAGATCATTGACCGAGCGGTCCAGCGGGTGGTACTGATTGACACCTTCGGGGACGAGAAGGTGGAGGCGGTCCGGGTGGCCGAGGCCCTGGGGGATCAACTGGTTGCGGTGCGGCTCGACACTCCGGCCTCCCGTCGCGGGGACCTGGCGGGGATCCTCCGCGAGGTCCGGTGGGAACTGGACCTGCGGGGATTCCGGCATGTGAAGCTCTTCGTGAGCGGCGGCCTGGACGAGGAGGAGATCCTTCGGTTGAATCCGGTCGCGGATGCCTACGGGGTGGGGACCGCGATCAGCAACGCCCCGGTCCTGAACTTCGCCATGGACATCGTCGAGGTGGACGGGACCCCTGTCGCCAAGCGCGGGAAGATGTCGGGCCGGAAGGCGGTCTTCCGCTGCGCGGGGTGCGGGCAGCATCACGTGCTGGCGGCGGGGACGGCCCGGCCGACCTGCTGCGGGGCGGAGGCGCTTCCGCTTCTCCTGCCCCTGGTCGAGGCGGGGCGCATCGTCCGGAGCTTTCGGAGCGTTCACGCACTGCGCCGGCAGGTGCTGGCCGACCTGGAACAGGTGGCTCTCTGAGACGAATGATGAGTAATCGGATCGATCCCGCGCTGGCAGTCCTGGGAGAGTTCGGTCTGATCGGCCGGATCCGCGAGCGGATCCGGCATCGCTCGTCCGGCACCGTCCTCGGGATCGGTGACGACGCGGCCGTTCTGAGGATCGAGCCGGGCCGGGAACTCTTGGCGACCACGGACATGCTCCTTGAGGGGGTGCACTTCAGGCGGGAGTGGGGTGGCGGCTTCGCGCTGGGACGGAAGACGCTGGCGGTCAATCTGAGCGACATAGCCGCCATGGGGGGACAGCCGCTCTATGCGCTGCTTGGACTGGGGATTCCCGCGGCGGGGATCACGCTGGCAGAGGTCGAGGAAGTGCTGGCCGGTCTCGAGGCCGAGGCAGACGCCTGGGGCGTCACGCTGGCCGGAGGAGACACCTGCAAGTCCCAAAGCGGTCTGGTCCTCTCAGTCACGCTGTTGGGGGAGGCGCCGGCGGGCCGGGCCATCCGGCGATCCGGCGCGCAGCCCGGGGACGGCCTCTGGGTCACGGGGAGACTGGGCGGCTCCGCCGCCGGCCTGCTCGCCCTGGAGATGGGGCTCCGCTCGGGTGCGGCGTGGCCTCCCCATGTCGCGCGGCCCGAGTGGCTCGGCCCGGAAGAGGAAGCCGCCATCCAGGCCGCGGTGTCGGCGCACCTGACCCCAGTGCCCCGTCTTACGGCCGGACAGGCCTTGCTTCAGTGCGCCACCGCCATGATCGATCTGAGCGATGGGATCGCCTCCGATGCCGGCCACCTCTGTCGGGAAAGCCGGGTCGGGGTGCGGTTTTTCGCGTATCAGCTTCCCGTGCATCCGGGCGCGACGGTGATGGCGCGCTGGACCGGCCGGGATGTCCTGGACCTGGTCCTCCGGGGCGGGGAGGATTATGAGCTCCTCTTCGCCAGCGGGACCGATCCCCGGCCGATCCTGGCCGGAGGCGCGCCCGGGCTTTCCGTCGCGCGGATCGGGGAGGTGCACGCCGGCCCTCCGGAGGTTACCCTGACAGGTGCGGACGGGCAGACCGACGTCTTGACGGGAGGCTTCGATCATTTCCGACCCGGCGCGTGAGCGGTCGGGTCTCGTCCCGGAGCTGCCTGGCCGGGCGGTGCGACGCGTGAGCGAAGAGGAGAGGCGGATGGGCTCGAGGACGCGCCGCAGTCGGGGCGCCGGCCTCACGCGCTGGACGCGAGCGGTGGACGGGGCGGTGACGATCGTCGCCTTCACGGAGTCCGGCCGCATGCGTCGGGTACGGGTGTCAAAGCGGCTCCTGCTCGTGGCCCTGCTCCTCTTTGTGGTGTTGCTGGTCGGCTCCACGACCTCCGTCCTTGGCCTCTTCCGCGGCCAAGTGGACCTCGCCCGAATGACGTACCTGGAGCGGGAAAACCGCTCGCTCACCTCCCTGCTCGATGGTCAGGCCGAGCAGCTCAGCCGACTGAAGCTCGAGGTGGCACGGCTCAAGGAATTCGAGCAGAGCCTGCGGGTAGTCTCCGGGATGGACGCCCAGGCGGATCCCATGGTGGGGACGGGGCAAACGCGGGGAACCAAGCGGGACTTGCCAAGGAAGCGCTGAGAACAGCCGCAGTCCGACTGCGGATGCCCGGGGTGACGTCCGACGGCGAAGCGCCAGAGGTCGGCATGGGGTCAGAGCGCGAGTCACAGAGGTCGGGCATCCAGGGGCGATTCGAGGAGGAGATCTACCGCCGCCTCCGCGACCTCGTGGTGGCGGCGGGGGGCATCGACCTGGGCCTGTACAAGGACCGGTGCGTGCTCCGCCGGATCGCGGTTCGCCAGCGGGCGTGCGAGGCCCCCGATCTCAGGGTCTATCTGAGGCGGGTGGCGCGCGATCCGATCGAGCGGGCCCAGCTGGTCAAGGCCCTGACGATTCATGTGTCCCAGTTTTTTCGCAACCCCTCCACCTTCCGCGCCATCGAACACGAGGCGCTGTCGAGCATCCTGTCGGACAAGGAGCGGACCGGCGCGCGCGCGCTTCGTTTCTGGAGCGTGGGCTGCGCCTGCGGAGAAGAGCCGTACTCCCTGGCTCTGCTCCTGATGGAGGTTGCGCCGGACGCCATCCGCCGATACTCCACCGCGATCTACGGGACCGACGTCGACCCGGGCTGCCTCCGCCTGGCCCAGGAGGGTCGCTATCCCGCCATCAGCCTGAAATCCGTCCCGGCGCGCTGGAAGCAGCGATACTTCACGCCGGTCGAGACCGACTATCGTCACACCGGTCGGGACCGACTATCACCTGGCGCCCGAGGTGCGCCGCATGGTCTACTTCAGGCTGCACAGCATCCTCGACCCCGTGCCGTTTGGCCGGATCGACCTCGTCGTCTTCCGCAATGTGCTTATCTACATGACGGAGCAGCTACAGGAGCGCGTCCTGCTGGCCGTCCATGGGGCGCTCAACGTGGGGGGCTTCCTGGTCCTGGGCAAGGTCGAGGGGCTCGCCGGCCTTGCCCGGGGACTCTTTGATGCGGTTAACATTCCGGAGCGCGTCTACCGAAAGCGCGGGAGGTGACCTGTGCTCCGGCGGGGTCCCGCGGGCTCGCAGGGCTTGAACTGCCCATGGATATAGGGCTTTCCGCTTGACTTCGTCGTTTTGTCTGGGCTATTTTACATTGCGGCTCGATGTGCGCGCGCGTCCGCGACGCGGCGCGATTGCCCGGGGAAGTCTGATCCCCGCGAGGAGGAACTCTATGGAATCCACGACGACGATCGGCAAGAAGATGTACCTCGCTTTCCTCGCGGTGATCTTGGCGGCCATTTTGCCCAGCGTGCTGTCCATCCCCTTCCGTCGTTTCATCCCGCAAGAGAACGCTCTCATCATTACGGGCTTTCTCGGTATCCTGCTGGGGCTGATCCTGGCCTTCGTCATGGCCAAGGGCCTCACCACCGAGATCCGATCGCTGGCGGCGGCCGTGCGGGTCGTGGCGGAGGGAGACCTGACGAAGGATGTCCCCGTGAACACCACCGACGAGGTGGGGGAGTTGGCGGAAACCTTTAACCTGATGGTGGGGAATCTGCGAGAGCTCGCGCGCGAGGTCAAGACGACCTCCGATGCCGTCACAGGTTCCGCCGTGGCCCTCTCGGCTTCGGCGGAGGAGATGAATTCCTCCACCGAGGAGATCGCCGCCACGGTGGAGCAGATCGCCAAGGGGGCGGAGCATCAGGCCGGCCTGGTCGAGCAGACGTCCAAGGTGATGCGCGAGATGGCCAACGCCATCAGCGAGATCGCCTCCCGCGCCAAGGCCGCCGCCGAGGCGGCGGCGGAGTCGGGTTACACGGCCCAGACGGGCGGAAAGTCGGCCCGCGAGGCCATGGAGAAGATGCGGGGAGTCTTCGCCATCATCGAGGGGGCGGCGGGTGGCGTCAAGGTCCTGAGCGACAAGACTCACCAAATCGGGACCATCGTGGACGTGATCACCAAGATCGCGCAGCAGACGAACCTGCTGGCCCTGAACGCCACCATCGAGGCGGCGCGTGCCGGCGAGGCCGGCCGGGGCTTCGCCGTGGTGGCGGAAGAGGTCCGTAAGCTGGCCACCGAGGCCGCCGGCTCGGCGGACAAGATCGCCGTGATCATCAAGGAGTTGCAGTCGGAGAACAGCAAGGTGGTCGACTCGATGGAGGTTGCCACGCGGGACATCGCCTCGGGCCGCGACGTTCTCACCTACACGAGCGATGCCATGGAAGAGATCGTGCGCGGGGTGGTGGAGGAAGTCAAGAAGGTGCAGGAGATCTCGGCCCTGACCCAGCAGCAGACCGAAGGGGCCCAGGCCCTGGTGAAGACCATCGACGAGATCGCCAAGGTGGCGGAGGACAACGCCGCATCGACGGAGGAGGCCTCGGCGGCGACCACGGAGCAAACGGCCTCCATGGAGCAGATGGCCCACTCTGCGCAGCAGTTGAGCGGGCTGGCGGACAAACTCAAGACGCTGGTGGCGCGATTCAATGTCGGAGCTTAGCGAGACGCAAGACGCCCTGGTCCGCTTCGAGTCTGGCAACATGGCGGAGCAGGCGCCGGAAGAGTTCCGCCGGGTGATCCTCTTCCAGGCCTGCGACGAGTGGTTTGCCCTACCCATCGAATTTGCCCGCGAGGTGCAGCCGCTGGATCGCGTGATCCGTGTCCCCACCGCCCCGGCCGAGATCCAGGGGGTGCTGAACATCCGCGGGCGGGTCCTGACGCTTTTTGGTCTGGCGGCCTGTCTGGGCATCTCGTCCGGGACGCAGCCAGACACGCACATCATCGTGCTCGACTTGGGGGATCCGGAGCTTCGCATCGGCGTGGCGGCGCAGCGCATTGGAGGGGTGCGGCGGGTTTCCGTTTCGGCCCTCGATCCTCCGCCGCTCCGCGGGGACGGGACGGGCTGCTTGGAGGCGGTTTTCGAGACCCAGGGGCAAGTGGTCGGCCTGCTGGACCCGGCGCGGGTATTCGCCCGATCGCTCCCCGAGTGGGGCATCACGTTGGAGCCGCGAGGAGTCCAGGATCTCCCGCGCGTCTGACCGGTCCCTGATCGCTCAGGATGGAGGTGGATGTGAGCATCAAGATCTTGGTCGTGGACGACGCCATCTTCATGCGCAGCATGATCCGCGACATCTTTGCCCGCGGCCCCTTCGTGATCGCGGGCGAGGCGGAGAACGGGGTGGAGGCGGTGCGCCTCTACGAGGAACTCCGGCCGGACCTCACGACGATGGATATCGTCATGCCCCAGATGGATGGGATCACCGCGCTCAGGGAGATCATGCGGCGCGACCCGACGGCCAAGGTGGTGATGTGCAGCGCCCTGGGGCAGGAGGCGCTCATCGCCGAATCGATCGAGGCGGGCGCTCGTGATTTCATCGTGAAGCCGTTCCAGCCCAGTCGGGTGATCAAGGTGGTACAGAGCGTCCTGGGGCTGGACGATCAGTTGCAGTCCCTCACACCGCCGGACCGCCCGGGAGATTCCCGGTGACGGACCAGGACGGCGCTCCGCCGAGATCGGATCGCCGACCCCAATTGAACTTGCCGGGCGGTGTGGGCATCGGCTCTTCCGCCGGGGGCCCGCGGGCTCTGCTGACCCTCCTCGAGGACTTCGCGCTGCCCCGGCTCGGTTTCGCCTTTCTGGTCCAGCACATCCACCCGAAATTCACGCGCATCCTGGGTCGCCGCCTGAACGAGACCGCCTCCATCCCGGTCGTGGAGGCGAAGGACGGGGAGGTGGCGCTGCCCGGAAGGCTCTACCTGGCGCCGGCTGGTCACCACTTACAGGTGGAGAGGAGCTGGCCCGCCACCTTTTGGACCCGCCTCACGGACGATCCCCCACGACATGGAGTCCGCCCCTCGGTGGATGCGCTGTTCCTCTCGCTGGCGGCGGTCTTTGGCCCGCGAGCCATCGGGGTGGTGTTGACCGGGATGGGCCGCGACGGCCTCGAAGGAGCCCGGGCGATCAAGGCGCAGGGAGGCGCGGTTTTCGCCGAGGCGGAGGTTTCCTGCGTCGTCTACGGAATGCCGCGGGCGGTGGCGGAGGCCGGCTTGGCGGATCGCCTGATCCCCATCGGGGAGATGGCAAAGGCTATCTACGAGGCTTCGTTGCTCGCGGCGGATCTGCGCAGCCCGACCATGTCTCGGGTCGAAGGATAGACGCTGCCATGGACATGTCGAAGTACGTCAAGATGTATGTGAGCGAGTCGCAGGACCGCTTGCAGCGGATGGACGGGCTGCTCCTCGCCTTGGAGCAGGACGGCAGCGACCGCGGGGCCATCGACACGCTCTTTCGTGAGGCGCATTCCATCAAGGGAATGTCCGCCTCCATGGGATACGAGGAGCTGTCCAGGGTCTCGCACCGGATGGAGGACTTTCTGGAGCAGTTCCGCGGCGGCAAGGGAAGGCTGGAGCGTCGCAGTGTGGACACCCTCTTCGAGGGAGTGGATCTGCTGCGGCGGGCCGTGGAGGAGATCGCGGCCGGCGGCGCCCCGACGCTGATGTCGGAGGAGTATGTCGCCAAGATAGCTTCCCTCGTCCTGGCACCGAGCGCTCCGCCCGCGACGACGGCTCCCCGCGCCCCCGGCGCGGCGGCGGCCGCAGAGGCGCCCGGCAAAGAGGCGGGATCGGGCCGGACCCGATTCGCCGTCGATCTCAGAATCGTGCCGGATGCCCCGCTGCCTTCGGCGCGGGCGTATATCACCCTGCGCCGAGCGCGGGACCTCGGGGAGTTGATCCGCTCCGCCCCGACGGCCGAGCAGGTGCAGGCCGGACAGTTTTCCGGCGGACTCTCACTGCTGGTCGCTACGACCCGCTCCGCGGCCGAGGTGCAGGCGTTCCTGGCCAGCCTCCCCGACGTGGCTTCGGTGGTGGTGCGCCCGGCCGAGGCGGACGTCGATCGCGCGCCCTCGCCGCCGCCTCCGCCACGACCTGCGAAGATGCCCGCGCCCCCCCC
>JAPLLC010000218.1 GCA_026387775.1 Candidatus Methylomirabilota bacterium | reverse complement strand
CGGGTTGAAGCGGCCGGCGTCGGCGTCCTTGTCTGGGGAGCTGCCGAGTATCACGCCCGGCTGCAGGAGATCGCCTCGGACCCGCCGGTCCTGTACGTGCGCGGGCGGATGGAACCGGGAGACGATGCGGCGGGGGCCACCGTCGGGTCGCGACGCGCCACGGCTTACGGCGAGGCGGTGGCGCGGGAGCTGGCAGGAGAGCTGGCTCGCCGCGGCATCACCATCGTGAGCGGCCTGGCACGCGGCATCGATGCCGCCGCTCATCGGGGCGCGCTCGATGCCGGCGGCCCGACGTTGGCGGTCCTGGGGAGCGGTCTGGACGAGATCTATCCACCCGAGCATCGGGAGTTGGCGGAGGAGGTGACGCCCTCGGGCGCCCTCCTCAGTGAATTTCCCCTCGGGACGGCGCCGCTGCGGCTCCACTTTCCGCGCCGAAACCGGATCATCAGCGGCCTGAGTCTCGGAGTCGTGGTGGTCGAGGCGGGGGTGAAGAGCGGGGCGCTCATCACCGCGCACCACGCCCTGGAGCAGGGGCGGGAGGTTTTCGCGGTTCCCGGCCGGGTGCACGCCCAATACAGCGAGGGCAGCAATCGGCTGATCAAGGCCGGGGCCAAGTTGGTGGAGAATTGGGAGGATGTGCTCGTCGAGCTGGTGCCCAACCTGAAGGGCAGAAAGCGGGCGCGACCGGCCGAGCCGCCGCCGCCGGAGTTGACGGCCGACGAGCAGCGCCTCTTCGATCTCTTGGCGGGCGGGCCGCTGCACATTGATCAGCTCATCGTAAAGAGTGATTGGGGCGGTGGACGGGTCGCCGCGGTCCTGGTTGGACTGGAGATGAAAGAGGTTGTCCGGCAGGTCAAGGGCAAGGTGTTCGAGCGGCAGGACGGGGGGTAGCCTCTCGACCTTCCGCAGTCGGCAGGCACCGATGGACCCAAGGCCGGTTTCTGGCCTTGGGTTTTCGATTCTCGGCAAGACACGATCAGCGATCAGCGAAGTTCCGGTGCCGACGGCTGAGCGCTGAAAGTTGACCGCTTACCTTGAAGGAGATTGCATCCGTGGCGAAGTCGTTGGTCATCGTTGAATCCCCGGCGAAAGCCAAGACGATCAACAAGTTTTTGGGGCGGAACTACACGGTCAAGGCCTCCATGGGGCACGTGCGCGACCTTCCCGTCAAAAGCCTGGCGGTGGACGTCGAGAAGGATTTTGCGGCCAAGTACGAGGTCGTCAAAGGGCGGGAAAAGATCCTGGCCGAGCTGAAGAAGGCCGCCAAGACCTCGGGCGCGATCTACCTGGCCGCGGACCCCGACCGGGAGGGGGAGGCGATCTGCTGGCACCTGGCCCACGAGCTGAAGGCCGCCAAGAAACCGGTGCACCGGGTGATGTTCAACGAGATCACCAAGCGCGCGGTCACGGAGGCGTTCGCCCACCCGGGCTCGATCGACCAGCGGAAGGTGGATGCCCAGCAGGCGCGCCGCATCCTGGACCGGCTGGTCGGATACAAGATCAGCCCGCTACTCTGGGAGAAGGTCCGCCGCGGGATCTCCGCCGGGCGGGTCCAGTCGGTGGCGCTCCGGCTGGTGGTGGATCGCGAGAAGGAGATCCGGGCCTTCGTCCCCACCGAGTACTGGACCGTCACGGCGCGAGTCGCCCGGCCGGACGGGGTCGGGCCCGAGTTTCCCGCCCGCCTGGCGCGCGTGGACGGGACCAAGGCCGCCATCGCCTCGCAGTCCGAGGCGGATCGGATCCTGGCAGAGCTCGCCGCGCCCGGAACCACCTATCGGATCGCGTCGCTCACCAAGAAAGAGAAGCGGCGGAACCCCGTGCCGCCCTTCACGACCAGCAAGCTCCAGCAGGAGGCGGTGCGGAAGCTCCGCTTCACGGCCAGGAAGACCATGCAGGTGGCCCAGCAGCTCTACGAAGGGATCGACGTGGGCGACGCCGGGTCGGTCGGGCTCATCACCTACATGCGCACCGACTCCACCCGCGTCTCGCCCGAGGCGCAGGCCGAAGCTCGCACGCTCATCGCCGAGCGCTACGGCGCCCAATTCCTGCCGGAACGCCCGCCGGTCTACAAGAGCGGCAAGGGGGCCCAGGAGGCACACGAGGCCATCCGGCCGACCTCCGTCCTGCTGGAGCCGGCGCAGATCGCCTCCCATCTCACCCGGGATCAGCTCGCCCTGTACACCTTGATCTGGAACCGCTTCGTGGCCTCGCAGATGCGGCCGGCGCTCTTCGACACGACGTCGGTGGAGATCGCGGCCGGCCGGTTCGGTTTCCGCGCCAGCGGCCAGCACATGACGTTCCCGGGATTCATGCAGGTCTACGTGGAGGGGCGTGACGAGGCCCAGGCGAGCGCCTCCGCCAAGAACGGAGAGGCCGACGCCGAAGAAGATGAGGAGCGAGACCTTCCCTCGCTGGAAAAGGGACAGGCCCTCGACTGCCGGGGTCTCGACCCCGTGCAGCATTTCACCCAGCCCCCCCCGCGCTTCACCGAGGCGACCCTGGTCAAGGAATTGGAAGAGAAGGGGATCGGCCGGCCCAGCACCTATGCGGCGATCCTTGGCGTGATCCAGAATCGGGATTACGCGGTCAAGACGGAGGGAAAGTTCAAGCCCTCGGAGCTGGGCGAGATCGTGGTGGATCTTTTGGTGGAGAGCTTTCCCCGCATCCTCGATCCCGGTTTCACCGCGCAGATGGAGACCCGGCTGGACGAGATCGAGGAGGGGACGGCCGACTGGCTGGAGTCGATGCACGAGTTCTACGCGGCCTTCGCCAAGTGGCTGGAGCACGCCAAGAAGAAGATGAAGAACGTGAAGGCGATGGAGGAGCCGAGCGACCAGATCTGCGAGAAGTGCGGCAAGAGCATGGTCGTGAAGTGGGGCCGCTTCGGGAAGTTCCTGGCCTGCTCCGGCTATCCGGACTGCAAGAGCACCAAAGAGCTGTCGGGCAGCGGCGGTCCGGAGGCGGGGGGCAACGGGGAGGGAGTCGCCGAAGGGCAAGCCTGCGAGAACTGTGGGAAGCCCATGGTGCTGAAGCGCGGCCGCTTCGGCCCGTTCCTGGCCTGCTCCGGCTATCCGGAGTGCCGGACGGTGGTGAAGGTGGCCAAAGAGGCGGCTGCCCCGCCCGAGCCGACCGACCTGACGTGCGAGACCTGCGGCGCCCCCATGGTGATCCGCACCGGCCGCTTCGGCCGCTTCTACTCGTGCAGCACCTATCCGAAGTGCAAGAACGTCAAGCCGATCCCCATCGGGGTGATGTGCCCGAAGTGCGGGGCCGACCTGGCGGCGCGGCGCACCCAGCGGGGGCGGACGTTCTACGGCTGCACCGCCTATCCGCAGTGCGATTTCACGCTCTGGGACCGCCCCCTGCCCGAGCCTTGCCCGGCCTGTCAGGCGCCGTTCCTGGTCGAGAAGCGCGCCAAGACGGGGACGACGATCCGGTGTGCGAAGGAAGGGTGCAATTACGAGCGCGAGGCCGCGGCTGAAGTGACCAACGCTGCAAAGACAATGACCAATGACCAATGACCAATCTCCAATGATGGATCCGGCCGGTTGGTCATTGGGAATTGGTCATTGGTCATTTTTCACACTTCCACATGTCTGAACATATCGTCACGATTGTCGGCGGCGGGCTGGCCGGCTGCGAGGCCGCCTGGCAGGCGGCGGAGCGCGGCGTCGCCGTCCGTCTCTTCGAGATGCGCCCGACGGTCCGGACGCCGGCCCACCAGACCGACCGCCTCGCCGAGCTGGTCTGCAGCAACTCCCTGAAATCCGAATCCCTTGAAGATGCGAGCGGTCTCCTCAAACGGGAGATGCGGGCGCTTGGGTCGCTGATCCTTCCCACCGCCGAGGCGCACCGGGTCCCGGCGGGCTCGGCCCTGGCGGTGGACCGCGAACCGTTCGCCGCCGCGGTTACCCAGGCGATCGAGACCCATCCCAAGATCGAGCTGATCCGGGAAGAGGTGGCCGCGCTTCCGGAGGCGCGCCCGGTCATCGTGGCTTCGGGTCCGCTCACCTCCGAGCGGCTCACGGCAGACCTGGAAGAGCGCTTCTCGGCGTTTCTGGAGCCCCCGACCGCGGCTCCGCCCACCGGTCGGCTGCTCTACTTCTACGATGCCATCTCCCCCATCGTGTCCGCCGATTCGATCGACCGCGAGGTCGCCTTCGCCGCCGCCCGCTACGAGGTGGGGGGCGCCGACTATCTCAACTGCCCGTTCACACGGGAGGAGTACCAGCGGTTCCGGGAGGCGCTGCTCCGCGGAGAGCGCTATCCGCTCCACGACTTCGAGCGGCCCAAGTACTTCGAGGGATGTTTGCCGATCGAGGAGCTGGCGGAGCGAGGGGAGGACACGCTCCGCTTCGGCCCGATGCGCCCGGTGGGTCTGCGGGATCCGCGGACGGGGCAGCGGCCCTTTGCCGTGGTGCAGCTCCGACAGGAGAACCAGGGATCGGACGGCCAGCCGACGATGTTCAACCTGGTCGGCTTCCAGACGCGGCTGCGGCGGGGGAGCCAGGCCGAGGTCCTGCGTCTGATCCCCGGGTTGGAGCGGGCCGAGATCCTCCGGTACGGGTCGATCCACCGGAACACCTTCCTCACGGCGCCGTTGCTCTTGGAGCGGACACTCCAGTTCCGGGGAGACCCGGGAGTTTTCTTTGCCGGGCAGCTCACCGGGGTCGAGGGCTACCTGGAATCCGCGGCAACGGGATTGCTCGCCGGGGTCAACACGGCACGACTGCTCACCGGAAAATCGCCGGTCTGGCCTCCGCCCACCACGATGCTGGGCGGGTTGCTCCACTACCTGGTGAGCACCGCTCCCGCCACCTTCCAGCCCATCAACGCCAACTTCGGCCTGCTGCCGACGCTGTCTCAGGTTGTCCGCAATCGCCGCGAGCGAAACCACTGCCTCGCCGTCCGCGCGCAAGCGGACTTTCAGGCGTGGCGGCAGGCCACCGAGGAGATGTGCGGACAGATCTCCCACACATCGCCCATACCGTGGAGCGAATCCTGACGCCAACTTCAGAAAGCCAAGCCACGCGACGGACAGCGACCTCACCGATGACGACGTAATCGTGCGCTACAAAAAGGATGAGATCATCGGCCGCACCATCCTTCACGCGAGCCGGCGATAGACGCCCTCAGCCTGCGGTCCCCATTTTCACTTGATCTTTCGGCCGCTCCGGCGTAGATTTCGCGCGGCTGGCCGCGCCGCCGGGTCCGCCGCCTGGCGGAGCGGCGGCTTTTCATTTTCACTCGTGGAGGGAGCGTGCAGGCGGCCATCGAGGAGTATCTCCAGCATCTGCGGGCAGAGCGGGACGCATCGGCCCACACCCTGCGTAACTACCGGGTGGACCTTGTCCAATTCCTCGACTATCTCCGGAAAAGGCGAGGCGGAGAGGCGGATCCGCAGCCTGCGCAGCTAGACCAGTACGCAATCCGCGGATTCCTGGCCCATTTGCACGGGGATAATCTGGCGCCCTCCAGCGTGGCCCGTAAGCTGGCGGTCCTGCGGTCATTCTTTCGCTTTCTGTGCCGGCGGGGGACGCTGAAGAGCAACCCTGCCGAGCTGGTGGTCGGTCCGCGTCTGCCTCGGCGCACGACGGCGCATCTTACTGTGGATGACGCCTTTCAGCTGATGGCATCCCCGCGGTACCTAGAGGATTCCGGTCCGTCGGGGAGCTCCAAGGACGCCGGGACTCTCTCGCTGCGCGACCGGGCGATCCTGGAGTTGTTCTACGCCTCGGGTCTTCGAATCGGGGAGCTGACGGGGCTGAATCTCGCCGATCTCGATGCTGCCGAAGGGCTGGTGCGGGTCCTGGGGAAAGGCCGCAAGGAGCGGATTGTCCCGGTAGGGCGGACCGCCGTGGCAGCCTTGCGGGAGTATCTGGACGTCCGAGGGAGCCTCCAGCAACGCCGGGATGAGACGCGGGCAGAGGCCGCGGCGCTCTTCCTGAACGCCCGCGGGGGACGGCTTACTTCGCGCGGGGTCTCGCTGATCGTTCTTCGGCACCTGCAGTCCAGCGGACTCGGCAAGAAGATCACGACGCACGGCCTGCGGCACAGCTTCGCCACGCACCTGCTGAACGCCGGCGCGGACCTTCGGGCCATCCAGGAACTCCTGGGCCACGCGCGTCTGAGCACCACCCAGCGGTACACGCACGTGAGCCTGGACAAGGTGATGGAGATCTATGACCGGGCCCACCCGCGCGCCAGGACCGCGCGGCGGGCGCCCGCGGAAGGAGCGGGGAGCCGATGAGACGAGCGGCGGGGCGGCAAGCCGAGACGGCGAGGCCCCGGGAACAGCGACGAGAGGAGCGGCCGCGGGTACGGAGCACGACGATCCTATGCGTGCGCCACGCGGGACGGGTGGCCATGGCCGGCGACGGCCAGGTGTCGTTCGGCGACCGGGTGATGAAGCACACCGCCCGGAAGGTCCGGCGGATGTGCAACGAGACGGTGATCGCGGGGTTCGCCGGGGCTGCGGCGGACGCCTTCGCCCTGTTTGCCAAGTTCGAGGCGAAGTTGGAGGAGTTCAGGGGCAACCTGCCGCGCGCGGCAGTGGAGCTGGCCAAGGACTGGCGGATGGACCGCGCGCTGCGCCGGCTGGAGGCCCTCCTGGCGGTCGCGAACGCCGACGATTCCCTCATCATCTCCGGGACCGGCGACGTGATCGAGCCGGACGATGGGATCATCGGCATCGGGTCCGGGGGCGGCTATGCCGCGGCCGCGGCCCGGGCGCTGGTGAAACACTCCACCCTCTCGGCCCGCGAGATCGTGGAGGAGGGGATGCGGATCGCCGCCGGGCTGTGCGTCTACACCAACGATCGGGTCACGATCGAGGAGTTGTAAGCGGAACATGGACAAGCTGACCCCCCGCCAGATCGTGGCGGAGCTCGACAAATACATCATCGGGCAGCAGGAGGCCAAGCGGGCCGTGGCCATCGCCATGCGGAACCGGTGGCGGCGGCAACGACTGCCCG
This sequence comes from Candidatus Methylomirabilota bacterium, assembly GCA_026387775.1. Classification (GTDB taxonomy): domain Bacteria; phylum Methylomirabilota; class Methylomirabilia; order Methylomirabilales; family 2-02-FULL-66-22; genus 2-02-FULL-66-22. The sequence goes on along the minus strand of JAPLLC010000218.1, from coordinate 2,547 downwards.
CGGCCTTGCGGGACGAGGTGGCGCCGAAGAACATCATCATGATCGGGCCGACCGGCGTGGGGAAGACCGAGATTGCCCGGCGGCTGGCCCGGCTGTCCGAAGCGCCGTTCATCAAGGTCGAGGCATCGAAGTACACCGAGGTCGGCTACGTCGGTCGCGACGTGGAGTCGATGATCCGCGACCTGCTGGAGCTGGCGGTCAACATGGTGCGCGGCGAGAAGAGCCGCCAGGTCGAGGCGCGGGCGGAGGAGCTGGCGGAGGAGCGGCTCCTGGATCTCCTGCTGCCGCAGGCCAGGCCCGCCACGTTCGGCGCGACCCCGACCCCTGAAAGCGGCCAGGGTTCCGAGACGCGGGAGAAACTGCGTGCGCGGCTCCGCGAGGGGGGGCTGGACGATCGGACCGTGGAGGTCGAGGTGGCGCATCGTGGGCTGCCCGTGATCGATATGCTGGGCGGGCAGGGCATGGGGGAGATGCAGGAGAATCTCAAGGAGATGCTGGGGAGTCTCCTCCCGCAACGGACGCGTCGCCGCAAGATCAAGATCGCAGAGGCCCGCCGCATCCTCACCCAGGAAGAGGCGGACAAGCTGGTGGACAAGGAGGAAGTGATCGGCGAGGCGATCTCCCGGGTGGAGAACTCGGGGATCGTGTTCCTGGACGAACTGGACAAGGTCGCCGGGCGGGAGGGGACCCACGGGCCGGACGTGTCCCGGGAGGGGGTCCAGCGAGACCTCCTGCCCATCGTCGAGGGCTGCACGGTCAGCACCAAGTACGGGATAGTGCGCACGGATCACATCCTGTTCATCGCGGCGGGAGCATTCCACGTCGCCAAGCCCTCGGATCTGATCCCGGAGCTCCAGGGGCGATTCCCGCTCCGGGTGGAACTCAGCAGCTTGACGCGTCAGGATTTTGTCCGGATCCTGACGGAGCCGGAAAACGCGCTCACCAAGCAGTACACGGCCCTGCTGGCGACGGAAGGGGTGGATCTTCATTTCACCCCCGATGCCGTCGAGGAGATCGCCGCCATCGCCACCACGGTGAACCAGAATGCCGAGAATATCGGGGCCCGGCGCCTCTACACCATTCTGGAGCGGTTGCTGGACGAGGTGTCCTTCGAGGCCCCGCACATGGCCGGGGTCCGGGTCGAGATCACGGCTGTCGTGGTGCGGCAGCAGCTGGCGAGCATCGTCACGAATCAGGACTTGAGTCGGTACATCCTTTAGTCGGTCGGGGACCCTGTGCCGTCAGGCCTCTCTGACGGACGGCGGGGTTCCCGCTCCTCCAGCGAAGGGCGTGGTGCGGCATGGATACTGTTCTGGTAGTCGACGACGACAGACTGTTCCTCGCGCTGGTCCGGGATGAGCTAGAGAAGGCAGGCTTCAGTGTCCTGGTCTCCGAGACCGCGCCCCAGGCCAAGGAGACTCTGTCGCAGCACGCGGTCCAGGCCATCATCATGGATGTGGTGATGCCCGAGATCGACGGGCTGGATCTCTTGCCCCAGTTCCGCCAGGAGTATCCAAAGGTCCCCGTGATCGTGGTGAGCGGCCGCGCCTCGTTCCTCACCGGGGTGCAGGCGATGCGCCGGGGGGCGGTGGATTTCCTGCGGAAGCCGCTGAACTTCGAGGAGCTGGTCAACGCCATCGGCTCCGCCATCCAGCAGAGTCGGGAGGGAAGCAGCGACCCGACGCGGCTGGCGCAGCTCGCGCGCCTGGAGGAAAGCGCGCTGGAGCTGGCCAACATGATCCGCTGGGACACGTTGGGCGAGTTTCTGAAAGACGCGGGCTCCTTCTACCAGCGGGTGATCGACCTGGTGGCCTCGGTGCAGGAAGTCGAGATCGTCTCGCTGATGCTGGTCAATGAGCCGGAGGGAACTCTGCGGATCGCCTACGCCAAGGGGCTGGACCCGGCGGTCCAGAAGCAGGCCGTCTGTCGTGTCGGCGAGGGGATCTCGGGGTGGGTGGCCCAGACGGGCGAGCCGCTCCTGATTCGAGACCTCGCGCAGGACCCGACCTTCGGGAAGCGGGAGCGGAACCCGCGTTACCGCACCGATTCCCTGATGAGCGTCCCCCTGAAGGTCAACGGGAAGACGGTCGGGGTCATGAACGCCAACAACAAGGTGTCGGGCGGGGCCTTCGACGAGCACGACATGGCGCTCTTCACCACGTTCTCCTGTATCGTCTCGCTGAGCCTGGCCACCGCCCAGCTCTTCGAACAGCTGTCCGCCTCGGTGGATGAGCTGGCCGTGACGAACGCCCGTCTGGCGCGCGCCAACGCGGAGATGGAGGCGCGTGTCAAAGAGCTCCAGACGCTCAAAGGAAAGAGCCCGCGCGGCTGACGCCACGCGGGGCGGAGTCGCCCATGCCGATCCCTGCGACACGCGCCGAGACCATCATCGACGCGTTGCCCTACATCCGAGCCTTCCAGGGGAAGACCGTCGTGGTGAAGTACGGGGGCAACGCCATGGTGGACCCCGTCCTCACCACGGCGGTGATCCAGGACATCATCCTGATGGGGCTGGTCGGGATGCGACCGGTCGTCGTCCACGGCGGG